>NZ_CP109434.1:8893152-9196217 GCF_036227105.1 Amycolatopsis sp. NBC_01488 | reverse complement strand
GTTTAGCGTTGACGCCATGACCACTGCTTCCGTCGACGTCGACACGGCCCGCCGCGACTACGCGGCCCTGGTCGACCGCGGCCTCTCCCTCGACATCACCCGCGGCAAGCCGTCCCCGGCGCAGCTCGACCTCGCGAACGGCCTGCTGGACCTCCCGGGCGACGGCACCTTCAAGGCCGAGGACGGCACCGACGTCCGCAACTACGGCGGCCTCAAGGGCCTGCCGGAGCTGCGCCGCATCTTCGCGGGCGCGCTGCAGGTCCCCGCCGAGCAGCTGCTGGCCGCCGGCAACTCCAGCCTCGAACTGATGCACGACGCCGTCGTCCAGGCGCTGTTGTCCCAGCTCCCCGGCGCCGAGCGGCGCTGGGCCGACGAGCCGAACCTGAAGTTCCTCGCCCCCGTCCCGGGCTACGACCGGCACTTCGCGCTCACCGAGCGCTTCGGCATCGAGCTGGTCCCCGTGCCGATGACCGACCAGGGCCCCGACATGGACGTCGTCGAGCGGCTCGTCGCCGAGGATGCCGCCGTCAAGGGCATCTGGTGCGTGCCGAAGTACAGCAACCCCACCGGCGTCACGTTCAGTGACGAGGTTGTCCGGCGGTTCGCCACCATGACCACCGCGGCGCCCGACTTCCGGATCTTCTGGGACAACGCCTACGCGGTGCACCACCTGACCGACGACGAGCCGGCCCTGGCCGACCTCCTCGCGCTGGCCACCGCGGCGGGCAACGCCGACCGCGTGTTCGTCTTCGGCTCGACCTCGAAGATCACCTACGCCGGTGCCGGCGTCGGCTTCTTCGGCGCGTCCGAGGCCAACCTGGCCTGGTGGATCGGCAACATCGGCAAGCGGACCATCGGCCCCGACAAGGTCAACCAGCTGCGGCACGCCCTCTTCCTCAAGGACGAGGACGGCGTCCGCGCGCACATGCGCAAACACGCCGCGATCATCGGCCCGAAGTTCGAGGCCGTCGACCGCATCCTCACCGAGGAACTCTCGGACCTGGCGTCCTGGACCAAGCCGACCGGCGGGTACTTCGTGTCGCTGACCGTGCCCGAGGGCACCGCGAAGGAGGTCGTGCGGCTGGCGAAGGAGGCCGGTGTCGCGCTGACCCCCGCCGGGGCGACCCACCCGCACGGCGACGACCCGGCCGACGCGGTCATCCGCATCGCGCCGACGTTCCCGGTGCTCGCCGACGTCGAGGAGGCCGTGCGCGCGCTCGCCGTGTGCGTCCGGCTCGCCGCGGCCGAGCGCGCCTGACCTGCGAGAACGGAATCGGGAAGAACTTT
Organism: Amycolatopsis sp. NBC_01488; assembly: GCF_036227105.1. Taxonomy (NCBI): domain Bacteria; kingdom Bacillati; phylum Actinomycetota; class Actinomycetes; order Pseudonocardiales; family Pseudonocardiaceae; genus Amycolatopsis; species Amycolatopsis sp. NBC_01488. The sequence goes on along the minus strand of NZ_CP109434.1, from coordinate 9,194,930 downwards.
TTCCCGATTTGACCGAGCCGGGGGCCGTCCGGGTACGTATCACCGTTGGGTGAGGTGGACGAACTCGTCACGAGAGGACGTCCCCCGGTGTTCGGAAAACGCTACACAGAGCAGCTGATCGAGCGCAGCGCGGAGAACGCGACCGACCGCCGCCGCTTCCTCAAGGCTGCGGGAGCGGCGGGCCTCGGCGTCGCGGGCGCCGGTGCGCTCGGTACCGCGCTGTCGCTGGGCCTCGGCTCGGCCGGCGCGACGCAGCAGTACGGCGCGCAGGGCGGTGACGCGGCGAAGGAGGCCGCCAGCGACGCCGCCGTGCTGAACTTCGCGCTCAACCTGGAGTACCTCGAGGCGAACCTGTACTCGTTCGCCGTCTACGGCTACGGGCTGAACGAGAAGTACGTCAACGGCATCGGCAACCTGGGCAAGGTCTCCGGCGGACACGCCGTGAAGTTCAAGAGCGAGCAGACCAAGCAGATCGTCCAGGAGATCGCCGGCGACGAGGTCGCGCACGTGACGTTCCTGCGCAAGGCGCTCGACAAGGCCGCCGTCGCGCAGCCGGAGATCGACTTCCAGAACAGCTTCACCGCCGCCATGCAGGCGGCGGGCGTGATCAACAAGCAGCAGACCTTCGACCCGTTCGCGAGCGAGAACAACTTCCTGCTCGCCGCGTTCCTGTTCGAAGACGTTGGCGTGTCGGCCTACAAGGGCGCGGCGCCGCTGGTCAACAACAAGACGTTCCTCGACGCGGCGGCGGGCATCCTCGCGGTCGAGGCCTACCACGCGGGCATCGTGCGTTCGCAGCTGTTCGAACGCGGCCTGGGCGACGTCACGAACAAGATCTCCGACGCCCGCGACAGCCTCGACGGCAAGGCCGACGACGACGAAGGCGTGCTCAAGGACGGCAAGGCGAACCTCGTCCCCGCGGACGCCAACGGCATCGCGTTCGGGCGTTCGGCCGACCGCGTGCTCAACATCGCCTACCTCAACCCGGACAAGGTCTCCTCGGGCGGGTTCTACCCGCGCGGCCTCAACGGCGACATCGCGACCAGTGGCGCCAAGGAGTGAGCGCCGCGTGCCGCCGTCACGGTAACGTCGTGAGCGGCGGCACGCGGAGTCCACGAGGGGGAGCAGGGTGCGAGTTCTGGTCGCGGGTGGCGGCATTTCCGGCACGGTCACGGCGATGGCGGCGAAGCTCGCGGGACACGATCCGGTGGTCTTCGAGGCCTACCCGGCCGGCGGGGACGACATCGGCGCGTTCCTCACGATCATGCACAACGGCATGGACGCCCTGCGCGCGATCGGCGCCGACCGGCCGGTGATCGACGCGTCCTTCGCCGCGTACGGCGTCGAGCTCGTTGCCCCGACCGGGGAAACAGTGGGGCAGAACGAGTTCGACACCGAAGGCCGCGACCGGCCGCGCACGCTGACCCGCGCGACGCTTTACCGCGCCCTGCAGGACGAAGCCGCGCGCCGGGGCGTACCGCTCAAACGCGGGAAACGGCTGGTGGGCGCGCGGACCGGGGCCGGCGGCGTCACGGCCGAGTTCGCTGACGGAACCACCGAGACCGGAGACGTCCTGGTCGGTGCCGACGGCCTGCGCTCGGTCGTCCGGCGGCTGATCGACCCGGCCGCGGACGAGCCGCGCTACACCGGGCTGACCATCGTCTACGGCTACACGCGCGCGCCCGGTTTGCCGTCGGCGCCCGGGCTCTACCGGATGGTCCGCGGCAGCAAGGCGGCGTTCGGGTTCACGACCGACCCGGACGGCGCCACGTTCTGGTTCGCCCGCATCCCGGACACCGAGCGGCCCCGCGACGAGATCGCGGCGGTCACCCCGGCGGGCTGGCGCGAGTTCGCGCACGCGGCGTTCGCCGGGGAACCGTTGCCGTGCGCGGAAATCATCGCGGCGACCGGCGACGAGGTGTTCGGCGGCCACTCCTACGACGTTCCCGAGACGCGCGTCTGGTCGACTCCGGAAATGGTCCTGACCGGCGACGCCGCGCACGCCGCGTCCCCGGCTGCCGCGCAGGGTGCGTCGATGGCCTTGGAGGACGGCGTGATCCTGGCGCAGTGCCTGCGCGACCTGCCGGATCCGGTGTCGGCTTTCACCGCGTACGAAGGGTTGCGACGCGAGCGGGTGGAGAAGCTGGTGGCCGCGAGCGCGGGGCAGGACGTCGGCGAAAAGCCGGGCTGGGTCTACGAGCACCACATCGACTGGGACACCAAGATCGGCGGTTAGGTGCCGCAGGAGTCGCGGACCACCAGTTTCGTCGGCAAGTGCACCGGATCCGGCGCCGTCCCGGTTTCGATCATCGCCAGCAACGCCCCCGCCGCCGCGGTGCCGAAGCCCGGCTTGTCCTGGGCGACGGTCGTCAGCGCCGGGTCGACCAGGGACGCCACCTCGATGTCGTCGAACCCGACGACCGCCAGGTCGGCCGGTACCCGCAGGCCGGCCGCGCGGGCCGCCAGCAGGGCGCCGACCGCCATCTCGTCGCTCGCCGCGAACACCGCCGTCGGCGGGTCCTTGCGGGCCAGCAGTCGCCGCATCCCGACGAACCCGCTCTCGCGGTAGAAGTCGCCGGTGACCACGAAGTCCGCACGCGCCGGCAGCCCCGCTTCGGCCAGCCCGCGCCGGTAGCCCTCGGTGCGGGCGGCGGCGGGCGCGTTGCCGCGGGGGCCGGTGATCGTCGCGATCCGGTCGTGGCCCAGCGCGGCCAGGTGCCGGACGGCTTCCGCCGCGCCCGCCGCGTTGTCCGAGGTCACGTAGGTCGCCCGCGGCCCCGACAGCGCCACGTCGAGCGCGACGCACGGCAGCCCGGACTGGGCGAACGCGGTGAACGCCTCGGCGTCGGTCCCGCTGTCGATCAGCACCAGCCCGGCCAGGTGGTGGCGCCGGGTCATGCGCACGTACGCGATCGGGTCGGCCAGCGACACGCCCGGGTGGCGGTCGCGGGCGTCGTCGCTCGTGGCGAGCATCAGCAGGTGGTACCCGTGCGAGCTGAGCGCGGACTTGAGGCCCAGCAACAGGTCCTGCAGGAACGGGTGCCGCCAGCCGGGCCGCCGGTGGTCGGTGTCCCAGACCAGCCCGACCATCGCCGACTGCTGCCGCGACAGGGCCCGGGCCGACTCGTTCGGCGAGAAGTCGAGCTCTCGGGCAACGCGCTCGACGTGTTCGCGCGTCGTCGCGCTGACCGTGGCGGGGCGGTTGAACACCCGCGACACGGTCGCGACCGAAACCCCGCAGAGCTGGGCGATCTCGCGGGCGGTGACCATGCTGACCTCCTGTGCTGCTTTCGGGGGTTCGGGTGGCGGAGCCCCCGACCGAGGCGAAGCCTCGAATATCACAGCTGTAACCGGTTACATTCCTAACACACGATCTCTGACTGGGTAAATACCCCGACGTGTTGCCATTTCGTTACTTGACGAAGGGCTGCTGGGAGCGCTCTCATGGGTCCCGCGTTTTCCGACCGGCCCGCAGAACAACGGAGATCTCATGCGCCCGAAAACGACAACCCGCCTCGTCCTGGCGGTCGTCTGCGCCGCTGTCACCGCGTTGAGCGGCTGCGGGAGCGGCGACGCCGGCGGCGGCAAGATCAAGCTCAGCCTCGGCCTCTTCGGCAACTTCGGCTACACCGACCTGATCAAGGAGTACCAGGCGGCGCACCCGGACATCGAAATCACCGAGCGGACCGCCGCCTACTCCGACCACCACAAGAACCTGGCCGCGCACCTGGCCACCGGCGGCGGCGCCGCGGACATCGAAGCGATCGACACCGGGTACGTCGCCCAGTTCAAGGCGACGCCGGACAAGTTCGTCGACCTGAACACCGTCGGCGGCGACCAGCTCAAGAACCGCTGGCTCGGCTGGAAGTGGTCCGCGTCGCTGGCCAAGGGCGGGCAGCAGATCGGTTACGGCACCGACGTCGGCGGCCTGGCCATCTGCTACCGCCGCGACCTCTTCGAAAAGGCGGGCCTGCCCGCCGACCGCGACGCCGTCTCCGCGCTCTGGCCGACGTGGCAGGCGTTCTTCGACGCGGGTAAGCGCTTCCAGGCCCACGCCCGAACGGCGTCAAGTTCATGGACGGCGGCCCGACCGTGCTCAACGCGATCGTCGGCCAGGCGCCGGTCGGCTACTACGACCAGAGCGACCAGCTCGTCGTCGACCGCAACCCGGCGCTGCGGACCGGCTGGGACCAGGTCGTCGACGCCGTCAAGGCGAACCTCTCCGCGGGCCTGCTCTACAGCACGCCGACCTGGAACACCGGCTTCACCCAGGGCCAGTTCGCCACCGTCACCTGCCCGGCCTGGATGATGACCAAGATCAAGGACCAGGCACCGGACACCGCGGGCAAGTGGGACGTCGCGACCGTGCCCGGCGGGGGCGGCAACTGGGGCGGCTCGTACCTGACCGTGCCGAAGCAGGGCAAGCACACCAAGGAAGCCGCCGACCTCGCCGCGTGGCTGACCGCCCCCGAGCAGCAGGCGAAGGTGTTCACCAGCCAGGGCCTGCTGCCCTCGACGCCGTCGCTGTACGACGACCCGAAGATCACCGGCTACACCAACCCGTTCTTCAACAACGCGCCCGTCGGCAAGCTCTTCACCGACGCGGCGAAGAAGCTGAACCCGCAGTACCAGGGCCCGAAGGCCGGCGATGTCCAGACCGAGTTCGGCAACGCGATGCAGCGCGTCGAGCAGGGCAAGCAGGACGGCGCGGCGGCGTGGCAGCAGCTGGTCGGTGACGTCGCGAAGCTGAAGTGATGGCCCTCTCCTGGGCCGACCGGCGGCACAAGTGGGACGTCAAGCTGTCGCCGTTCGGCTTCATCAGCCCCTACTTCCTGATCTTCGGCGTCTTCGGGCTGTTCCCGCTGCTGTACACGGCTTTCGTGTCGCTGCAGAAGCGCAACCTGCTCGACGCCGAGGGCGCGACGTTCATCGGGTTCGGCAACTACGAGCAGCTGCTGTTCCACGACCCGTACTTCTGGAACGCGATGGGGAACACGGTCAGCCTGTGGCTGCTGACCACGATCCCGCAGATCCTGTTCGCGCTCACCGTCGCGCACCTGCTCAACCGCAGGCTGCACGGCCGGACGCTGTTCCGGATGGGGATGATCCTGCCGAACATCACCTCGGTGGCGGCGGTGACGATCATCTTCGCGCAGCTGTTCGGCCGGGACTTCGGCCTGGTGAACTGGGTGCTGAGCTGGTTCGGCGGCGGGCACGTCGACTGGCAGGCCGGCACGGCCAGCTCGCACACCGCCATCGCGGCGATGGTGGTGTGGCGCTGGACCGGCTACCACGCGCTGATCTTCCTGGCGTCGATGCAGGCGATCCCGTCGAGCATGTACGAAGCCGCGACGCTCGACGGCGCCCGCGGGTGGCAGCAGTTCTGGCGGATCACCGTGCCGCTGCTGCGGCCGCAGATCATCTTCTCCACGGTGATCGCGACGACCGGGAACATGCGGCTGCTCGCCGAGCCGCTGCTGTTCAACCCGGGCACGGCGGCCGCCACCGGCGGGTCGGACCGGCAGTTCCAGACCGCCGCGCTCTACCTCTACGAGCAGGGGTTCACCAAGTACGACTTCGGCTACAGCTCGGCGATCGCGCTGATCCTGGCCGTGGCCACGATGCTCGTCGCGGGCCTGTCGTACCTGGTGACCCGGCGCATCCAAACGGACTGAGGAGCGGACATGACTTCCGTGCTGACCCCGGCCGCGCCCGCGCCGCCGGCGACGCCCGGCCGCACGCGGCGGCTCGTCCGGCGGGTCGCGAGCCCGTGGACCTACGCCGCGCTGGTCGCGATCCTGGCCGGCTCGGCGTTCCCCGTGTACTGGTCGTTCGTCGTCTCCTCGCAAACGACGGAGGCGGTCGGCCGGGTGCCGCCGGTCCTCGTGCCGGGCGGGCACCTGTTCGAGAACATCGCCCGCGTCTTCGACGAGACGGACTTCGCGCTGGCGCTCGGGAACTCGATGATCGTCGCGGGCACGATCACCGTGTCCGTGGTGCTGTTCTCGACGCTGGCCGGATTCGCCTTCGCCAAGCTGAAGTTCCGTGGCCGGACTGTGCTGCTGCTCGTCGTGGTCGCCACCCAGGCGATCCCGACGGAGCTGGGCGTCGTGCCGCTCTACATGATGATGGCCGACTTCGGGTGGGCCGGGCAGTTGCAGGCGGTGATCGTGCCCGGCCTGGTGACCGCGTTCGGCGTGTTCTTCATGCGCCAGTACTTCGACCGCGCGCTGCCTCTGGAGCTGCTGGAAGCCGGGCGGATGGACGGCTGCGGCTCGCTGCGGCTGTTCTGGCACGTCGCCTTGCCGGCCGCTCGCCCGGCCGCGGCGGTGCTCGGGTTGTTCACGTTCATGCAGGCGTGGAACGACTTCTTCTGGCCGCTGGTGGTGCTGGTGCCGGAGAACCCGACCGTCCAAACCGCACTGTCCACACTGGCCAGTGGCTATACCACCGACTACACGCTCGTGCTCACCGCCGCCACCATCGGCACCGTCCCCGTCCTGCTCGTGTTCCTGCTGTTCGGCCGCCAGATCGTGGGCGGCATCATGCAGGGCGCGCTCAAGGGCTGACCCTCCCGGAGATCACCGTGACCACCAGTTTCCCGCCCGGCTTTCGCTGGGGCGTCGCGACGTCGGCCTTCCAGATCGAGGGCGCCATCCGATCCGACGGGCGCGGACCGTCCATTTGGGACACCTTCGCGGCGGTGCCCGGCGCGATCGCCGGCGGCGACACCGGCGAACCGGCGGCCGACCACTACCACCGCTGGCGTGCCGACCTCGCCCTGCTCGGCGACCTGGGCGTCGACTCCTACCGGTTTTCGGTGTCCTGGCCACGGATCCAGCCGGACGGCCGCCGCGCCGAACGCCGGGGCCTCGACTTCTACCGGCGGCTCGTGGAAGCCCTGCGCGAGCAGGAGATCGAGCCGTTCCTGACGCTGTACCACTGGGACCTGCCGCAGGCCCTGGAGGACGACGGCGGCTGGCGGTCGCGCGACACGGCGTCGCGGTTCGCCGACTACGCGGCGTTGGTGCACGAAGAACTCGGCGACGTCGTCGACCACTGGACGACGCTGAACGAGCCGTACCCGTGCGCGGTCGCGGGCTACGGCGAAGGACGGCACGCGCCGGGCGCGCGGGAGGGGCACGGCGCCCTCGCCGCCGCGCACCACCTGCTGCTCGGCCACGGCCTGGCGGTGCGGGCCATGCGTTCGCAGGCACTGCCGCGGCATCAGTTCGGGATCGTCCTCAACCAGTCGCCGGCGATACCGGTGACGGACTCGGCCGCGGACGCCGCGGCGGCCGCGCGTCAGGACACGCTGCTGCGGCGCCAGTTCACCGACCCGCTGTTCGGCGGCCGGTACGCGCCGGGCCTGGCGGCGATGTTCGACGGCGTGTCGGACTTCTCGTTCCGCCACGACGGCGACCTGCAGACGATCGCCGCGCCGCTGGACTACCTGGGCGTCAACTACTACTACCGGCTGCACGTGGCGGACGCGCCGCACCGCGAGCCCGACCCGGCGCAGCGCACGGTGACCGACATCGGCGTGGACACGACGCGCCTGCCGGACGTCCCGCGCACGGGCATGGGCTGGCCGGTGGAGCCGGAGGGCCTCATCGAAGCCCTGGTCGGCCTGCACAACCGCTACCCCGGGCTGCCGCCGATGTACGTGACGGAGAACGGCTGCGTGTACGCCGACCGGAGCGATTTGGCCGACTACGAGCGCATTTCGTTCCTGAGCGAGCACATCGAGGCAGCACGCACCGCCGCGGCGGCGGGCGTCGACCTGCGGGGGTACTTCTGCTGGTCGCTGCTGGACAACTTCGAGTGGGCCCACGGCTACCAGCACCGGTTCGGGTTGGTGCACGTGGACTACGCGACGCAGCAGCGCACCCCACGCGCGAGCTACCGCTGGTACCGCGACTTCATCGCGGCCCAGCGGTGAGCACTCACTTCTTGTACAGGCCCTCGATCGCGTCGGCGTAGTTCTTCGAGACCACGTTGCGCTTCAGCTTCAGGCTCGGCGTGATCTCGCCGCCCTGCTCGGTGAAGTCGTTGGCCAGCACCGTGAACTTCTTGATCGCCTCGGCCTTCGACACCTGCTTGTTCGCCTCGTCGACGGCGGCCTGGATCTCCGCGAGCAGGTCCGGGTCGGCCGAAAGATCCGCGACCGTCGCCGAAGAAGGCTTGTTGTGCTGGGACTTCCACGCCGGGAAATACTCCTCGTCCACCGTCACCAGCGCCGCGATGAACGGGCGCTGGTCGCCGACCACCATCGCCTGGCTGACCAGCGGGGCCGCCTTGATGGTGTCCTCGAGGCCGGACGGCGCCACGTTCTTGCCGCCCGCCGTGACGATGATCTCCTTCTTGCGGCCGGTGATCTTGAGGAAGCCGTCGACGTCCAGCTCGCCGAGGTCGCCGGTGTGGAACCAGCCGTCGGTGAGGGACTCGGCCGTCGCCTGCGGGTTGTTGTAGTACGCGCGGAAGACGACGTCGCCCTTGAGCAGGACCTCGCCGTCGTCGGCGATGCGGACCGACGTGCCGTTGACCGGCTTGCCGACCGTGCCGACGCGGAACGCCGTCTGGGTGTTGACGTTCGCCGCCGCGGACGTCTCGGTCAGGCCGTAGCCCTCGAACACCGGGACGCCGATGCCGCGGAAGAAGTGCGCCAGCCGCGCGCCGAGCGGGGCGCCGCCGGACACCGCCGCGACGCAGCGGCCGCCGAGGGCCGCGCGCAGCTTGCCGTAGACGAGCTTGTCGAACACCAGGTGCTTGGCCTTCAGCGCGACCCCGGCGCCGCCCTTGTCCTGCGCCTCGCTGTAGGCGACCGCGACGGCCTCGGCGGCGTCGAAGATCTTGCCCTTGCCGTCGCCGTGGGCCTTCTGCTTCGCCGAGTTGTAGACCTTCTCGAACACGCGCGGCACCGCGACGACGAACGTCGGGCGGAACGTGCCCAGGTCGGCGACCAGGTTCTTGACGTCCGGGGTGTGCCCGAGGGTGACGCGGGCGGTGAGCGCGGTCACGGCGATCGCGCGGGCCAGCACGTGCGCCAGCGGCAGGAAGCACAGCAGCGAGTTGCCCTGCTCCATCAGCTGCGGGAACGCCTCGATGTCGGCGCGGATCTCGGCCAGCAGGTTGCGGTGGGTCAGCTCGACGCCCTTGGGGCGGCCGGTGGTGCCCGAGGTGTAGACGATCGTGGCGAGCTCGTCCGCGGTCACGTCGCGGCGGCGCTCGTGCAGCTCGTCGTCCGACAGCGTCGCCCCGATCGCGGAGAGCTCTTCGACCGCGGGGGAGTCGCCCTCGATCTGCCACGTGTGGTCCAGCTCGGTGAGCCGGTCCCGGATCTCGCCGACGGCCGCGGCGTGGCCGTTCGTCTCGACGAACACGCCCTTCGCGGCCGAGTCGGAGAGGATCCAGTACACCTGCTCGGGGGAGGAGGTGTCGTAGATCGGCACCGTCACCGCGCCCGCCGCCCAGATCGCGAAGTCGATCAGCGTCCACTCGTAGCGGGTCTTGGACATGATGGCGACGCGGTCGCCGCGGCCGATCCCGGCCTGGGCCAGGCCCTTGGCCACGGCCAGCACCTGGCCGGCGAACTCCTTGGCCGTGACGTCCAGCCAGGTCCCGTCGACCTGGCGGCGGAAGCTCACCACGTCGGAGAACCGCTCGGCGTTCGCCCAGACGACATCGGACATGTTCTCGTCGTCGGCCACCGGCTTGCCGGCGGGAGCGCTGTATTCGCGCACGTGGACCTCCGTGTTCAACGCGTGCGGTGGGCGACACCGCTGTTACCCGCCAGTCAACTTAGCGTGGTGAGCACCTTAAGACCATGCTGATCGCCCCTGCACGGCGAGGGCGTGACATTCTTCGCACGTGAACGCGCCACCCTCACTCGACATCGTCGACGAGACGTTCCTCGCCGTTCCGCCGGCCACCGTGGCCGCGGTCTTCGCCGCACCGGCGTCCTGGCGGCGCTACTGGCCCGACCTGGTCCTGGAGGTCTACACCGACCGGGGCGACAAGGGTCTGCGCTGGACCGTGCGGGGCGCGCTCGTCGGTACGATGGAGGTCTGGCTCGAGCCGGTGCTCGACGGCACCCTGCTGCACTACTTCCTGCGGGCGACCCCCGCCGACGCGGCCGGGACGCCCCGGGCACTGGCGCCACGCGACCTGCGCCGGGAGTTCGACCGGCGGGCCCGCGCGGCGAAGGCGATCGCACTCGGGCTCAAGGAGATCCTGGAGGACGGGCGCGAGCCCGGAGTTCCGCCGCGCGGTGACGAGTAAGGGGACCAGGGGTGCGGGTACACGTCGTCTCGGACGTGCACGGCAACGCGGACGCGCTGAAGCGGGCGGGGGACGGGGCCGACGCGCTGGTCGTGCTCGGCGACCTGCTGGACTTCGTCGACTACCGGGAGCACGAGAAGGGCATCATGGGTGCCCTGTTCGGCGCGGAGAAGGTGGGCGAGTTCGCCCGGCTGCGCCGCGAGGGCACCCGTGACGAAACCGTTGCCTTCTCCCGGACGCTCTGGGCGAGCCTCGAGGACCCGGCCGGCGCCGTCGACGAGGCCATCCACACCCAGTACGCGGCGCTGTTCGCGGCGATGACCGCGCCCACCTACGCCACCCCCGGCAACGTCGACACCCCGGCGCTCTGGCCCGAGTTCGCCGGCGAGGGCATCCAGGTGCTGGACGGCGAGGTGGCCGAGATCGGCGGCCTGCGGTTCGGGTTCGTCGGCGGCGCGCTGCTGCCCGACGGCGTCGTCCCGCGCCGCCGCAAGGGTGCCGCGTGGCGTCCCTACCTGCGGGATCGCGAGGACTACGACGCGAGCGTGGCCGCGCTGACCGAGGTCGACGTCCTGTGCACGCACGGTCCGCCCGCGCTGCCCGAGCTGACCTACGACGTCGTCGCGCGCCGCAGCGAGATCGGCTCGACGGCGCTGCTGGAGCTGATCCGCGCCCAGCGGCCGCGCTGGTCGGTGTTCGGGCACGTGCACCAGCCGCTCGCCTCGCGTGCCCGGGTCGGCCTGACCGAGTGCCGTAACGTGGGTCACTTCAAGGAAACCGGACAGCCGTACGTGCTGCGCTGGTGACCGACCGCGGCGGCTACGCTTCGTCCCATGGCCGAGCAGTCCACACAGTCCATCGAGGTCGACGCCGAGCCCAGCCGGGTGATGGCCGTGATCGCCGACTTCCCCGCGTACCCGGAATGGGCCAAGGCCGTCCGGCAGGCCGAGGTCCTCGACACCGACGGTGCCGGGCGCGCCAAGCAGGTCAAGCTCACCCTCGACGCGGGCCCGATCAAGGACGTCTACACCCTCGAGTACGACTGGGACGGCGACGGCCTCGGCGTCAGCTGGCACCTGGTCAAGGGCCAGATGCAGAAGGCGCAGAACGGCCGGTACGCGCTGGAGGACCTCGGCGGCCGGACGCGCGTCACCTACACGCTGTCGGTCGAGCTGGCGCTGCCGATGATCGGCCTGCTGCGCCGCAAGGCCGAGAAGATGGTCATGGACACCGCGTTGAAGGAGCTCAAGAAGCGGGCCGAGGGGTAGCCGCGTGCGGATCCTGCTGTTCACCGGCAAGGGGGGTGTCGGGAAGACCACGCTGGCCGCGGCCACCGGCGCCGCACTGGCGGCCCGCGGCAGGAAGACGCTCGTCGTGTCCACCGACCCGGCGCACTCGCTCGGCGACGCCTTCGGCCACCCGCTCGGCGCCGAACCGTCCGAAGTGGACGCGCTGCTTTCGGCCGTGCAGATCGACTCGCGCACCCTGGTGGACACCACCTGGCACCGGCTGCGCGCCGAGCTGCAGACCTTCCTGGCCGGCGTCGGCCTCGACACCTTGGACGCCGAGGAGCTGACGGTCCTGCCCGGCGTCGACGAGCTGCTCGCCCTCACCGAGGTCCGCCGGCTGGCCGAGGACGGGCCGTGGGAGACCATCGTCGTCGACTGCGGGCCGACGGCCGAGACGCTGCGGCTGCTCGCCCTGCCCGAAGCCGTCTCCGGCTACCTGCCCCGCGTGTTCGGGCGCCGCGTCACCGAGCCGGTGCGCCGGCTCGGCGCCCACCTCGACGGGCTGCGCACGCTGCTCACCCAGCCGTCGGTCACCACGGTCCGGCTGGTGCTGACGCCGGAGCGGGTGGTCGTCGCCGAGGCGCGGCGCACGCTCAGCTCCCTGGCCCTGCGCGGCATCGCCGTCGACGGCCTGATCGCCAACCGCCTGATGCCCGCACCCGGGATCTGGCGCGGCGGCGCCGCTTCGTGGCTGCGCACCCGCCGGACGCAGCAGGACGCCGTGCTCGGCGAACTCGCGGCGGCCGGGTTCACGGCGGTGTCCCGCGTCGAGCACCGCGCGCTCGAACCGGTCGGGCTGCCCGCGCTGCTGGAGATCGCCGCCGAGCTCTACCACGGCGCCGACCCCCTGGACGGCGACGGGACGCCCGTGACCCCGTTGCTGCGGGTGCGGCCCGCGCCGGACGGGTACACGCTGCGCATCGCGATCCCGCTCGGGCGGGACGCCGAGGTCGACCTCGCCCGCGTCGACGACGACCTGGCGATCACCGTGGACGGCTTCCGCAGGCTCATCGCCCTGCCGGAGTCGCTGCGGCCGTGCCGGATCACCGGCGCGGAATCCGACGCCGACGGCCTGGCCGTGCGCCTGGCCGGGAACCGGGGACGCGGGTGAGCGAAGACGAACACGGGCCGCGGCTCGCGGAGGAACTCCGCCTGCTCGTCGAGCTGGTCGTGGAGAAGGCGGCGCCGTGGCTCGAAGGCGTGGTCGCCGCGGGGCACGGAACGCCTGACGAGGCGAAAGCGGACGGTTCGGCGTGCGGGTGGTGCCCGCTCTGTGCGATCGTCGCCGTTGTGCGAGGTGAGCGGCCCGAGCTGGTCGCGCGGCTGGTCGAGCAGCTCGCGCAGCTGGTCGCCCTGCTGCGCGCGGTGCTCGCGGACCGCTGGGAGCCGGAGGGTGGCCTGCACATGCCCGGGTTCCGGCCCGCACCGCGGCCCGCGGACACCCCCGCGTCGTCGCGGGTGCAGCACATCACCGTCCGCAGACGGGACGAGTGGCGGCCGGATCGGGAGAGCTGAGTGCGGACGATAGGGGTGGACGTCGGCGGGACGAGCGTCCGGGCCGGCGTGGTGGACGAGCACGGCTCCCTGCTCGACACGGCACGCGTGTCGACGCCGAGCGAGGAAGGCGCCCTCGAGGACGCCATCGCCGGCGTCGTCGAGGACCTGCGCAACCGGCACGAGGTGGCGGGGGTCGGGCTCGCGGTGGCCGGCTTCGTGGCGCGCGACCGCCGGTCGGTGATGTTCGCGCCGCACCTGGCCTGGCGCGGTGCGCCGGTCGCGGACCGGATCGAGAAGCGCGTCGGCCTGCCGGTGCTGCTGGAGCACGACGTCAATTCGGCGATCGTCGGCGAGCACCGCTTCGGCGCGGCCCGCGGCGCCCAGGTGGCGGCGCTGGTGGCGCTGGGCACGGGCATCGGAGCGGGCCTGCTGCTGGACGGCAAGCTGTTCCGCGGCGCGTATGGAGTGGCGCCCGAGCTGGGCCACCTGACGGTGGTCCGCGGCGGCCGGCCGTGCCCGTGCGGCAAGTACGGCTGCTGGGAGCGTTACTGCAGCGGAACGGCATTGGCGGCGACGGCGGTGGAGCTGCTGGCGCGCCACCCGGGCCGCTCGACGGTGCTGGCCCCCCAGGTCGCGGGCGACCCGGGCTCGGTGACGGGCCGGCGAGTGGCCGGCGCGGCCCGCGACGGCGACCCGATCGCCCAGCTGGCGATGGCGGAGCTGGCCAAGTGGCTCGGCGAAGGCCTGGCCTTGGTGGCGGACGTGTTCGACCCGGAGATCATCGTGATCGGCGGCGGCGTGTCGGAGTCGGCGCCGTTGTTCCTGGACGAGGCTCGGGAGCACTACGCGGGGGCGATCACGGGAGCGAGGCACCGGCCGCTGGCCCGGATCCGGACGGCCCACCTGGGCGACGACACGGCAATCGTGGGCGCGGCGGCCCTGGCGTTGGAAGCGGCAGTCAAGACCCCGGTCTGACCGGCGCGAAGCACGCCGGTCCCGAGTCTGCCGCGGCTGGTCGTGAGTGAGAAACAGTGTTCTAACCCTGTGCCGCAGCTCAGGACATCGCCGACAGTTGATGTCTCAGGACATCGCGGACACTGATCGGCCTGTCGGTGTGGTGACCAGGGCTTTTGTGGTGATCATGCGGCGATGGGCAGAACAGGGTTTTCGATGGATCCTGAGTTCGTCGCCGCGGTCGCGCAGGCCGCTCACGGCGAGAAGATCAACGTGGCGCGGTTCTGCCACGAGCACGGCGTGTCCCGGGACACCTTCTACAAGTATGTAACCCGGTTCCGCACGGAGGGAGCCAGCGGGTTCACCCGCCGCAGCACTGCCCCGCACCACCGCCCCAGCACCCTCAGCGCGGCGGTGGCCGAGGCGGTGCTGCGGGCCCGCAAGGAACTGGCCGAGGCAGGCCTCGACAACGGCCCGATCTCCATCCGCTGGCGGCTGAAGGACGCCGGGGTCACCCCGGTCCCGTCGCGGGCCTCGATCCACCGGATCCTGTGCGCCCACGGCCAGATCGTCCCGCAGCCGCGCAAGAAACCCCGGACCCGGCGCCGGTTCACCTACGCCGACCCCAACGGCTGCTGGCAGATCGACGGCATGGAGCACCACCTCGCCGACGGCACCAAGGTCTGCATCCTCCAGATCCTCGACGACCACTCCCGCCTCGACGTCGGCTCCTACGCCGCCCCCGGCGAAACCACCGCCGACACCTGGACCGCGCTACAACACGCCTTCGCCGGCTACGGCGTACCTGTAAAACTCCTGTCCGACAACGGGCTCGCCTTCACCGGCCGCCACCGCGGCTGGATGGTCGAACTGGAACGCCACCTCGCCGAACTCGGGGTCACCAGCATCGCCTCCACCCCGCACCACCCGCAGACCTGCGGCAAAAACGAACGCCTCCACCAGACCTTGCAGAAATGGCTCGCCGCCCGACCACCCGCCAAGAACCTTGCTGCCCTGCAACAGCTTCTCGACGAATACCGACAGGAGTACAACAACCGCCGCCACCAAAGCCTCGACGGTCAGACACCCCAGCAACGCTACGACGCCCGCCCCAAAGCCACCCCCGCCACCGGGCCCCGCCGGCCCAGCGGCGTCACCACCCGCCCCGTCTCCGCCACCGGCGTGATCGCCTTCTCCGGCTGCTCCATCGTCCTGGGACGCACCTGGGCCGGGCACGCCGCCACCGTCTACTGGCAAGGCGACCGCGTCACCGTCATGGTCGACGACACGGTCGCCCGCCAACTCACGCTAGACCGCTCGGTACGCTACCAACGCCTCACCAACCAGAAACTGTCCGGGAAGTCCTGAGACATATCTGTCCGATATGTCCTGAGACAGCGCACAGTGTTCTAAGCCAGTTTCCCACTCACGACCGCGGTAGCGGGAGTGTGACAGGCTGGACGGGTGAGTGCCCCGTCCGCGAGCGTCTTCGTCCGCTGCTCCTGCGGGCACCTGCACTGGGGCCGCTACGGCGCCGCCGGGCTGCTGCTCGTCGATCCCGCGCGCGGCGTTCTCCTGCAGCGGCGCGCCTGGTGGGTGCACCACGGCCGCACCTGGGCGCTGCCCGGCGGGGCCATCGAAGCCGGTGAGACGGCGCGAGGAGCCGCCGCCCGCGAAGCGTTCGAAGAAGCCTCCCTCCCCGCCGAGGCGTTCCGGGCGGTCTCGGCTTCCGTGGTGGATCATGGGGAGTGGAGCTACACCACCGTCCTCGCCCTGGCCGACGGGGCCGAGGCGCGGGTCGCCAACACCGAAAGTGCGGAGGTGCGCTGGGTGGACCCCGACGACGTGCCCGGCTACCGGCTGCACCGCGACTTCGCCGCCGCCTGGCCGCACCTGCGCGACCGCGTCGGGCAGGAGCTGGTCCTCGTGGTCGACGCGGCCAACGTCGTCGGCTCGCGGCCGGACGGCTGGTGGCGCGACCGGCACGGCGCCGCCGAGCGCCTGCGCGACCAGCTCGCCAAGCTCGCCGAAGCCGGCGTGCCGGACCCGGACGACGCCACCGTGACCTGGTGGCCGCGGATCGTCCTGGTCGTCGAAGGCAAGGCCAAGCACGTCACGGGAACCACGGGCGTCGAAGTCGTCGCGGCGGACACCGACGGCGACTCGAAGATCGTCGAGGTCGTCGCGCAGCAGAAGGGGAAGACCCTCGTCGCGACGGCCGACCGTGAGCTGAAAAGGCGCGTCGAAGCCCTCGGCGCGTCGATCCTCGGCCCGGGCACGCTCCGCAGTCAGCTCGACGAGCTCTAGTCCTTCAAGATCCCGTCGCGCATCTCCGCGACCAGGGACGCCATCACGGCCTTGAGGCTGCCCTTGTGCTGTTCCGCGACCGCCCGCTGCCGCCGGTAGCTCGGCCCGTACTTCAAGATCGTCTCGACGTCGCGCAGCTCGGCGACGCAGTCCAGCCGCCGCGCCACCGGGTCGAGCCGGTCCAGCAGGTCGGCGACGTCGTCGGTGACGAGCCGCTCGCGCCCGGCCGCGTCCAGGATGATGATCGCGTCCGTGCCGTAGCGCGCCGCGCGCCACTTGTTCTCCTGGACGTGCCACGGCGGCAGCGTCGGCAAGATCTCGCCGTCGTCGAGGCGCTCGCTGAAGTCGTCGACCAGGCACTGCGTCAGCGCCGCGATCGCGCCGACCTCCTCCAGCGTCGGCAGCCCGTCGCAGACGCGCATCTCGATGGTGCCCAGGTGCGGCGCCGGCCGGATGTCCCAGCGGATCTCCGAGAAGTGGTCGATCACGCCGGTGGTGAACATGTCCTCGACGTAGCTCTCCAGCTCGGCCCACTTCCGGAACTGGAACGGCAGCCCGGCCGTCGGCAGCTGCTGGAACATCAGCGCCCGGTTCGACGCGTACCCGGTGTCCTCGGCGCCCCAGTACGGCGAAGACGCCGAGAGCGCCTGCAGGTGCGGCGCGTAGTTGAGCAGCGCGTCGAGGATCGGCAGCACCTTGTCGCGGTGGTCGACCCCGACGTGGACGTGCACGCCGTAGATCAGCATCTGCCGTCCCCACCACTGGGTCCGGTCGATCAGCTTCGCGTACCGCTCCTTGTCCGTGACCTTCTGCTGGTACCAGTTCGAAAACGGGTGCGTCCCGGCCGAGAACATCTCGACGCCGAGCGGGTCGGCGACCCCGTGCAGGACGTCGAGGGACTCCGCCAGGTCGGCCTTGGCCTCGGCGATCGTGTCGCAGACGCCGGTGGTGACCTCGATGGTGTTGAGCAGCAGCTCCTGCTTGATCTTCGGGTGCTCGGCCGGGCCGTCGGGGCGGACGGCCTCGAGGATCTGCTCGGCGACCGAGGACAGCTCGCCGCTGCGCCGGTCGACCAGGCCGAGTTCCCATTCCGCGCCGACGGTCGATCGCCGCGAAGGGCTGAACTCGATGTGCATCGCCGTCGGATCAGACCTGGGCGCCGTTGCTGGGGTCGGCGCCGGGCGGCGGCCCCTGGCGCACGCGGAGCAGCAGCAACGCGATCGACGTCGCGAGCGCGAGGATGCCCAGCGGGGTCGCCACCGTCGGGCCCACGCCGATCGCGTTCGGCAGGATCAGCAGGAACAGCCCGGCCAGGAACAGCAGCAGGATGAGGAACGCGCCCATCTTCGGCCGCGGCAGCGGCGGCGGCTCCGGCGGGACGTAGTGCTCGTCGTCGCCCGCCGGGTCGTCGGAGAACATCGTCGCGTCCCACGACGTGCCCCCGGACCGCCAGCCGGGCTCCGGCGGGGTGTCCACGGCCGGCGGCTCGGCGG
Source organism: Amycolatopsis sp. NBC_01488 (assembly GCF_036227105.1). Taxonomy (NCBI): domain Bacteria; kingdom Bacillati; phylum Actinomycetota; class Actinomycetes; order Pseudonocardiales; family Pseudonocardiaceae; genus Amycolatopsis; species Amycolatopsis sp. NBC_01488. Next base: position 9,177,109 of record NZ_CP109434.1, on the reverse strand, counting down.
GCCGGTCCGGCGTCCGGCGCGACTCGCTCTCGGCGCCGCCGGCCGCCTCGGCGGTGTCCGCGGTGTCGGCAGTGTCTTCTTCGGGGAGCCCGAACCCGTCCGCGCGCAGGTCGGCGACGATCTCGGCGAACGTCGCGTCGACGTCCTCCGGCCCGTCCTTCCCCCGGCTCATGCGGTCTCCTCGGGCTGTGCGGCATGCGCCTTCGCGAACTCGACGCTGCGCGTGAAGATCACCTCGGCGTCGTTGTCCTGCGTCGCGACGTGGTAGCTGTTCTCCAGCACGACCTCGGTGACGTCGGTGCTCGAGACGCCCCGCAGCACCAGCTGCGAGTTGACCGGCTCGACGACGTGGTCGACCGACGAGTGCAGCAGCAGCACCGGCTGCGTGACCTTGCCCAGGTCCGCGCGCACGAGCGCCCACAGCTTCGCCAGGCTCGCCGCGGCGCGCACCGGCGTGCGCGGGTAGGCCAGCTCCGTCTCGCCCGGCTTCTTGATGTCGTTCGCGATCGCCGGCACCGACGGCACGATCCGGCCCAGCACCGGCAGCAGCCGCGTGTCCCACTTCAGCCGGGTCACCGACGGGTTGACCAGGACGATCCCGGCGATCCGGTCGCCGAACTCCTCGGCCAGGCGCAGGGTGAGCGTCCCGCCCATCGAAAGGCCGCCGACGAACACCGTCTTGCACGTCGAGAGCAGCGCGAGCAGCGCCTCGCGGACGGCGCCGTACCAGTCTTCCCACGTCGTGCGGTTGAGATCCGGCCAGCGGGTGCCGTGGCCGGGCAGCAGCGGGCAGCGCACGGTGAACCCGGCCCCGGCCAGGTGGTCACCCCAGGCCCGCATGCTCGCCGGGGTACCGGTGAACCCGTGGCAGAGCAGGAACCCGGTCTCGGCCGAACCGGTGTGGCCGAACGGTTCCGCGCCGGCGAGCACGCCCATGCGATCGCCTTCCGTGTGAGCGGTGGATTCGTCCATGCTCTCACGGCTCGCGGGCGTTGTGGGGCTCCGCCCGGACCCGGAATTCCCTGTGAGATCGATCGCTGCCGGGTGGTAACCGGGTGGTCTCCGTTGTGCGGCGGCCACCGGGGTTCGTAGGCTGGCCGTCGCGGGTGACAGGGGTTGAGCTGCGATGGAGGACTGAGGCACCGGTGCTGTACTGGCTCATGAAGTGGGTATTCATCGGACCGCTGCTCAAGACGCTGTGGCCGACCAAGGTCGTCGGCGCGGAGAACATCCCGGAGACCGGCGGCGCGATCCTGGCCGGCAACCACCTGGCGGTCGCGGACTCGTTCTTCATGCCGCTGCGCGTCAAGCGCAAGGTGACCTTCCCGGCCAAGTCCGAGTACTTCACCGAGCCCGGCTTCAAGGGCCTGCTCAAGAAGTGGTTCTTCACCGGCGTCGGCCAGTTCCCGATCGACCGCTCCGGCGGCAACGCCGCGCAGGCCGCGCTCGACACGGCGATCCGCCTGGTCAAGGCCGGCCACCTGCTCGGCATCTACCCCGAGGGCACCCGCTCCCCGGACGGCCGCCTGTACAAGGGCAAGACCGGCGTCGCCCGGATCGCGCTGGAGTCCGGCGGCGTCGTCGTCCCGGTGGCGATGATCGGCACGGACAAGGTCAACCCGATCGGCTCCAAGATGTGGTGGCCGCGGCGCCTCGAAGTCCGCTTCGGCAAGCCGCTCGACTTCTCGCGCTACGAAGGTCTCGCCGGTGACCGCTTCATCGAGCGGTCCATCACGGACGAGATCATGTACGCGCTGATGGAGCTGTCCGGCCAGGAGTACGTCGACATCTACGCGGCCAAGGCCAAGGAACTGCTGGCCGCCGAAGCCGCCGGGCTGAAGCCGAAGGTGCCCGCCCAGCCGACCGCCCAGGACGCGGCCCGGGTGCCCGAGTCCAAGGTCGGCTGACGCACCACTAGGGTTCACCGGTGCGTTTTTTCTACGACACCGAGTTCATCGAAGACGGCGTGACCATCGACCTGGTGTCCATCGGTGTCGTTGACGAGCGGGGCCGCGAGTTCTACGCGGTTTCGACCGAGTTCGATCCCTCGAAGGCCGGGCAGTGGGTCCGGGACAACGTCCTGGACAAGCTGCCGTCGCCCGCCGACAAAGCGTGGCGCAGCCGCGAGAAGATCCGCGCCGACCTGCTGGAGTTCTTCGGCAAGCCCCCGGGTGGGATCGAGCTGTGGGCGTGGTTCGCCGCGTACGACCACGTCGCGCTCGCCCAGCTGTGGGGTCCGATGCCGGCGTTGCCGCGGCAACTGCCGCGCTTCACGCGGGACCTGCGCCAGCGGTGGGAGGACGCGGGCAAGCCGAAGCTGCCGTCGGCCCCCACCGACCAGCACGACGCCCTCGCGGACGCGAAGCACAACCTCGCGCGCTGGGAAGTCATCGAGGAGTACTTCCACCGCCGCTGACGCTCACGCGTCGGGCACCACCGGCGTTACCACGGTGCGGCGGACGTGACTGAAGATCACCGACGTCCGGACGTCGACGATCTCCTTGCGCTGGGTCAGCCGGTCGAGGACGAACCCACTCAGGTGGTCGTTGTCGGCGACCGCGATGTGCAGCAGGAAGTCGTCGCTGCCGGACATCACGAACACCGACAGCACCTCGGGCAGCCCCGCCACGAACGCGCGGAACGACTCGATCACGGCCCGGTCGGGCGGACGCAGCCGCACCGCGACCATCGCCTGCACCGGACGGCCGATCTTCTTCAGGTCGACGTCGACGTGGTGCCCGCGCACGATCCCGCGCCGGGTCAGGTCCCGCACCCGTTCCAGGCACGTCGACTGCGCGATGTGCAGCTTGCGGGCCAGCTCCTTGTTGGTCTGCTTGGCGTCCTCCTGCAGGAGGGTCAGCAGCGCCGAATCCAGTTCGTCCATCTCGCCCGCGCTTTCCTCGTACTGGTGTGCAATTCGGCGTTCCGCGTGAGTTGCCGAATCCAACACGATGTTCTTCGGACTCTGTCCGTTCGCTGCCTAGTCTCACGCCATGATCACAGAAACGCGTGGCCGCTGCGTGGCCGCCGTCCTGGCCGCCGCGCTGATCTGGAGCAGCTCGTTCGCGGTCACCAAAGTCGCACTGGCGGAGATCCCGCCGATGACCCTCGGCGCGCTGCGGTTCGTCCTCGCCGCGCTCGTTCTCGGCATCGCGGCGCGCCGTTCTCCTCAGCCATCCGCCCGGCAGCGCTTGTCCATCGGGGGCGCCGGCCTGCTCGGGATCACGGCGTACTTCGCGCTGGAAAACGCCGGCGTCGACCTGGCGACCGCGTCCGACGCGACGCTGATCGTCGCCGCCTACCCGATCATCACGCTGGTCTTGTCCGGCCGCGCCGCGTTCTCCCCGGTCCGGCTGGTGGGCATGCTGGTGGCTCTCGCCGGGGTCTGGCTGGTCGTGCGGGAGCACTCCGGCGGGGGACACCGGCTGTGGGGCGACGTGCTGCTGGTCGCCGGCGGCGTCGCCTGGGCGGCCTACAACCTGGTCGTACGCCGGGACCGTTCCGGCGCCTCGCCGATCGTGGTCACGTACTACCAGACGTTGGCGGGCGCGGGCGGTTTCGTCCTGCTGTCGCTGACGGAGACGGGCCGCTGGAGCGTCCCGACCGGAGGAACCCTGCTGCGGATCGGCTTCCTCGCGGTCTTCTGCTCGGTGGCGGCTTTCCTGCTGTACAACCACGGACTCCGCGGGCTGGAGCCGAGCGTCGCGGTCAACCTGCTCAACGTGGTCCCGGTGGCAGGTCTCGGCTGGGCCGTGGTGCTTGCCGGGGAGAGCTTGGCCCTTTCTCAGCTGCTCGGCGGGGCCGTCGTGCTCGCCGGCGTTTTCCTCGGGAGCCGGAAGTGAAGGCTCGGCACAAGTGCGCGATCGTGGTCGGCGCGGAGCTGCCCGTGGGCTTGGCGGCCAACGCCGCGGGCGTCCTGTCGGTGACCCTCGGGCACCGGGTCGAGGGGCTCGTCGGGGCCGACGTCGAGGACGCCGACGGCGTCGCGCATCCGGGGATCATCCACGTGCCGCTGCCGATCCTGACGGCCTCGCGCGAGGAGATCGCCGCCATCGTCCGGGCGGCCGCCGAAGACAGCGAACTCTTCTTCGTCGCCTTCAGCGCGCTCGCCCAGAGCTGCCGCACCTACGAGGAGTACACGGCCAGGATGGCGGCCACGCCCACCGCGGGCCTCGACAGCGTCGGCGTCGCCCTGCACGGCCCGCGCAAGCGCGTCGACCGGCTGGTCGGATGGCTGCCGCTGCTGCGCTGACGGCCCGAAACCGTCGGGGGTCCCCGGTAACGTGAAAACCGGGGGACCCCCAGGCCGGGGACCTCTCAGCGGCGCGCCCGCACCGCCGCGGCCAGCTCGTCCAGCAGCGGGGCCGTGTCGTCCCACGCCAGGCAGGCGTCCGTGATCGACTGGCCGTACGTCAGCTTCTCCGGGTGCCCCAGCGCAAGGTCCTGCCGCCCGGCCGCGAGGAAGCTCTCCATCATCAGCCCGCTGATCCCGCGCTCGCCGGCGCCGATCCGTGCCGCCAGCTCGCGCACCACTTCGCCCTGGCGCACGTGGTCCTTGCCGCTGTTGCCGTGGCTCGCGTCGATGATCACGCGCTCCGGCAGCCCCGACTTCGCCAGCCGCGCCAGCGTGTCCGCCACCGTTGCCGCGTCGTAGTTCGGGCCGGCGTTGTGGCCGCGCAGGATCACGTGGCAGTCCGGGTTGCCGGCCGTCGTGAGCAGCGCCGCCAGGCCGTCGGTGCTGATGCCCGGGAACACGTGGCTCGCCGCGGCCGCACGCGTCGCGTCGACCGCCACCTGGACGTCGCCCTCGGTCGAGTTCTTGATGCCCACCGGCATCGACAGCGCGCTGCACAGCTGGCGGTGCACCTGGCTCGCCGCGGTCCGCGCGCCGATCGACCCCCACGTCACGATGTCGCTGATGAACTGCGGCGTGATCGGGTCGAGGAACTCGCACCCGACCGGCAGGCCGAGCCCGGAGACGTCGAGCAGCAGCTTGCGCGCCAGCCGCAGCCCCTTGTTGACGGCGAACGTCCCGTCCAGGTCCGGGTCGTTGATCAGGCCCTTCCAGCCCAGCGTGGTGCGCGGCTTCTCGAAGTACACGCGCATGACGACGTGCAGGTCCGCGTGCAGCTCGTCGGCCTTGGCGGCCAGCTTGCGGGCGTAGTCGAGGGCGGCTTCCGGGTCGTGCACCGAGCACGGGCCGACGACCACGAGCAGCCGGTCGTCCCGGCCTTCGAGGATGTCGACCGTTTCCGCGCGGCCCTGCCGCACGACCTTGGCGACCGCGGCGTCGACCGGATGGTCTTCGCGTAGCAGCGCGGGCGAGATGAGCGGACTGATCGACGTCGTGCGCGCGGCGTCGAGATCGCCGATCGTGGCGGGTCCGGCCGAGAGAGTCATCGCGGGGGTGGTCCTTCCTGGTGGACACCGACCCGCGGAGGATTCGCCGAGCCGGTTGGGAGATCCGGCTCGGGGTGGCGGTCAGCGCAGGTTCACGCCGCCGTGCCCACCCGGGGCCGGCTTCGTAAACCAGAAATAGCGCTGCACGCAGCCAAGGTAGCACAGCCCGGAGCCGGACCGATGCGGCACGTGGTCCGGGCTGCACCGATCAAGACGTTTGCCGCTACGCTGGCTCTCGACGAAATGTGACTGCCATCTCCAGAGAACAGACGGAGGCTTCTCATGCGTGTCGGTGTGCTGACCGGCGGCGGCGACTGCCCGGGGCTCAACGCGGTGATCCGCGCGGTGGTGCGTAAGGGCATCGAGGTCCACGGCTGGGACTTCGTGGGCTTCCGGAACGGCTGGAACGGCCCGCTGACCGGGGACAGCCGCCCGCTCGGCCTCAATGACGTCGAGGACATCCTCACCCGCGGCGGCACCATCCTGCGGTCCTCGCGCACCAACCCGTACAAGGTCGACGGCGGCGTCGAGAAGATCAAGCAGGTCCTGGCCGACCAGGGCGTCGACGCGCTGATCGCGATCGGCGGCGAGGACACCCTCGGCGTCGCGAAGCGGCTCACGGACGACGGCGTCGGCGTCGTGGGCGTGCCCAAGACGATCGACAACGACCTGGGCGCCACCGACTACACGTTCGGCTTCGACACCGCGGTCTCCATCGCGACCGAGGCGATCGACCGGCTGCACACCACGGCCGAGTCGCACCACCGTGCGCTGGTCGTCGAGGTCATGGGCCGCCACGCCGGCTGGATCGCGCTGCACTCCGGCCTCGCCGGCGGCGCGAGCGTGATCCTGGTGCCGGAGCGGCAGTTCGACGTCGACCAGGTCGTCTCCTGGGTCGAGCGCCGCTTCGAGAAGGAGTTCGCGCCGATCATCGTCGTCGCCGAGGGCGCGCTGCCCGAGGGCGGCGAGGAGAAGCTGCTCACCGGCGAGAAGGACGCCTTCGGGCACGTCCGCCTCGGCGGCATCGGCACCTGGCTGGCCGACGAGATCGCCCACCGCACCGGCAAGGAGTCCCGCGCGGTGGTCCTGGGCCACGTCCAGCGCGGCGGCACCCCGACGGCCTACGACCGCGTCCTCGCGACCCGCTTCGGCCTCCACGCCGTCGACGCGGTGGCGGACGGCGACTTCGGCGTGATGGTCGCCCTGAAGGGCACGGACATCGTCCGCGTGAAGCTCTCCGAGGCGACCGCCGAGCTGAAGACGGTCCCGGTCGAGCGCTACGAGGAAGCCGAAGTCTTCTTCGGCTGAGTCTGCGCGCATGAGGGGCACCTTCATGGCTTTCACCGCCATAAAGGTGCCCCTCGTGGCGTCTCAGGTCCGGGCGAGTGCGGCCAGGACGGCTACGGCGCGGGTGGCTGCCAGGGCGGCATCGGCCAGTCCCAGCGCGGCACCGGTTCGTGGAGGTCCGGCTCGGCGCCGGGGGCCGAGAACACGACGGCCAGGCGGCTGCCCCACTCGAGGTAGCCGGCGAGGGCGGCGCGGAACTCGGGGTCACCGGGCAGGCCGGCCTCGTCGGCGGCGTCGAGCAGCAGGTTCACCCACCGGCGGCGCTGCTCCTCCGTGATGCCGCGGCCGAGGTGGCGCCCGACCATGTGGGCGTGGCCGCCGTGGCTCGCGGAGTAGTCGGCCGGCCCGCCGAACACCTCGCCGAGCCAGACCGCGACGTGCTTCGGGTGGTCCGGGTCCATGCCGCGGAACACGGGCTCGAGCAGCGGGTCTTCCAGGACGTGGCCGTAGAAGATCGTCAGCAGCTTCACGAGGGCTTCGTGGCCGCCCGCCCAGTGGTAGAGGGTGGGGGTCGGCGGGGTTTCTGGCACGATCACCCGGTCAGGCAACCAGGGGCGGCCCGGCCGGGCAACCACGTACTTTCCGGTGCGTAGGGAGAGCGGGATGAAGCGATACCACTGCGCGGTGGAGCTGGCGGTCGACCTGATCGGCGGCAAGTGGAAGCCGGTGATCCTCGCGCACCTCAAGGAAGGCGCGCACCGCTACGGCGAACTGCGGCGCCGCATGCCGGGGGTGAGCGAGAAGATGCTGACCCAGCAGCTGCGCGAGCTGGCGGCGGACGGGATCGTGCGGCGCCTCGAGCTCGACGGCCGGGTGCCGCACGTGGAGTACCACCTGACGGAGGTGGGGGAGGAGCTCCGGCCGGCGCTGACGGCGTTGTACGAGTGGGGCGAGCGCCGCGCGGCGGCCGCGGGCATCGCGTTCGAACCGGCTGGGGAGCCCCAGGCGTAACGCCACGTCGAAGCGGCTCGTCAGCGCGGGTCGGTCTCGTCCAACCGGCGCTCCAGCGCGTCGAGCCGGTCCGACCAGAACTGGCGGTAGGGCGCGAGCCAGGCGTCCACTTCGGCCAAGGGCTCCGGCCGCAGCGCGTAGCACCGCCGCTGCGCCGCCACCCGGACCGTCACGAGCCCGGCCTCCCGCAGCACCCGCAGGTGCTTCGACACCGCGGGCTGGCTGAGCGAAAGCTCGTCGACCAGCTCGCCGACCGAGCGCTCGCCGGCGCGCAGCAGGTCCAGGATCGTGCGGCGGCGGGGTTCGGCCAGCACCTCGAACGTCTGCATCACCCCTGAAAGGTGCTCGCCCCGCATATTCCTGTCAAGGCATGCACACTCGGCCAATCTGGTCTGAACCATTGACCTAATGGTCTAGTCCACTTACGGTGGTGTGGTCCCCACCACTCCGGCTCCGTCGCCGTGAGTAATTCTCCGAAGGGAGAAAGCATGTCCCGTTTCCGCAGGAAGAGCTTCTCGGCGCTGCTGGCCGTAGCCGCCGCCGCGGGCCTGGTCGCGGGAGCCGCGACCGCCCCGGTGGCCACCGCCGCCACCGAAGCCACGCAGGCCTCGGTCGGCAAGGTCGTCGGCTACTTCACCGACTGGGGTGTCTACGACCGCAACTACCACGTCAAGAACATCGAGACGTCGGGCTCGGCGAGCAAGCTGACCCACATCAACTACGCGTTCGGCAACGTGACGAACGGCGGCTGCGCGATCGGCGACGCCTACGCGGACTACCAGAAGACCTACGACGCCGCGGGCAGCGTCGACGGCGTCGCCGACACTTGGGACCAGCCCCTCGCCGGCAGCTTCAACCAGCTCAAGAAGCTCAAGGCCAAGCACCCCGGCCTGAAGGTCATCTGGTCGTTCGGCGGCTGGACATGGTCGGGCGGCTTCGGGCAGGCCGCGCAGAACCCCGCGGCGTTCGCGAACTCCTGCTACAACCTGGTCAACGACCCGCGCTGGGCCGGCGTCTTCGACGGCATCGACATCGATTGGGAGTACCCCAACTCCTGCGGCCTGAGCTGCGACACCAGCGGTGCCGCGGCGTACAAGAACCTGATGGCCGCGCTGCGCGCCAAGTTCGGCTCGAAGCTCGTCACCTCGGCGATCACCGCCGACGGCACCGGCGGCGGCAAGCTCGACGCGGCCGACTACGGCGGCGCCGCGCAGTACGTCGACTGGTACAACGTCATGACCTACGACTACTTCGGCGCCTGGGCCGCGCAGGGCCCGACCGCCCCGCACTCGCCGCTGACCAGCTACAACGGCATCCCGACGGCCGGCTTCTACGCCGACGCGGCGATCCAGAAGCTGAAGAGCAAGGGCGTGCCGTCCAGCAAGCTGCTGCTGGGCATCGGCTTCTACGGCCGCGGCTGGACCGGCGTCACGCAGAGCGCCCCGGGCGGCACCGCGACCGGCCCGGCGGCGGGCAAGTACGAGCAGGGCATCGAGGACTACAAGGTGCTCAAGACGTCCTGCCCGTCGACCGGCACGGTCGCCGGCACCGCGTACGCCAAGTGCGGCAGCAACTGGTGGAGCTACGACACCCCGTCGACGATCGGCGGGAAGATGTCCTACGCCAAGCAGCAGGGCCTCGGCGGCGCGATGGTCTGGGAGCTGTCCGGTGACACCACCAACGGCGAGCTGATCACGGCCGTCGCGAAGTAGCACCTCACGGGGGCACCGGCAGAACTTGTCGGTGCCCCCGATTATCGTCCCCGTCGTGACGTTCAGCGGATTCGGCGAGTACGCCGTCGACTTCTACGACGGCCTCGTGGAGGACAACTCCAAGCCCTACTGGGACGACCACGTCGAGACCTACAAGTCCGACGTCCGGGCCCCGATGGAGGCGCTGCTCGCCGAGCTCGCCCCGGAGTTCTCCGACGGCTTCGGCGAGCCCAAGGTGTTCCGCCCCTACCGCGACGTCCGCTTCGCCAAGGACAAGACGCCGTACAAGACCCACTGTGGCGCAGTGGTCGAGCAGGGCCGTGGTGGCGGCGCGTACTACGTCGAGGTGGGCCCGGAGGGTCTGCGCGTCGGCGGCGGCTGCTTCCACCTGGCCTCCGACCAGATCGCCCGCTTCCGCACGGCCGTCGACACGGAGCTGCACGGCGAAGCGCTGGCGAAGATCCTGAAGAAGCTCGAGAAGACCGGCTGGGAGATCCGGGGCGACCGGCTGAAGTCGAAGCCCCGCGGCTTCGACGCCGACCACCCCCGCCTCGACCTGCTGCGCTACCGCTCGGTGTACGCGATCCGCGGCTGGGAGCCCGACGACGTCCTGCACGAGCGGGGTGCGCTCGACCGGGTCCGGAAGGCGTGGCGGCAGTTGCGCGAGTTCAACGAATGGGCCCGTGACCGGGTCGGGCCCAGCGAGCAGCCGCGCCGTTAGCGGCTTTCGGGGGCTAGCCCCGGTTGTCACGGCGTCCCCTGACCCCGCAGGTTTCTGAACAGTTTCTCTGAACTTTTCGGGATCGGTACAGACGAACGCGCGGAGAGGGACTACGCTATGCGAACGTGAGCCGACGCGCGAAGATCGTTTGTACCCTGGGCCCTGCCACCGCTACGCCGGAGAAGATGCGGGCCCTCGTCGACGCTGGCATGGACGTGGCCAGGATGAACTTCAGCCACGGCAGCCACAGCGACCACAAGGAGGTCTACGACCTCATCCGGACCGCGGCCGCCGAAAGCGGCCGGGCGGTCGGCATCCTCGCCGACCTGCAGGGCCCGAAGATCCGGCTCGGCACCTTCGCCGGTGGCCCGGTCGAGTGGCACACCGGCGATGTCGTCCGGATCACCGTCGAGGACGTCGCGGGCACCCACGACCGCGTCTCGACCACCTACAAGGGCCTGGCGAAGGACGCCAAGCCCGGCGACCGGCTGCTCGTCGACGACGGCAAGGTCGGCCTGGTGGTCAAGGGCGTCGAGGGCCCGGACGTGGTCTGCGAGGTGACCGAGGGCGGTCCCGTCAGCAACAACAAGGGCGTCTCCCTGCCCGGCATGGACGTCTCGGTGCCGGCGATGTCCGAGAAGGACATCGAGGACCTCGAGTTCGCCCTCGAGCTGGGCGTCGACTTCATCGCCCTGTCCTTCGTCCGCTCGCCCGCCGACATCGACCTGGTCCACCAGGTGATGGACCGGGTCGGCAAGGGCCGGCTGCCGGTCGTCGCCAAGATCGAGAAGCCCGAAGCCGTCTACAACCTCGAAGCCATCGTGCTGGCCTTCGACGCGGTGATGGTCGCCCGCGGCGACCTCGGCGTCGAGCTGCCGCTGGAGCAGGTCCCGCTGGTGCAGAAGCGCGCCATCCAGATCTGCCGCGAGAACGCGAAGCCGGTCATCGTCGCGACGCAGATGCTCGAGTCGATGATCAACAACTCCCGGCCGACCCGCGCCGAGGCCTCCGACGTCGCGAACGCGGTGCTCGACGGCACCGACGCGGTGATGCTGTCCGGCGAGACCAGCGTCGGCCGGTACCCGATCGAGACCGTGCAGACGATGGGCCGGATCGTCGAGGCGGTCGAGACCGACTCGCCGGTCGTCCCGCCGCTGACGCACGTTCCGCGCACCAAGCGCGGCGTGATCTCCTACGCCGCGCGCGACATCGGCGAGCGGCTCAACGCGAAGGCGCTGGTCGCCTTCACACAGTCCGGTGACACCGTGCGCCGCCTGGCCCGGCTGCACACGCGGCTGCCGCTGCTGGCGTTCACGCCGGAGGACTGCGTGCGCAGCCAGCTGTCGATGACCTGGGGCACCAACACCCACATCGTGCCGCGGGTGGAGTCCACCGACCAGATGATCCAGCAGGTCGACCACGCGATGCTCGAGATGGGCAAGTACCAGAAGGGTGACCTGGTCGTCATCGTCGCCGGCTCGCCGCCGGGCACCGTGGGCTCGACGAACCTGATCCACGTGCACCGCCTCGGTGAAGACGACCACGCATAAGGGACGTCCCCCCGTTCAGCACATAGGCTCCGCCTTCCTCCCCACCACCGCCCTCAAAGGAGGCGCTTCGCGCCGCTGTTAGGTTCCCTGCATGACTGAATTGGCCAGGACGGCCGCCACCGAACTGGAGATCCCGGGTGGCGGCCAGCCGGTGCTGGACCGCTTGATCGCGCTCCTCGACCTGGAAAAGATCGAAGAGAACATCTTCCGCGGCGTCTCGCCAGCCCACTCGCCGGTGCGGGTGTTCGGCGGGCAGGTCGCCGGCCAGGCGCTGGTCGCGGCCGGGCGGACGGTCCCCGAGGAACGCCGGGTCCACTCGCTGCACGCGTACTTCATCCGCGGCGGCGACCCCAGCGTGCCGATCATCTACGAGGTCGACCGGATCCGGGACGGCCGGTCGTTCACCACGCGCCGGGTCGTCGCGATCCAGCACGGCAAGGCGATCTTCTCGCTGTCGGCGTCGTTCCAGACCGACGAACCGGGCATCGAGCACGCCGAGGCGATGCCGGAAGGCGTGCCCGCGCCGGAGACGCTGCCGACGCTGATGGAACGCGCCCAGGGCTACGCGATCGGCGCGCACAGCCGGCCGCGGCCGATCGACCTGCGCTACGTCAACGAGCCGCCGTGGGTCACCCGCGAGACGGGGGAGCGGCCGGCGCGCAACCAGGTGTGGATGCGCGCCGACGGGAAGCTGCCCGACCAGCAGCTGCTGCACGTCTGCGTGCTGACCTACGCCTCGGACATGACGCTGCTGGACTCGGTGCTCGCGCGCCACGGCGTCTACTGGGACACCGACAAGGTGCTCGGCGCGAGCCTCGACCACGCGCTCTGGTTCCACCGGCCCTTCCGCGCCGACGAGTGGTTCCTCTACGACAGCGCGTCCCCGACCGCCTCCGGCGCCCGCGGCCTGGCCACGGGCCGGTTCTTCGGCGCGGACGGCACGCTCATCGCGACGGTCGTCCAAGAAGGACTCTTGCGCGTCCTCTGAAGTCCGTGGGGAAATCACCCTCACGGGCGACGAATGGGCGGAATAATCAATCTGCCAATAGGGCACCAAGATCGGGGAAGAGGGCCGGGACCGATCGGGGGACGGCCCCGGGCCTCTTCTTCCGACGACCGCACGGCGCGCCGCGGAGTCATCGTCTACGCTGCTCACAGGCCTCAGGTGGGGCTGGAGGGCAAGCCCGTCGGAACCTGGCCGTGGCCTGCCGCAGAGCAGGGTGCGAGCATACAGAAGCATTCTGCAAATTGCAGAAGCGACGCACGTACCGGCCGGATAATCGGTGCCGTGCGATTACCCGGTCGTTCATGTTGGATACTGGCAGCAAGCGAACGGCTACGACGCCGTCGACATCCGGAGGTGCGCGATGGCAAGGGGACAGAGCCCCACGGTTCGCCGCCGGAGGCTCGCGGGCGAGCTGCGCCGGCTGCGCGAAGCCGCGGACCTCACGATCGACGAAGTGGGCGAAAAGCTCGAGTGCTCCGCGTCGAAGGTCAGCCGCATCGAGACCGGCCACGTCGGGGTCACCCCGCGTGACGCGCGGGACATGCTGGCCCTCTACGGCATCACCGGCGACGAGCAGGAGGCGCTCGTCCAGCTGGCCAGGGAGGCCCGCAAGCGCGGCTGGTGGCACGCCTACAACGAGGTCTTCACCGGCACGTTCGTCGGGCTCGAGGCCGACGCCAGCTCGTTGCGCGCGTTCCAGGCGCTGCTGGTGCCGGGCCTGCTGCAGACCGAGCGGTACGCCCGCGCGGTGATCCGGGCGCTGCGGCCGGACGCCGAGGACGCCGAGATCCGCCGGCGCGTCGCGGCCCGGATGGCGCGCCAGGAGCTGCTGTCCGACACCCCGCCGCCGGAGTACTGGGCGGTGATGGACGAAGCCGTGCTGCGCCGCGTCGTCGACGGCCCCGAGGTGATGGCCGAGCAGCTCTACCGCATGATCGCGGTCGCCGAGAAGCCGAACGTGACCGTCCAGGTCGTGCCGTTCGGCGCCGGCGCGCACCCGGGCATGGAGGGCCCGTTCCTGATCATGGGCTTCCCCGAGCAGGCCGACCCGGACGTCGTCTACGTCGACGACAGCACCTCCAGCGGCCTCTACCTGGAGGAACCCACAGACGTCCGGCGCTACGGGCTGATGTTCGACCATCTGCGCGCGGCCGCACTGAAGCCGGACGACTCGGTGGCGCTGATCGCCGAGGCCGCCGGACGGTTCGCCGAACAGGCGGCCGTTCCGGCTCCGGTGCACCATCTGGAACCGAGGACACAGTAAGGGAGTGGGGACCATGGAAACCGAACTTTCCGAGGCGCGGTGGCGCAAGAGCAGTCACAGCGGCGGCGGCAACGACTGCGTCGAGGTCGCGTTCGTCGCCGGCGGCGCCGCCGTGCGCGACTCGAAGGACCCCGAAGGTGGTGCGTTCCGCCTGCCCGCATCGGGCTGGCGGGGGCTGCTGGCCGCGGTGCGGCCCGGCGGCCCGGCGCGTGACTGAGGCGGTTTCGAAGACCCCTTACCCCCGCCGAGCTGGGCTCGGCCGGGAGTAAGGGGTCTTTTCGCGGGCAGGGCTGCGTGATCACCCGATGCCTGAGGGCCCCCCTCAGGACGAACCTGAGTGCTACCAACCGGAGAACTCGGGGACAAAGGGGAACACGATGCACAGCGATCTGCTGCTCGACGCGGTCCGAGCCGAAGCGGCCTACCGGGCCGAAGAACTGCGGAAGGCCGGGCGCAGCGCCTGGGCCGTCCGCGCCCGCCGCGCCGTCCGCCACCTGCGGGCCGCGCACACCGATGTCGAGGTGCCGGCGCAGGAGCGCCGGGAGGCCACGCGGGAGACCGCGGGCGTCGGCAAGACCGCCCGGTAGGGGCGGGTGATGGTGTCCAAGGCGATAAGCGTGCGGAACTTGTCGGTGGGGTAGGCAACAATGCACCTCGTGCCCCGACTCGGCTCCGGAATCCCGCTCGTCGCCCGTACCCACGAGATGCGGCGGCTCCGCGCCGCCTTCGCCAGGGCAGAACGTGGCGAAGCCGGCGCGGTGCTGCTCTCGGGGGACGCCGGGGTCGGCAAGACCCGGCTGCTGACCGCACTGGGCGAGCACGTCGAGGCCTGCGGTGGGCTGCTGCTCACCGGCCGCTGCATCGACGTCCGCGAAGGCGGTCTTCCTTATCTTCCGTTCGCCGAGGCGCTTGCCCCGCTGGGCAACTCGGCGGACCCGGCGGTGGCCGCCGCGGTGCGGCTCCGGCCCGCGCTCGGGCGGCTGCTGCCGCAGGGCCAGGGCCTGGAAGCACCGCGCCAAGCCGAACACCCGCCGATGACCTCGAACGACCGGGAGACCATGGTGCGTCCCCGGCCCGAGCAGGATCTCGGTCAGCTGCAGTTGTTCGACGCGGTACTGGGGGTGCTCACCGAGATCTCGGAGTCGCGCCCGGTGGTGATCCTCCTCGAGGATCTCCACTGGGCCGACGCCTCGACCCGCAACCTGCTGTCCTTCCTGCTCAGCAGGCTGCGGGCGCAGCGGCTGCTCGTCGTGGGCAGCTACCGCGAGGAGGACGTCCACCGGCGCCACCCGCTGCGCGGCCTGCTGTCGGAGCTGGTCCGGCTCGCCACCGTCGAGCGCGTCGACCTGCACCCGTTCGGTGCCGCCGATGCCCGCCGGTTCGTCGAGGCGCTGGCCGACGAGCCGCTCCCGGCCGACGTCGTGGCCGACATCGTCGCGCGTTCCGAGGGCAACCCGTTCTTCGCCGAGGAGCTGCTCGCCACCAAGACCGAGTGCAACGACCTGCCCGCCGGGCTCGCCGAGGTGCTGCTGTCCCGGCTCGAGCGCCTTTCGCCGGACGCCCGCCGGGTGGCCAGGGTGATCTCGGTGGCGAACGAGCCGGTGATGCACGCCGCGCTCGCCGAGATCTCCGGGGTGGGGGAGCTGGAGCTCGACGAAGCGCTGCGCGAAGCGGTCCAGCACCACGTCCTGGTGGTGCTTTCGGACGGTTCTTACACGTTCCGGCACGCGTTGCTGCAGGAAGCCGTGTACGGCGACCTGCTGCCGGGGGAGCGGTCGCGCACGCACGCGGCGTACGCGGCCCGGATCCGGGCGCGCCCGCAGGGCCGCGGGCACGACGCGAAGCTGGCCTACCACTCGATGCAGAGCAGCGACCTCGTCACGGCGCTGCCGGCGTTGCTGCGCGCGATGGACGAGGCCGAGAAGCTCGGCGCGCCCGGGTCGGCGCTGCAGCACGTCGAGCAGGCGCTGTCCATCTGGGACGCGGTCGCCCCGGCCGACCGGCCGGAGGGGTTCGACGAGCTGCGGCTGCTGCACGAGGCGTCCTACTTCGCGGGCACGTCCGGAGAGCCCGAGCGGGCCGCGGCCTTCGCGCGGTCGGCCACCCAAGCCCTGAAACCGGACACGCCGGCCGACCGCGCGGCCCGGACGTGGCGCCGGCTGGCGGAGGCGCTGCTCGCGCTGGAAGGCACCATCGAGGAAGCGACGGCCGCCATCGACCGGGCCTGGGACCTGGTGAAGGACGCCGAGCCGAGCGGGACGCGGGCCTGGGTGCTGGCCAGCCGGGCCGGGTTCCTGCGGATCCTCGAACAGCCGGAGGCGGCGCTGGACAGCGCGCGCACCGCGGTCGCCGACGCGCAGGCCGTCGCGGCGGCGGGCGCGGAGGCGTCGGCGCTGATCACGCTGGGGACGCTGGCCGACTCGGCGGGCGACGCCGCCGAGGCCCGCGAGTGGCTGCGCAAGGCCCAGCGCAAGGCGCGGGACGCCGGGGCCCCGAACACCGAGATCCGCGCGACCTACTTCCTCGCGCTGAGCTACGACGACCAGGCCGAGTTCGCCGAAGCGCTCGACGAGGCCGGGCGCGGCGTCGCCCGCGCCGAGGAAGCCGGGCTGAGCTGGAGCGTCTACGGGCTCGAGCTGCGGGCCCGGCAGCTGATGCTGCGGTACCTGATGGGCGACTGGCCGGACGAGAGCGCCGGCCGTGCCGGGCGCGGGGTGTCCAGCGCGGTCGCCGCGCGGATCCTGGCCATCTGGTCGCTGTTCGTCGTCGCGCGCGGGCGGTTCGACGAAGCCGCGAAGCTCGTCACGGGCCTGCGGCAGCACTGGACCGCGGACATGCAGATCCCGCTGTCGGTCGGGGACGCGGGCATCCAGCTGGCGTACTGGCGGGGCGACCACGCCGAGGCGGTGCGCCGGGCCGAGGACCTCATCGGCTGGCTGGAGCGGATCGAACCCGGCCTGCTGGCCGGCATCCGGGTGGCGGCGGTCGGCGTGACCGCCGCGGCCGCATTGGCCGCCGACGCCCGGGTCCGCGGCGACCAGGCCACGGCCGACGCCGCGGTGGCGGCGGGCGAGCGGATGCTGGCGCACGGCCGGATGAGCTCGGTCGTCGGGCAGCCGCGGTCGGGCACGCTCGGGCCCGAGGGCCGCGCGTGGCTGGCCCGGCTCGAGGCGGCGGCGTCGTGTCTGTCCGGCCGCGGCGACGCGGAGAAGTGGGCGGCCGCGGCGGAGGCGTTCGGCTACGGCGCCGTGTACGAGCAGGCGATCTGCCGTTGGCACGAAGCCGAAGCCCGCCTGGCCGCGGACGACGGCGACGCGCGCACCGCCCTCGAGTCGGCCCACGCGGCGGCGGTCCGCCTCGGGGCGATCCCGCTGCGCGACGCCGTCCGCGACCTCGGGCACCGCGCCCGGGTCGAGCTGCCGGGCGCCGAGCCCCCGGCCCCGGTCCGCACGGTGGCCGACCCGCTGACCGACCGCGAGCGCGACGTCCTCGAGCGCGTGGCCCTGGGCCGCACGAACCGCCAGGTCGGCGAAGAGCTGTACATCAGCGAGAAGACGGTCAGCGTCCACCTCTCGCGGGTGATGGCGAAACTCGGCGCGAGCCGCCGCGCGGAAGCGGTGGCGATCGCCTACGACCGCGGCCTCCTCACCGCCCCGACGGCCGAACACGCGTGATCAGGCTCGTAACTTGCGTGATTGAAGCCGGAACTCGCGTGATTGAAGCCGTTACGGCGCTGATCACGCGAGTTCCGGCCCGGATCACGCGAGTTACGGGTTCCGTCAGCGGGGGAGGCGGCGGAGGGCCTTGAGGCCCAGCGTCATGCCCTTCGACCACAGCGCACCCGGGACCCGCTTCGGCGGCCGCAAAGCGAGGCCGCGCTGCAGCGCGATCGACTGGGACTCCGTGTACTTCAGCAGGCCCTCGGCGCCGTTGCGGCGGCCGACGCCGGAGTCCTTCATGCCGCCCATCGGGACGGCGACACTGCCGAACGTCGCCGCGTAACCCTCGTTGACGTTGACCGTCCCGGCCTTGAGGCGCGCCGCGACCGCCCAGCCCGCGCGGCCGTTGCGCGACCAGACGCTGGCGTTGAGCCCGAACGGCGTGTCGTTGGCCCGGTCGATGGCCTCGGTGACGTCGGTGTAGCCGTAGACCGAGACGACCGGCCCGAACGTCTCCTCCGCGAACGGCGCCATGTCCGGGGTGACGCCGGAAAGGACCGTCGGCTCGTAGAACAGGGGCCCGAGGTCGGGCCGGGCGCGCCCGCCGGTGAGTACCGACGCGCCCTTCGCACGGGCGTCCTCGACGTGCGCCGACACGGCGGCGAGCTGTTCTTCCGACGTCAGCGACCCCATCTGGACGTGGTAGTCCAGCGCGCCGCCGAGCTTCAGCGCCGCCGTCCGCGCGACGAACGCCCGGGTGAACTCGTCGCGGACGGATTCGTGGACGTAGATCCGCTCGACCGACACGCACAGCTGGCCCGCCGAGGAGAAGCACGCGGTCACCGCGCCCGTCGCGGCCTTCGCGATGTCGGCGTCGGGAAGCACGATCATCGGGTTCTTGCCGCCCAGCTCCAGCGAGTACGACGTCAGCCGCTTCGCCACCTGACCGGCCAGCTCCTTGCCGGTCGGCGTGGAACCCGTGAAGCACAGGTAGTCCGACTCCTCGACCAGCGCCGTGCCGATCTTCGAGCCACGGCCGAGCACGATCTGCCAGGTCCCGGCCGGCAGGCCGGCCTCCTCGGCGAGCTCGTGCAGCCACAGCGCGGAGAGCGCGGTCTGGTTGTCCGGCTTCTGCACCACGGCGTTCCCGGCGGCCAGCGCCGGGAGGACGTCCATCGCGGTGAGCGCGAGGGGGTAGTTCCACGGCGAGATGACGCCGACGACGCCCTTGGGGTGCCGGATCTCGCCGGCGCGGGTCAGTCCGGGGATGACGCCGGCGACGCGGCGTGGGGCGAGGATCTTCGCGGCGTGCTTGCCGTAGTAGGCCGCGACCAGCGCGGTCGCGCTGACCTCGTCGAACGCGTCGAGCCGCGCCTTGCCCGCCTCGACCTGGACCAGGTCGAGGACCTCGTCCTGCCGGGCGAGCACCAGGCCGTGCAGCCGGGTGAGGACGCGGGCGCGCTCGGCGGGGGAGCGGTCCGCCCAGGCGCGCTGGGCCGTGCGCGCGCCGGCGAACACCGCGCGGACGTCGGCGTCGGTGGCCTGGGGCAGCGTCGCGATCGGCTGCCCGGTGAAGGGCGCGTGCATCCGGATCGGCGCCGAGTCGGCACCGCCGGCCACGCGGGCGACGAGCTGGGCCGCCCGCGTCGAGCCGGGCGCCCCGGCGACGCCGCCGACCGTCGGCGGCAACGGGGTGTCTTCGACTGCGTTCGCGGGGGTCGTGCTGGTCATGACGTCTCCGTTCCGCGGCGTCCGGAGTCCGGCACGACGCCGCGCAGGGGTTACCGACGAGTACACCATACCGCCGGTACGTCAGGTGTCCAGTCTGATGTGAATAAGTTTCACGTATTGGGTGGGTTCAGCGGCGGGAGCTGGTAGTTCGGCTCCGTCGGCGACGGCGATTCCTGGCCGGGGTGGGTCTGGGCCTGCGTCACGCCGCCGTAGGGGTCGTCGAGCCGCGGCGACAACCCGCCGGCCTGCGCGGGTGGGGACACTTCGCCGGACTGCGCCGGGAACGGCTGCGAAGAAGGTCCGCTCTGCGCCGGGAACGGCTGGGAAACCGGCCCACCCTGGGCTGGGAACGGCTGTGACGTCGGGGCACCCGGGTACGGCTGCGGCCCGCCGCCGTACGGCTGCGCGCCCGGATACGGCTGGGCGTACTGCTGTGGCGGTCCCGGATACGGCCGCTGCTGCTGGTAGGGCCCGCCGTACCCCGGTGGCGGCCCGATCGGCGCGGCCACCGGCGCCCGCCGTCCGGCCAGCACCGCGAGGACCAGCGTGACGACGCCGAGGGCACCGCCGCCGAGCAGCACCCAGAACCCGATACCGGTCGAATAGACGGACTTGATCGTGCCGTCGTCGGACTCGTAGCTCAAGGTCGCCGAGACGTCCATGCCGAGCATCCACACCGCCGCGGCCACGCCCGCGCCCCCGGCCACCAGGGCCGTCCGGGCGCTCGAGCGCACGCCGGTGCCCGCCGAGCGCCGCGCGCCCGCGAACGCCAGCCCGGCGCCGGCCAGCAGCACCAGCGCGCCGACCGACAGCGGGATGCCGTAGTGCGCGACGTGGGTGTTCTCGTAGAACTTCTTCGCCTCGGCGCTGGGTTCGACGTCGAAGGAACGCGTCCAGGCGCTGACCGTCTGGCTGCTGTCGGTCTTGCCGCTGACGAGCTGCTCGAACTTCGTCTGCGGCAGGAACGACCCGGCCAGCACGGCCACCGCGGCGAGGACGCCGACGATCCCGGCCACGAGCCGGAGGCGCGCGCCGGCCTCCGCGGGCGGCCGGGGCGGTGCCGGGGGAGGGCCGTAGGGGTTCTGGTACGGGCTGGCGGTCATCGGTGCTCCCCTCTTCCGGGGGATTGGACCACGAATCCGCCTGCGGGATAAGGGGTGTTTCGGCCCTTGCCGAGCTCGGCTGGTCAGCTTGGCGCAGTGGCTGCGTCCTGGTAGAGCAGGACCGCGATCCGCTTCCACTCTTCGAGCAGCTGCCGCCGCCGCTTCGGGTCGCCGCCGAGCTCGGCGTCCAGCGCCAGCCCGCGGGTCAGGTTCACGGTGAGCCAGAACAGCATCTCCGCACGTTCGGGCGGCAGCTCGCCGGCGACCTGCGTGACGTGCTCGAGCGTGGCGCGGCCGAGCGCGCGGTCGACCGGGCGGATGGCCGCGCGCAGCTCGGGGTCGGTGCGGGCGGCGACCCACAGCTCGGTGACGGCGGTCGAGAGCGTGCCCGAGTACCCGGCCCAGAGCAGGTCGATCGCCGCCGCGACGCCGGTGCCGCCGCTGGGCAGCTCGTCGAGCGACGCCGCGAGCTGGCGCCGCAGCTTCGTCGTCAGGTGCTCGACGGCGGCCGCCATCAGCTCGGCCTTCGCGGTGAAGTGGTGCTGCACCGCGCCCTTCGACACGCCCGCCCTGGCGCAGATCTCCTGCACCGACGTGCGCGCGTAGCCGACGTCCACCAGGCAGTCGATGGTCGCGTCGAGCAGCGCCGTGCGGGTCTGTTCGCGCCGCTGCGCCTGGGTCCGGTGCGCCGTCTCGGTCACCGCGGCCTCCCTGCTTTACCTACAGGCCGGTACGGATGTACATTCCGCAGAGAACTTACATGCTGTTCGTCATGTTTTCCAGCAGGAGGGTCCCGTGCCGCTGCAACTCCCGAAGAGCTCCTGGAGCACGACCGAGCTCGAAGACCTCCGCGAGCTGTCGCGGTCGTTCCTGCAGAAGGAGGCCGTCCCGCACCAGGAACGCTGGGCCGCCGAGAAGAAGGTCGACCGCGAGCTGTGGACCAAGGCCGGCGACGTCGGCCTGCTGTGCCTGTCGATCCCCGAGGAGTACGGCGGCGGTGGCGGCACCTTCGCCCACGAAGCCGTGCTCTACGAAGAGCAGGCCCGCGCCGGCGACAGCGCGTGGGGCGTGACCGTCCACAACGGAATCGTCGCGCACTACCTGCTCGCCTACGCCGCGGAAGAGAAGAAGCGCGAGTGGCTGCCGAAGCTCGCCACCGGCGAGATGGTCGGCGCGATCGCGATGACCGAACCCGGCACCGGCTCCGACCTGCAGGGCATCAAGACCCGCGCGGTGCGCGACGGCGACCACTACGTCATCAACGGCGCGAAGACGTTCATCACCAACGGTTTCCACGCCGACCTCGTGGTCGTCGCGGTGAAGACCGACCCGGACGCGGGCGCGCAGGGCGTCTCGCTGATCGTGGTCGAGACGGACACGCCGGGCTTCCGCCGCGGCCGCGTCCTGGACAAGGTCGGCCTCAAGGGCCAGGACACCGCCGAGCTGTTCTTCGACGACGTCCGCGTGCCCGCCGCCAACCTCCTTGGCGACGCCGAGGGGCAGGGCTTCTTCCAGCTGATGCTGCAGCTGCCGCAGGAACGGCTGATCATCGCCGTCACCGCGGTGGCCGGGCTGGAGGCAGCGGTCGACCTCACGCTGGAGTACACGAAGGAGCGCACGGCGTTCGGCCGGCCGATCTTCTCCTTCCAGAACACCAAGTTCACCCTCGCCGAGGCCGCGACCGAAGCCGCGGTCGCGCGGGCGTTCCTCGACCAGTGCATCGAACGCCACCTCAAGGGCGAGCTCGACGTCCAGGGCGCGGCGATGGCCAAGCTGTGGACCACCGAGCGCGTCAACAAGGTGATCGACGACTGCGTGCAGCTCTTCGGCGGCTACGGCTACATGACCGAGTACCCGATCGCGCGCGCCTGGGCCGACGTCCGGATCTCGCGCATCTTCGGCGGCACCAGCGAAATCATGAAGGAAATCATCTCCCGCTCGCTCTGAAAGACATCCCAGGAGCGTAGATGTCAAGCAGCAACGTTCTCGGCGTGATGCGACCAGGCAGTCCGCTCGTCATAAAGGGTGCCGTTTGTGAGACAGCCATGGAGAAGACCGACGAGTCGGTTGGCGAGCTGACGCAGAGCGGCGTTGTGGCCAGCGCCGCGGGCTTTCTGCCGGTCGTAGTATGCACGGGCGCCGGGCGAGTGCAGCAACGCGCTCTGTGCCTGGCTCATCAGGGCGTCGATGAGCCGGTCATTGTGCACGAACCGGGCCAGGGCAACCTTCTTCTTGCCCGAGGCACGGGTGATCGGGGAAGTCCCGGCGTAGTTCTTGCGGGCCTTGGCCGAGGTGTAGCGGTGGGAGTCGTCGCCGAACTCTGCGAGCACCCGGGCGCCAAGAACCGATCCCAGACCAGGCTGGGACAGGATGATCTCAGCGGCCGGGTGCTGCCCAAAATAGGCCTCGACCTGCCCTTGCAGAGTCTTGACCTGAGCGTCCAGGACAGTCAGCACCGCCAGCAGCGCCTGGACCGAGGCGGCGTAGGCGGCAACCACGACATCGGGCTGGGCCAGGTGCTCAGCGCGCAAGGCCGCCTGAATTCCCGCCGCTTTCCCGGCGATGTCCTTGCGGCGCGCGCGTGTCAACGCGGCGCTGATCTGCGCGATCGTCAGCCGGGCGGCCCGGGCCGGGGTGGGGGCCTTGCCGAGCAGTTCCAGGGTGTCGGCGGCGTCGAGGTCGGTGAACGCGATCAGCGCGGCGGGGAAGTAGTCCCGCAAGGCGTGCCGCAGCCGCTGGGTGTGGCGGGTCCGTTCCCAGATCAGGGTTTTGTGAGTACGGGCCACGACCTTGACCGCCTCGGCCTCGGGGCTGTCCCCGGCGACCGGCCGCAGCTCGTGGCCGTGGGTGCGGACCATGTCGGCCAGCACATGGGCATCACCGGCGTCGCTCTTGGCCCCGGAGACCCCGAGCCGGTCGCGGAACCTGGCCGCTTGCAACGGGTTGACCGCCAGCACCGTGTATCCGGCAGCGACCAGTGCCCGGATCCACGGGCCTCGGTCGGTCTCGATCCCGACGAGCACCTCGAGGGTGTCGGTGTCGTCCCCGGTCAGCTCACCGATCATCGCGTGCAGCCGGGCCATCCCCGTGACGCCTTCGGGCAGCCGGGCCTTGGCCAGCCTGCGCCCGGAACCGTCCATCACCTCCACATCGTGATGGTCCTCAGCCCAGTCATCCCCTACGAACAGCCGCAACGATCCTCCCGATCTCGATCACCCTGAGCAGCCGGCGGGGAGAACCATCAGCGACCTAATCACACAGTGCTCACGCCACCACCACGCGCGGCACGACATCCCAGCAGCGATCAACTCTCCCAGCCACCGACAGGGGCACGGTCTTTCATCAGGACTCAAGCGTCCAGGACCCACGAGTGCTCACCTGCCGGCCGGCTACCACCAGGAGTGTGCCGGATAGCCCACTCCCAGAACTGATTAGGACCTCGATTATGAAGGCAGGTCCGCTCAGCGGCCTGAAGGTGGTGGAACTGGCCGGGCTCGCACCCGGGCCCTTCGCCACGATGATCCTCGCCGACCTCGGCGCCGACGTCGTCCGCGTCGACCGCGCACAGCCGGGGGAGGACGTGCTCGGCATCCCGACCGACCCGCTCGCCCGCGGCCGCCGGTCGGCCGGCATCAACACCAAGACCCCCGAGGGCGTCGAGCTGGTGCTGAAGCTGTGCGACACCGCCGACGTGCTCATCGAGGGCTTCCGCCCCGGGGTCGTGGAACGGATCGGGCTCGGTCCGGACGTCGTGCACGCCCGCAACCCGCGGCTGGTCTACGGCCGGATGACCGGCTGGGGCCAGGACGGGCCGCTGGCCCGTGCGGCCGGCCACGACATCAACTACATCGGCATCGCCGGTGCGCTCGAGCCGATCGGGCGCGCGGGCGAGCGGCCGGTGCCGCCGCTCAACCTCGTCGGCGACTTCGGCGGCGGCGGGCTGCTACTGGCGATGGGCATCCTGGCCGCGCTGTACGAACGGAACACGTCGGGGCGCGGCCAGGTCGTCGACGCGTCGATGGTCGACGGCGCCGCGCTGCTCACCACGAGCCTGCACGGCATCAAGGCGGCCGGCCTGTGGTCGGACGAGCGCGGCGAGAACATGCTCGACGGCGGCGCGCCCTTCTACGACACCTACGAAACCGCGGACGGCAAGTACGTCGCCGTCGGCGCGATCGAGCTGCGGTTCTGGGGCGCGCTGGTGCAGGTCCTCGAGCTGGATCCGGCGGAGTTGCCGCTGCACATCGACAAGTCGCAGTGGCCACGGCTGCGCGAGATCGTGGCGGGCGCGATCGCCAAGCACACCCGCGACGACCTCGTTGCCCGCGCCGAAGGCACCGACGCGTGCCTGACGCCGGTGCTCTCGCCTGCGGAGGCTCCGCACCACCCGCACAACGCGGCGCGCGGCACGTTCGTCGAGATCGGGGGCATGGCCCAGCCCGCGCCGGCCCCGCGGTTCGACCGCACCCCGCCCGAGACGCCGGAAGCCCCGCGCCCCAAGGGATCCGACACCGAAGCGGTGCTCGCCGAGCTGGGCGTCACGGACTTCGACGCCCTGCGTTCGGCGGGCGTGATCGCCTAGAGCCTGTTTTGATGTGCTGACCAGCGGAGCTTGTGGTCGGCGTTGTGGGGTGTGGCGTGTCTTGGGTGAGATAGACGAGGTCTCCGGTAGACCGATCAACGACCAAGCTGATCAAGTACACCGGAGACCTCGTGCCCAGCCTAGCGGCGACGGGGCGAGCCGATCTGACCGACGCGCAGTGGGCGATCCTGGAACCGCTGCTGCCTGTCGGCAAGAAGCCCGGCCGCCCGCCACTGTGGAGTAAACGCCAGCTTTTGGACGGTATCCGCTGGCGGGTTCGTGTCGGTTCGCCGTGGCGTGACGTCCCACCTGTGTATGGCTGCTGGCAAACCGTCTATGGCTTGTTCCGGCGCTGGCAGCGCGCTGGTGTGTGGGCGTTGATCTTGGCGGCGTTGCAGACTCGGGCCGACGCCGCCGGGTTGATCACCTGGGAGGTGAGCGTGGATTCCACGATCAACCGGGCGCACCAGCATGCCGCAGGCGCCCGCATCGAGGGCGACCTGCAGAAAGAACCGCCAGGCGGTATCGGCGAGCCCGAACCGGCCGACCACGCGCTGGGCCGGTCGCGGGGAGGCTGGACGACCAAGCTGCATCTGGCCACCGAGCAAGGCCAGAAACCACTGTCGTTGCTGGTGACCGCCGGTCAACGTGGTGATTCACCGCAGTTCGAGGCGGTGCTGGCCAGGGTCCGGGTCGCCCGGGTTGGTGGTGGGCGAGCCCGGACCCGGCCGGATCGTGTCCTGGCGGACAAGGCCTACAGTTCCCGCGCCAACCGGGCCTATCTGCGGCGGCGCGGGATCGCGTGCACGATTCCCCAGCCCTCTGATCAAGTCCGGCATCGCCGCAACCGCGGCCGGGCCGGTGGGCGGCCACCAGCATTCGACCCAGAGATCTACAAGCAACGGCACGCGGTCGAGTGCGGCATCAACCGGCTCAAACGCAACCGAGGCGTCGCCACACGGTTCGACAAACTCGCGGTTCGCTACGAGGCGACCGTGCACATCGCGGCGATCAACGAGTGGCTACGACATTGAAACAGGCTCTAGCTCTTCGCCAGGTCGGAGCGCACGACCGAGTAGATGACGTGGTCGCGCCACTCGCCGTCCCGGAAGTCGTAGCCGCGAAGCACGCCTTCGCGCGTGAAGCCGGCTTTCTCGAGCGAGCGTTGTTCGGCGCGGTTGCCGACTTCGGTCGTCGCTTCGACCCGGTTGAGCTGGGTGTGGGCGAAGAGGTACTCGACGAGCAGGCGCTGGGCCTGGGTGCCGTAGCCGTGGCCGCGTGCTTCCGGCGCCAGGACGAGGCCGGCGTTCCAGCAGTAGGACGCCGGCCCGCTCCGGCTGCGGTGCCACGAAACGAGACCGAGCACGCGGCCGTCGAGCGTCGGCACGAGCATGCCGGT
Organism: Amycolatopsis sp. NBC_01488; assembly: GCF_036227105.1. Lineage (NCBI taxonomy): Bacteria > Bacillati > Actinomycetota > Actinomycetes > Pseudonocardiales > Pseudonocardiaceae > Amycolatopsis > Amycolatopsis sp. NBC_01488. The sequence goes on along the minus strand of NZ_CP109434.1, from coordinate 9,150,684 downwards.
CTCGGCGGTGAGCATGCCGGTCTCCTGCCAGCGGCGGCGCAGGAAGCCGGGGTCGTGCCAGCCGAACCACTGGTGCTCCCCGGCGGCGACGGGATCGTTGGTCAGCCGTTCCAGGAGATCGAGATCGCCTTCGGCCACGGGCCGGAGCGCGACTCTCGGAACATCGTCGTCCATCGGCCGACCTTATCGGCCGCTTGACCGGAACCACCCCGGTATCAAGCGATCCACCCGGTCGAAGCATCAACCGTGACTCTGCGGGCATCACGCGAAACTGCCGTGCCTGCCCTCGCCGCCGGCGAAGCGGGCCGCGCCGTCGACCGCCTCGGACGCCAGGACGCCCGCGCCCATCGCCGCGCGGAACTCCGTCGCGAGGGCGTCCTCTTCGGACTGTCCCCATTGCTCGAGCGCCGACAGGCGGTCGCCGCGCAGGCACGCCTGCGGGAACGCGGCGATCTGCCGCGCCAGCTCCTGCGCCGCGGAAACCGCTTCACCCGCCGGGACCAGGCGGTTCGCCAAGCCGATCGAGAACGCTTCGGCGGCGTCGACCGGCCGGCCCGTCAGGATCAGGTCCATCGCGCGTGGCTGGCCGATCAGCCGCGGCAGCCGCACCGTGCCGCCGTCGATCAGCGGCACGCCCCAGCGGCGGCAGAACACCCCGAACACGGCCGTGGCGTCCGCGACCCGCAGGTCGCACCACAGCGCCAGCTCCAGCCCGCCCGCGACGGCGTGGCCGTGCACCGCCGCGATCACCGGCTTCGACAGCCGCAGCCGGGTCGGGCCCATCGGGCCGTCCCCGTCCGGGTGAGTGCGGTTCATCCGGTCGGTGCCGATCGCCTTGAGATCCGCGCCCGCGCAGAAGGCGCCACCCGATCCGGTGAGGACCGCGACGGCCGCATCGGGGTCCGCGTCGAACCCGCGGAACGCCTCCGCCAGCTCGGCCGCCGTCGGCCCGTCGACGGCGTTGCGGGCGGCCGGTCGGTCGATGGTGACCGTCGTCACTTCGCCGTCTCGCTCGACCAGCACGTTCCGGGTCATCGCCGCTCCTCGGGCTGGGTGGTGGGTCGGTCGAGGGTGATCGGGGGTTGGTCAGGGTGTCTTCGGGGCACGCCTTCCCTACAGTATTGGCGTGGCCACTCCCAGGACGGGGACGGCGAGCCGGGGAGGAAGCACATGTCGAGCGGCATGAAGAAAGTACTCATCGTGGGCGTGGTCGCCCTCGTGCTCTTCTTCCTGATCACCCAGCCCAACCAGTCCGCCGACTTCGTGCACCGCGTTCTCGGCTGGCTCAAGGACGGCGCGGAAGCGATCGTCACGTTCTTCCGGTCGCTCTTCTCCTGACCTTCGGAAGCCCTCTCACCGGTACCGCATCGGGCGGCGCCGGTCGTCACCCTGTGTGTTAGCGGACGGTAAATCACTGAGTGTCACGAATCTCGGATTCCGGACCGAACACTCGACCATCCGGGTGGATTGCGGCCGAAAACGCGCAGGTCGGCGAATTCGTGCCTGCGGGGGTCTGGCGAAGGAGACCACCCCGGCCCTACGGTGCTCACATTGCGTGATCGGGTGGTTCGCCCTTCCCCCGGAGACCCCCGGTACGCAGGCAGTTTCCACTCAGCAAGGTGCAGGTTGGTGCGTGCGGCACCACCGCGTGGAACAGGTGTCAGGGCCTGTCCGTCGGGGACCTACAAGGAGGCAGGGATGACCGGAGATCCCGGAGTGGACGCGCTGATCCGGCAATGGGCCGCCGAGCGCGAGCAGACCCCCGAAGAGCAGGAGGTCGACCGCATCGCGTCCGCGTGGCTGGCGGACGCGCCGGCGCAGGCCCCGGGCATCCCCGGCCAGCGAGCCCGGTCCGGGCAAAAGCGGTTCGTCCCGGTCGAGTCGGCCGACCCCGGCTACCTCGACGCAATGCGGCGCCGGCTGCCGGAAGTGCCGGAAGAGCTCCTCATCGCCGCCGCGGGCTGGTGGCAGATGGTCGGCGGCGTCGCCGAGGCCGAGGAGTGGTGGGACGCCGGCCTCAGCCCGCTCGACCAGCGGGCCCTCGACTACCGGGCGGCCGGCCTCGCGCCGTCCGACCTGAGCCGTCGGCTCGGGCCGATGACCGTCCTGCAGCACCTCCGCCGCGGCAGCGCCCCGGCCTGGTGCGTCGCGCGCCTCGCGCGGCAGCAGAAGTCCGCCTGACCTTTCCACTCGGCCGGGTGAACCGGCGTGGTGAGACGATCGGGACGACCCGCGTAACGCTAACCTGCGCGGGCTCGTTGACACTTCGTCGACACACGCTGGAGGACCGGAGTTTCGTGCGCATCAGGACCGGAAAGAACGAGGACGACCCGATCGACGCGAGCGTCGAGGAAGCCGCCCCCGCCGCACCGGCACCGGCGCCGCGCTCTTCGGGCGTGGCGGTGCTTACCCGGCTGATCGTGGTCCTCGCCGTGCTGGCCGTGGCCGGCGGCGGGGTCTGGCTCGTCACCCGCGCGTCGACGCCGGAGGCGAGCCCCCTCACCACCGAGATCCCCGCCCTGCAGGTCAAGGCGGCCGACGTCCGCCCGGGGTCGGTCGCCCCGGCCGGCGGTGCCGTCGCGGGCGGGGCCGACCAGCAGACGTCTCCCCAGCAGGCCCGCAACACAGGGCCGGCGACGCTTTCCCAGTGGGCGAACCAGGTCGCCGCGGTCACCGGCGTCCCGGCACGGGCGCTGTCCGCGTACGGCAACGCCGAGCTGGCGATGCGCGCCGACCAGCCGAAGTGCCGGATCTCCTGGGCGACGCTGGCCGGCATCGGCCGGATCGAGTCCAACCACGGCCAGTACGCGGGCGCGGTGCTCGGCGCCGACGGCCGCCCGTCCAAGCCGATCATCGGCGTCCCCCTCGACGGCTCGTCGGGCGTCCAGGCGATCGGCGACACGGACGGCGGCCGCTACGACGGCGACCCCGGGGTCGACCGCGCGGTCGGCCCGATGCAGTTCATCCCGAGCACTTGGCGCAAGTGGGCCTCCGACGGCAACGGCGACGGCCTCGGCGACCCCCAGCAGATCGACGACGCGGCCTTGGCGGCGGCGCGGTACCTGTGCGCGGGCGGGCGCGACATGGCGAGCCCGAGTGGGTGGTGGGCCGGGATCCTGTCGTACAACAACTCGACGGAGTACGCGCAGAAGGTCTTCGGCTTGGCCGATGGGTATGCCAAGGGCGCGCAGTCGGTGCACAAGCAAGGCTGACACGCACACCCCCGCCCGTCCCTGGGGGGCGACCCCGGATCCAGTCTATCGGCGCCCACCGACGAGAACCCCGATTTCGCGACCGGGCGGCCGGGTTGTCCACAATCCGCCGCGGCTGGGGACAACCCGCGCCGCACCCGGAGGCCGCCCGAGCGGCAGGGCTCCGGTCGGCGAGTGCGGCCAGTCGGTGCGCGAGCAAGCCCGAGCCCGGGTCAAGTGCTGGTAAACCCGCGCCGACCTGGGCTGAGAGCGGCGCCACCCGGATCACGGTCGGGCGCCGGGTCTCAGCCGGCCAGTGCTAGCGTCGGAGCGTGCCAGCTTCCCCTCCGCCGGCCTCTTCCTCCTGGGGACGCCGGATCGCGATCGTCGCGACCTGCCTGGTGAGCCTGCTCGTCTGCTGCGGGCTCGCCTGGTGGCAGTGGGACCGCTTCACCTCGGCCAACGGCACCTTCCAGAACCTCGGCTACGTCCTGCAGTGGCCGCTCTTCGGGCTGTTCCCGGCCTTCATGTTCTGGCGGATCCGCAAGCTCCGGCAGAAGGCCGAAACCGAGGTCCCGGTGGAAGAAAAGCCCGAGGTGCCGGCTCCCCGTCCCCGTCCCGGCGTGCAAGCCGCGGACGAGGACGACGAGCTGGCCGCGTACAACCGTTACCTGCGCGAGCTGAACGCCCGCGACCAGCAGGCCGCAGAGTGAGGACGACCCGATGACCACCAGCACCGAAGGTGCCGCCCAGACGGCGGTGCCGCTCACCGGCCCCCTGGTCCGGTTCCGCACCGCCGCCTACGTCACCGGCGTCGGCCTGCTCGGCCTCTGCTTCGTGATGGTGCTGCGCTACGGCTTCGGCAACCCCACCCCGTCGGCGATCTACTCGCCGATCCACGGCGTGCTGTACATGATCTACCTGGTGCTGACCATCGACCTGGCGATCAAGGCCCGCTGGTCGATCAAGGGCACCGTGCTCGTGCTGCTGGCCGGCTGCGTCCCATTCGTCTCGTTCCTCGTCGAGCGCCGCGTGACGCACCGGGTCAAGGCCGGACGGAAGCTGTAACCCGCCGGAACGTCAGCGCCACCAGGACCGTGCCCGCCGCGAACACCGCGGCCGTGGCGAACGCGGCGGTCATCCCGTCGACGGTGAGCGCGGCCCCCGTCGCGCTCGACGAGCGGGTCACCGAGCCGAACACCGTGACCAGCACGGCCAGTCCCAGCGTGCTGCCGACCTGCTGCATCGTCTGCAGCACACCGCCCGCGGCGCCCGCGTCCTCGTTCGGCACGGTCGCCATCACGATCACGTTGAGCGGCGCGAACGCCAGCCCGCCGCCGAGCCCCATCAGCACCAGCGGCCCCAGCAGCGCGGGGAAGTACGTGCTGTCCGTCGTCAGCATCGCGAGCCAGCCGACGCCCGCCAGCATGAGCAGCGTGCCCGTCACTGCCAGCGGCTTCGGGCCGTAGCGCGGAAGCAGCCGCGGGACGAGCCGGCTCATCGTGAAGATCAGCGCCGCCATCGGCAGGAACGCGAAGCCGGTGGCCAGCGCGGCGAAGTGCCGGATGTCCTGCATGAACTGGGTGAGGAAGAAGAACATCGACATCATGGCCATCGGGCCGAGGAAGAAGTTGACGTAGGCCGCGCTGCGGTTGCGGTCGGCGAACAGGCGCAAGGGCACCAACGGCGTGGCCGTGCGGGCTTCGATCGCGACGAACGCGGCCAGCAGCGCGAGCCCGCCGGCGAGCGAGCCGAGCGTCACGCGGTTGCCCCAGCCGTCGGACGCCGCGTGGGTGAAGGCGAACACGAGCGAGCCGACGCCGAGGGTGCCGGTGACCGCGCCGGGCAGGTCGAGGTGCGCGGGCCGGCGCTGCGGCTCGGGCACGAACCGCGGCGCGAGCAGCACGATCGCCAGGCCGAACGGGACGTTGATGAACAGCGCCGCGCGCCACGAGATCCACTCGGTGAGCAGGCCGCCGACGATCAGGCCGATCGCGAACCCGCCGCTGGACATGGCGGAGAACAGCGCCAGCGCCCGGACGCGGGCCTTGGCTTCGGAGAACGTGGTCGTGACCAGGGCCAACGTGCTCGGGCCCGCCATGGCCGCGCCGACGCCCTGCAGGACGCGGGCGGCGATGAGCAGCGTGGCCGAGCCGGCGAGCCCGCCGGCCAGCGACGCGAGCGTGAACAAGGCGGTGCCCGCGACGAACATCCGGCGCCGCCCGAACAGGTCGCCCGCGCGGCCGCCGAGCAGCAGCAGGCCGCCGAAGACGAGGCTGTAGGCCGTCATCACCCAGGACAGGCCGGTGGCCGAAAACCCCAGGTCGGACTGGATGCGCGGGAGCGCGACGTTCATCACGGTCGCGTCGAGGATGAGCATGAGCTGGCAGGTGAGGATGATCGCGAGGACCAGCCCGCTGCGGCGGGCCGGCGCAGGCTCGACCGCACGATGGATCGTTTGCTGGGACAAGAGATACTCCCCCGAGGAGTAAGAGAAGAAGCGGAGATGTTCTCCACTTGCCGGTGATCCGATAATATGGAGAGCGTCTCCGGATGCGCAAGTGAATTCGGAGAATCTCTCCGGTTAAGTGGCGAGGAGGCCGGGATGCCGGGCGGGGACACGGAGCGGCCGATGCGGGCCGACGCGCGGCGCAACTACGAGCGCATCGTCGCGACGGCGAAGGACCTCTTCACCACGCACGGCGCCGACGTGCCGCTGGACGACGTCGCCAAGAAGGCCGGCGTGGGCGCCGGCACCCTGTACCGGCACTTCCCGACGCGCGAGAAGCTCTTCGAAGCGGTCTACCGGGACGAGATCGCGGTGCTCGCCGACCGCGCGCTCGTGCTGCACGACGAGCTGCCGCCGTGGGAGGCCCTCGAGGCCTGGCTGGGGGAGCAGGTCACCTGGGTCGTCGAGCGGCACAAGCTCGCGACGATCCTCAAGGAGTCCATCGACTCCGGCTCGGAGACCTTCCAGTACTGCCAGAAGCGGCTGCGCGAGTCGACGGGAGTGCTCGTCGAAGCGGCCCAGGAAGCCGGGCTGGTCCGGCCGGACATCGCCGGCGCGGACGTCCTGCGGCTGGGGCACGGCGCCGGGATGGCGGTGCGCAACTGCAGCCCGGAGGACGGGAAGCGGGTGTTGAGCGTGATCCTGGACGGCCTGCGCGCGTGACGCAGGCCGTCCGGGGGCTCAGCTGCCGATCCCGGTGAGGGACCGGACCTCCATCTCGGCGTGCTTGTCGGCGTCCGCCTTCGGCCTGCCGACGAGGGTGCCGACGAACCCGCAGAGGAACGAGAACGGGATCGACAGCAGGCCCGGGTTCTTCAGCGGGAACCACGCGAAGTCGACGCTCTTGAAGATCGCGTCCGGGGCGCCCGAGACGACCGGCGAGAAGAGCACCAGCACCAGGCTCGCGATCAGGCCGCCGTAGATGCCCCACAGCGTGCCGGTGGTGTTGAACCGCTTCCAGAACAGCGAGTACAGCAGCGTCGAGAGGTTCGCCGACGCCGCCACCGCGAACGCCAGCGCGACCAGGAACGCGATGTTCTGCCCGTTCGCCAGCACGCCGCCGACGATGGCCAGCGCCCCGACCACGATCGCGGTCAGCCGGGCCACCCGGACCTCGTCCGCCGGTTCCGCCTTGCCGTGCTTGAAGATGTTCGCGTAAACGTCGTGGGCGAAGGACGCCGACGCGGTGATCGTCAGCCCGGCCACCACGGCGAGGATGGTCGCGAACGCCACCGCGGCGATGATGCCCAGCAGCAGCGTCCCGCCGACGTGCAGGGCGAGCAGCGGCGCCGCCGAGTTCTCCCCGCCGGGCGCGGCCTTGATCTCGTCCGCGCCGACCAGCGCGGCCGCGCCGAAGCCGATCACCAGCGTGCACAGGTAGAAGAGGAACATGCACGCCGTCGCCCAGACGACGCTTCGCCGCGCCTCGCGGGAGTTCGGCACCGTGTAGAAGCGCATCAGCACGTGCGGCAGCGCCGCCGCGCCGAGCACCAGCGCCAGGGCCAGCGACACGAAGTCGAGCTTGGTGGTGCTGTTCTTGCCGTACGAACCGCCCGGCTCGAGGAGCTTGTCGCCGAGCGGGCTGTTCTCGGCCGCCGAGGAGAGCAGGTTCGAGAACGAGAAGCCGAACTTGCCGAACAGGAACACCGTGAGCAGCGCGCCGCACAGCAGCAGGATGGTCGCCTTGATGATCTGCACCCACGTGGTGCCCTTCATCCCGCCGACCAGCACGTACAGCACCATGACCAGCCCGACGACGCCGATCACCAGCGCCTGGCCGAGCTTGGAGTGGACGTTCAGCAGCAGCGCCACCAGGCCGCCGGCGCCGGCCATCTGCGCCAGCATGTAGAAGAACGAGATGACCAGCGTCGACGTCGCCGCGGCCGCGCGGACCGGGCGCTGCTTCATCCGGAAGCTCAGGACGTCGCCCATCGTGAAGCGGCCGGTGTTGCGCAGCAGCTCGGCGATCAGCAGCAGGTCGACCAGCCAGGCGACGAGGAAGCCGATCGAGTAGAGGAAGCCGTCGTAGCCGTGCATCGCGATGGCGCCGGCGATGCCGAGGAACGACGCGGCCGACAGGAAGTCGCCCGAGAGCGCGATGCCGTTCTGGCGGCCGGTGAACGCGCTGCCCGCGGCGTAGTAGTCGGACGTCGAGGAGTTCCGGGAGCTGGCCCGGTAGACGACGTAGAGCGTGATCGCCACGAACAGCGCGAACACGGCGGTGTTGACGACCGGGTTGCTGGCCGGGGTCCCTTCGGCGGCGAGCGCGGTCATCGGCGGGTCCCTTCCGGCAGGCCGGCGCGGGCCCGCAGCTCGGCCACGCGGGGGTCGACCTGGCGGCGCGCGTAGCGCAGGTAGAGCCAGGTGACCAGCGCGGTGCTGGCGAACTGGCCGATGCCGAGCAGGATGCCGACGTTGACCTGGCCGAACACCTTGGTGCTCATGAAGTCGTGCGCGTACGCGGCGAGCAGCACGTACGTCATGTACCAGGCGAAGAAGGCCAGGCTCATCGGGAAGACGAACGCCCGGAACCGCCGTCGCAGCGAGACGAACTCGCGGCTGGCCTGGATCGCGGGGTAGTCGGGACCCGAGCGGGGTGCGGGCCGGCGGTGCTGGCTGTGCTGGCCCTCGGACGGGTGGTCCCCGGTGAACAGCGCCGGCATCTGGCCGGTCTCTTCGAGGGGGTTGCCGGCCGCGGGGCGCGCGACGTCGTACATGGGTTGCCTCCGGCAGAGTGCCTCCGTGGCGGCGGGGCCCCGGGGCGCCTGCGGACAGGGCGCCGGGCCGCCCTTGCGGACTGCGAGGCGAACATCGTAACTACGCCGTCCGGCGGACATCGAAGGCGGCCGGTCGGGTGGACTGTCCTCCCCGGTGTGGTATTCGATTTCCTGTCGAAAGAGTCGAATGGGCGAACGCTACAAGATCACGGACGGACCACCCGTAATGATGAAAAGAATTGTGACTCGACGTTGTCGCGTCCGGCGGATGCTGCGGCGAACGAGCTAATCCGGTCGAGGGGTCGTCCGCGCCGGTCACGCGGAGTGGCCGGGAGCGCTCACATCGCCTCGGAGAGTGTCACCCGGGTGCGGGCACGGCGGCGAAGATCCACTGGTCAGCGGTGCGTCTCGAAAGAAATCACCAGGTCGGGGCACGGTGGCGGGCAACGCCACAACATCGGGCACATCTTGAGACTTGACCCACTCGATGGGGGTACTGAGTGTAGATCGTCTGGGGTACGATGCCCCTCTGCATGGGCTAACCGGGTGACGGCCGGATGCCTGGGTGAGACGCTTCCGGTAACCGAAATTCCCTCTTCGGGGTCAGCGAGGTCGAATGTCGGGGGCAGTTCTCGGTTCGGAAAGCACTTTTCGCAGGTCAGCGCCCGAGCGAGGAACGAAATTGACCGGCGGGGTGCCGGGGGTACGATTCTTTGGCCCAGCTGACCGCAGCGATCGATTGGCACCGATAAAGTTGATCTCGACGACCGTGCAGAACGCAACTTGCGCCGTGCACGTGCACAGTCCCTTGCACGGGACAGCGGGATGGTGCCTGCCCGGCGACGGGCGCGCGGTCGGCCGGGCGGCCGGGGACGAGCGAGGGCACCGGGCACGCGGCAGGGCGCGGACGGCACGACCGTCCCGCGGCCCGCGGCGAGCCGGGACGCCGCGCCGCCGACGCGGATCCATGACGCCGGACAGGGAGTCACTCACGTGACCGTTGCAGGAGAAGGTCAGGTGCCCGTGGGGGAGCTGCTCGGCCGAGCACCCCGGCGGTCCAAGGGGAAGGACGCGTGGCACGCCCTCGTGCGCTGGCGCGACTGGAGCCTGCCCGTCAAGCTTTCGGCCGTCACCGTCGTCCCCATCGTCCTCGCGCTGGTGCTCGGCGTCACGACGATCGCCGGGCAGGTCGGCCGCTCGGACGAGTACCAGCGGCTCGACCGGCTCGTCGCGCTCGGCGGCCAGACGCGTGCGCTCACCGCGGCGCTGCAGCAGGAGCGCACGGTCACCGCGGCGATGCTGACCGACGGCACCGTCGGCGGCACGCCCGACCTGACCGCGGCCCGCAAGGCCACCGACGCCGCGGTCGGCCCGTTCACCGCGGCGCAGGCCCGCGCGTCGGAGGTCGAGCCCGGCGTGGCCGGGGCCGCCGGCGCGGCCACCGCGCAGGTCAACAACCTCGGCTTCCTCCGCCGCCAGGTCGACGGCGGCCAGCTCGACCCGGCCCAGGCCGTCAACTCCTACTCCGGGATCACCGGTTCGCTGATCGGCCTCGACACCGCGGGCACCGCGGGCGCCGGCGACGGCACCCTCGGCGGCACGCCGGCCGGGCTGCACGAGCTGCTCGTCGCGGGCGAGCAGGTGTCGGTCAGCCAAGCCCTGGTCTCCTACGGCATCGCCCGCTCGGCACTGTCGCCGAGCGAGCTCGCCACGCTGCGCGCCGCGGAGCTGCGGCTGGCCGACCGGCTCGTCGACTTCCGGTCCGCGGCGGGCGACACGCTGCAGCGCGACTTCGCGGCGATCGCCGAGGGTGCGCAGGCGCAGAGCCGGGCCCGGATGGTCGAGTCCGTGCTGAACGCGCAGGGCAACGCGGTGGACGACGCCTTCCGCGCGCTGTCGGCCGCCGACTGGAACGCCGCGTCGACGGCGATGCGGACGCAGATCAGCCAGGTCGCCGGCCGACTGGGCGCGTCGGCGTCGGCCACGTCGACGCAGCTGGTCGACGAGGCCAGCAGCGGCGCGGGCCTGCTCGCGGTGCTGCTGTTCGCGGCGATGGTGCTCGCCGTCGCGGTCGTCTTCCTCATCACCCGCCAGCTGCTGCGCTCGCTGAAGGCACTGCGGCGCAGCGCCCTCGACGTCGCCGAGAAGGCGCTCCCCGAAGCCGTCCGCAACATCCAGGAGGGCCGCGCGCAGGGCACCGACGTCGTGCCGGTGCCGGTGCAGACCGAGGACGAGGTCGGCGAGGTGGCGCGGGCCTTCGACAAGGTGCACCACCAGGCGCTGCGGCTGGCGACCGAGCAGGCCGCGATGCGCACCGGCTTCGGCAGCGTCTTCGTCAACCTTTCGCGGCGCAGCCAGAGCCTGGTGCAGCGGCAGCTGCAGCTGATCGAGCAGCTCGAGCGGGACGAGGAGGACGCCGACCAGCTGGCCACGCTGTTCCAGCTCGACCACCTCGCCACCCGGATGCGGCGCAACAACGAGAACCTGATGGTGCTGTCGGGCGCCGAGCCCGGCCGCCGGTCCGGCAAGCCGGTCGGCACCACCGACATGCTCCGCGCCGCGGTGTCGGAGATCGAGCAGTACCAGCGGGTCCAGGTCCAGCCGCCGCCCCCGGCGCGGATCGTCGGCTACGCCGCGAGCGACCTGATGCGCCTGGTCGCCGAGCTGCTGGACAACGCGACGGCGTTCTCCGCGCCGGAAACGTCGGTGACGGTGGCGTCGAGGCTGGGCGAGGACGGCTCGCTCAACGTCGACATCCTCGACAAGGGCATCGGCATGAACGAGGCCGAGGTCGCCGAGGCGAACACCCGGCTGACCGAAGCCGGGTCGGTCGACCTGGCGACGTCGCGCCGGATGGGCCTGTTCGTCGTCGGCCGGCTGGCCAGCAGGCACCGGATCGGCGTGTCGCTGCACGGCGGCAAGGACATCGTCGGCGTCCGCGCCACGGTCGTCGTCCCGCCGGACCTGGTGATGCCGGTGACCGACGGCCCGCTGACCGGCCCGATCGGCGCCCTGCAGCAGCACCCGGCGAGCCCCGCGGCGGGCAACCAGCTGCCGCGCCGCCCGGTCAACGGCACCTCCCGGCCGCGGCCGCTGGTCCCGCAGCAGCCGCCGATGGGGGAGGAGCGCTGGCCGTCGGCGAGCGATCTCGCCGGCCTGTCGAACGGCCACGGGCCGGCCGGTGTCCGGCCGCCGTCGGACCTGGAGATCTCCGGGACGGCGCTGTTCGCGCCCCTGCCGAAGGACGACGACGCCCCGCCGCCGCGTCCGACGCTGCCGCCGGTCCCCGCGGTGCTGCCGCTGCCGGACCCGCCCCGGTCCGGTGAGCTGCCGTCGGGCAAGGACCTGTTCTCCGCGAACGAAACGACCCTCAGCGACTGGTGGCGCCAGGCGACCGCGAAGCCCGAACCGGCCCCGGCGCCCTCCCCGGCCCCGGACCGCTCGGAGACGACGCCGATCTTCGACGAGATGCTGTCGGCGTGGTTCCGCGAGGACAAGCCCGCCGAGAAGCCGGCCCCGGTCCCGGCCGCCGTCTCGGAAGAGCCGGCCGCCGCCGCTCCGGAGGCACCAGCCGCCGCGGAAGGCCGTAGCTGGGACTTCGCGAGCGACGAGAACTTCCGCACGGTCCAGCAGGTCACGAAGTCGGAGCCGACGGCGTTCACCGAGAAGGGCCTGCCCCGCCGCCGCCGCGGCGAGCAGCTCCTCCCCGGCAGCGCGACCCCGCCCCCAGCGGCCCCGGCGGCCCCGGCCCCGCCCTGCTCGGACCTCCCGGTCCGCGACCCGGCGGACGTCCGCGGGCGGCTGAGCAGCTTCCAGCAGGGCGTGACCCGCGGACGCCAGCACGCCCGCCAGGCGGCGGCGAACCCGCAGGGGGCCGGTCAGCCGGGCGCTGAGTTTGGCGGGCAACCGTCGGCGCCGCAGGCGACCGGTCAGGCAGGTTCGGCGCGGGGCACCGGTCAACCGGGCGCGGGGTTCGGCGGGCAGCCTTCAGCATCGCAGGATTCTGGTCAGCCGGGCGCGGGATTCGGCGAGCAACAGCCATCGGCGCCGCAAGGCTCCGGCCAGTCGGGTACGGCGCAGGGTTCCGGTCAGGCGGGTTCGGCGCACGGAACCGGTCAGCCGGGGCCGGAGGTCGCCGGGCGACCGTCGGCCCAGCCGGGGTCCGCGGTCCAGCCGAGCGCGCAGCAGCCGGGAACCGCCGCAGCCCAGGCGGATGCTTCGGCGCAGGTGCCCGGGAGCGCTCTGCAGCAGTCGTTCGCGCAGGGGCTCCAGCCGGGTGCCCGGCGCCAGCCGACCACCCCCGAGACGCAGCAGGATGCGTCCCAGTCGAACGGCCTGCCACGGCGAGGGCAGCAAGCGGCCGCGTCCGGCCGGCAGCCGGGCGCCTTCCAGCCGGGCAGCCCGGCTCCGCAGCCGGACGTGGTCCAGCCGAACGGGCAGCCGCAGCACGGTCAGCGGCCGGAGGCGGTCGAGGCGGGCGGGCTGCCGCAGCCAGGTCACCGGCCGGCGGCGGAGACGAACGGCTCGCCTCAGCCGGGTGCGCCCGCGGCGTCGGTTCCGGATGTGTTCCAGCCGAGCCAGGCACAGGCCGACGCCCTCCACCAGTCCGGCGAGCCGGGTACGCCGCCGGAGGCAGCCGAGCCGGGGGCGCTGCCGAGCCGGAAGCCACGGCCGTCGCGGCGGCCGTCCCCCACACCGCAGGCCGGCGAGCCCGACGACCGGCCCACGGCCTTCCAGGAGCCGCTGCCCGGCGGCCGTCCTGCGGCTTCGCCCTCCGTCCTGCCGTCCCGGCGGGGCGCCGCGCCGGCCGCGGAGACTCCGGCGCCACGCCGGGAAGAGGCCGCCGTCGAGGCCACCGACGAGTGGAACTTCGGCACCGATGACGGCTGGCGGGCGGTGCAAGCGGTGTCCCAGTCGGCACCCGCCACGTTCACTTCGGCAGGATTGCCCCGGCGCCGTCGCGGGGAGCAGCTGCTCCCGGGCAGCGCCGGACCGCCCACCGGGGCCACGGCCCCCCGACCACAACGGGACGCACACGACGTGCGCGGCCGCCTGCGGAGCTTCCAACAGGGCATCGAGCGCGGGCGCCACCGCACCGCACAGGCGGCCGACAGCAACCACGAGACACTGGAGGGTGAATGACCTCGCCGAGTAGCGCTCAGCCGACGCAGAATCAGTTCGGCTGGCTGGTGAACGACTTCGCGGAGCGCGTGCCCGGCGTGGCGCACGCCGTGGTCGTCTCGGCGGACGGCCTGCTGCTGACCGCGTCGAACCGGCTCCCGCTCGACCGGGCCGACCAGCTCGCCGCGGTCGCGTCGGGCCTGGTCAGCCTCACCCAGGGCGCCGCCCGGTGCTTCGAGGCCGGGGCGGTCAACGAAACCGTCGTCGAGATGGAGCTGGGGATCATGGTGCTGATGTCGATCAGCGACGGGTCCTGCCTGGCCATCCTCGCCGCCCCGAACTGCGACATCGGGCAGGTCGCCTACGAGATGACGATGCTCGTCGACCGCGTCGGCCAGATCCTGACCCCGGAGCTGCGCGCCCAGCTTCAGGGATCGGGTGGGTCGCTGATCGGCGAACCGGTGGGATGATGGCGCGATGAGCACGGGGTCCGGATTCGACGGCGAACCACCTGCGGGGCAGCACCCCGCCGGGCGAGGGGACGACGGCACGTTCGCCGACGTCCTCAACGGGTTCACGCTGGATTCCGGCCGTGCCCGCCGGAAGCGCAAGAAGAGCAAGGAGTCCCCGCCACCCCCGGCCGCCGGTGCGCACGCGGCCGGGGAACCGCCGGCACCCGCGCCGTCGGCCGACCCAGGAGATCGCGTGACCTCTTTAGTCTCTCCCCCCGGCAGTACCGACGGGGACAGCCCCAGACCGGGTGGGTTGTTCGACCCGGGCCCGCCCAGCGGCGAGTTCGTCATGCCCGCGGTGTTCGAGCAGCCTGCCGCGCCCGAGGACCTGACCGCTATCGTCCGGCCCTACGCTTTGACCGGCGGCCGCACCCGGGCGAACTACGCCCTGGAGCTGGAGACACTGATCTCCGCGAAGGACTACGCTGCCACCGGTGGCTTCCCCGAGGTGGCCGCGGAGCAGATCGAGTGCATCTCGATCATGGAAGAGTGCCGGACCCCCCGTTCGGTCGCCGAGATCGTGTCGGCCTTGCGGGTGCCTCTGGGCGTGGCCCGGGTGCTGATCAGCGACGCGGCCGACGCGGGGCTGGTCACGGTGCACAAGACGATAACGGGCAATGACGGCGCCGAGGCACATCTGGTGTTGATGGAAAGGGTTTTGAGTGGACTCCGTCGGCTTTAAGGCACCGCGGGACACCGCGCCCCCGACCATGACATCCGCCAAGATCGTGGTGGCTGGCGGTTTCGGTGCGGGGAAGACGACCTTCGTCGGGTCGGTGTCGGAAATCGTGCCGCTCACCACCGAGGCGATGATGACCGACGCCAGCGTCGGCGTCGACAACCTCGACCACACCCCGAGCAAGTCGACGACCACGGTGGCGATGGACTTCGGCCGGGTGTCGCTGGACGCGGACCTGATCCTCTACCTGTTCGGCACGCCCGGGCAGCAGCGGTTCTGGTTCATGTGGGACGACCTGGTCCGCGGCGCGATCGGCGCGGTGGTGCTGGCCGACACGCGCCGGCTGGCCGACTCGTTCGCCCCGATCGACTTCTTCGAAGACCGCGGCCTGCCGTACATCGTCGGCGTCAACACGTTCGACGGCGTGCTGGAGCACGACATCAACGACGTGCGCGAGGCCCTGTCGATCGACCCGAACATCCCGATCGTCCGCTGCGACGCCCGGGACCGCGAGTCGACGAAGCAGACGCTGATCACGCTGGTCGAGTACGCGATGCGCCAGTGGATCGCGCTCCGGGCGGCCAAGGCCCGCTGACGCGGTCCGGGCCCGGGGTGACCCCGGGCCCGGCGCGTCGTCGCCCCTGAGCTGGGCGCTGTCAACGCCGCCGGACGAGGTGCTGAGAGCCGCGTCACTGGTCCTCGGGTTTCCAATAGTAGGAAGCCAAAGTATTTTGAGGGGATGAGCAGTGAGCTGTACCGCCCCGCGCACCCCGTCCGGTTCGTCACGGCGTCGAGCCTCTTCGACGGTCACGACGCGTCGATCAACATCATGCGGCGGATCCTGCAGTCGCAGGGCGCGGAGGTCGTTCACCTGGGCCACAACCGGTCGGTCGACGAGGTGGCCACCGCCGCCATCGCCGAGGACGTTCAGGGCGTCGCCATCTCCGCCTACCAGGGCGGGCACGTCGAGTACTTCTCCTACCTGGTCGAACTGCTGCGCGAGCGCGGCGCCGGTCACATCAAGGTCTTCGGCGGCGGGGGCGGGGTGATCGTGCGCGAGGAGATCGAGCTGCTGCACTCGCGCGGCGTCGCCCGCATCTTCTCGCCCGAGGACGGCTACGAGATGGGCCTGCCGGGCATGATCAACTCGATGATCGAAGCCTGCGACATCGATCTCGCGGGCGACGGCCCGACGCTGGACAAGGTGCTCTCCGGGGACGTCGCCGCGCTCTCGCGGGTCATCACCCAGCTGCAGGCGCAGCGGCTGCCGGACGACCTGCTCGGCGGCATCACCGAAGCCGCGAGCGGGTGGAACGTGCCCGTGCTCGGCATCACCGGCACCGGCGGCTCGGGCAAGTCGTCGCTGACCGACGAGCTGATCCGGCGCTTCCGCCTCGACCAGGAGGACAAGCTGCGGATCGCGGTGCTCGCCGTCGACCCGTCGCGGCGCAAGGGCGGCGGCGCGCTGCTCGGCGACCGCATCCGGATGAACTGCCTCGACGGCTCGCCGGTGTACTTCCGTTCGCTCGCGACGCGCACGGCGTCGGGGGAGATCCCGGCCGGGCTGCGCGAATCGATCCTGGCGTGCAAGGCCGCCGGGTACGACCTGGTGATCGTCGAGACGCCGGGCATCGGCCAGGGCGACGCCGGCATCGTCGACTTCGTGGACGACTCGCTGTACGTGATGACGCCGGAGTTCGGCGCCGCGTCGCAGCTGGAGAAGATCGACATGCTCGACTTCGCCGACGTCGTCGCGATCAACAAGTTCGAGCGCCGCGGCGCCGAGGACGCCCGCCGCGACGTGGCGCGCCAGCTGGTGCGCAACCGCGAGGCCTTCGACTCCGGCCCCGACGACATGCCGGTGTACGGCACGAGCGCGGCCAAGTTCAACGACGACGGCGTCACCGCGCTCTACCAGCACCTGCGCGGTCTGCTCGCCGAGCGCGGCCTGACCGTCTCGGCCGGGACGCTGCCGCGGGTCGAGGGCAAGGTGTCGACGGACGCGTCGACGATCATCCCGGGCACCCGGTCGCGCTACCTGGCCGAGATCTCCGAGACGGTCCGCGGCTACCACGCGAAGACCGAGCAGCAGGTCGCCGCCGTCCGCAAGCGCGAGGCGCTGGCGCTGGCCAAGAGCGAACTGTCCAAGGTGGGCGCCTCGACCGACGCGCTCGACGGCCTGCTGGCCGCGGCCGAGTCCGATGTGGACGGCGAGTCGACAAAGCTCCTCGAGCGCTTCCAGGCGCTGTCGGCGGAGTACCGCCAGGACGAGCTGGTCGTCAAGATCCGCGACAAGGAGCTGCGCACGCAGCTGTGGCGTGACACGCTGTCCGGCAACCGGATCCCGCGTGTCGCCCTGCCGCGCTACGCCGAGTCCGGCGAGCTGCTGTCGTTCCTGCGCCGCGAGAACCTGCCGGGCTACTTCCCCTACACCGCCGGGGTTTTCCCGTTCAAGCGTGAAGGTGAGGACCCGGCGCGGATGTTCGCCGGCGAGGGCGACGCGTTCCGCACCAACCGCCGGTTCAAGCTGCTTTCGGAGGACTCCGAGGCGAAGCGGCTTTCGACCGCGTTCGACTCCGTGACCCTCTACGGCCACGACCCCGACACGCGCCCGGACATCTACGGCAAGGTCGGCACGTCCGGCGTGTCCATCGCGTCGCTCGAGGACATGAAGGTCCTCTACGACGGCTTCGACCTGACCGCGCCGAACACGTCGGTGTCGATGACGATCAACGGCCCGGCGCCGACGATCCTGGCCTTCTTCCTCAACACCGCGATCGACCAGAAGGTCGAGCAGTTCACGGCGGAGCACGGCCGCGAGCCGTCCGGCGAGGAAGCCGCCGAGCTGCGCGAGTGGACGTTGAAGAACGTCCGCGGCACGGTCCAGGCCGACATCCTCAAGGAGGACCAGGGCCAGAACACCTGCATCTTCTCCACCGAGTTCAGCCTCCGGATGATGGCCGACATCCAGGAGTGGTTCATCGAGCACGGCGTCCGGAACTTCTACTCGGTGTCGATCTCCGGCTACCACATCGCCGAAGCCGGGGCGAACCCGATCTCGCAGCTGGCCTTCACGCTGTCCAACGGTTTCACCTACGTCGAGTCGTACCTCGCGCGCGGCATGGACATCGACGACTTCGCGCCGAACCTGTCGTTCTTCTTCTCCAACGGCATGGACGCGGAGTACTCGGTGCTCGGCCGGGTGGCGCGGCGGATCTGGGCCGTGGCGATGCGCGAGCGCTACGGCGCCAACGAGCGGTCGCAGAAGCTCAAGTACCACGTGCAGACGTCCGGCCGGTCGCTGCACGCGCAGGAGATGAGCTTCAACGACATCCGGACGACGCTGCAGGCGCTGTGCGCGCTGTACGACAACGCGAACTCCTTGCACACCAACGCGTTCGACGAGGCGATCACGACGCCGTCGGAGTCGTCGGTGCGCCGCGCGATGGCCATCCAGATGATCATCAACAAGGAGTGGGGCCTGTCGAAGAACGAGAACCCGCTGCAGGGCTCGTTCGTCATCGACGAGCTGACCGACCTGGTCGAAGAGGCCGTCCTGCTGGAGTTCGACCGGATCAGCGAGCGCGGCGGCGTGCTCGGCGCGATGGAGACCGGGTACCAGCGCGGCAAGATCCAGGACGAGTCGATCCTCTACGAGCGCAAGAAGCACGACGGCTCGCTGCCGATCGTCGGCGTCAACACGTTCCGCAACCCGCGCGCGGGCGAGGAGGACGTCGAGGTTGAGCTGGCCCGCGCGACGGAGGACGAGAAGCAGTCCCAGCTGGACCGTCTGGCGGACTTCCAGCACCGCCACCACGAAGCGGCCCAGGAGGCGCTGAAGGCGTTGCGCGAGGCGGCCACCCGCGGCGGCAACCTGTTCGGCGTACTGATGGACGCGGCGCGGGTCTGCTCGCTCGGCCAGATCACGGAGGCGTTCTTCGAGGTCGGCGGCCAGTACCGGCGCAACGTCTGAAACCCGCGGTCGTGAGTGGGAAACAGTGTTAGAACACTGTTTCCCACTCACGACGGGTCTTGCTCAGCGGCGGGTGGCCTTCAGCTGCCAGACCGGTACGAGCACCCGGCCGTCCGCGTCGGTGTCCAGCCGGTCCAGCCCGGCGGGGTCCACGTTCAGCAGCTGCCGGACGCTCTGCTTCAGTTCCTCCGGCGTCATCGACGTCGTGTACACGGTCGGTTCCAGCCGCTCGATCGTCCAGTCCTTGCCGACGGTCTCGCGGAGGTTGGCTTCGCTGATCAGGTAGGGCGCCGGGAACGCGTCCGGTACCTGCGGCGAGAAGGCGAACAGGTGCAGCCGTGCGCCCGGGCGCGTGGCGCGGGTCAGGGCCGCGAGGTACTGGTGACGTTCGTCTTCGCTCAGGCAGTGGTAAAGCGCGCTGTCGAGGACCGTGTCGAACCGGCCTTCGTGGCCTTCGAGCTTCGTCGCGTCCGCGACGGCGAACTCGATGTCGAGCCCCTTCTCGGCGGCCCGTGCGCGAGCCTGCTCCAGCGCGGACGGCGCGCCGTCCAGCCCCGTGACGTGCAAGCCGCGCGAGGCGAGGAACGCCGAGTTGTCGCCGAGGCCGCAGCCGATGTCGAGCACGTCGCCGGTGAACTCGCCGGCGTCGGCCAGCGCGACAACGGCGGGCTGCGGCGCGCCGATGTCCCACGGCATCTTCCGGCCCATCGGGGTGGTGCCCTGGTAGAGCTCTTCGAAGTCGACGTCCTGAACGTCCATGACTACCCCCTTATTCAACGTATGATGAGATGACTCCATCGTGCACCCCCGGTCAACCTGGTGGTAGTCCTGGAGGTATGAAATTCGGGATTTCGACGTTCGTGACCGACGAGGGCATCCGGCCGGACGTGCTGGGTGCGGCGCTGGAGGAACGCGGCTTCGACTCGCTGTTCCTGGCCGAGCACTCGCACATCCCCGTCGGCCGGCAAACCCCGTACCCGGGCGGGGGCGACCTGCCGGAGAAGTACAAGCGCACGCTCGACCCGTTCGTGGCGCTCACCGCCGCGGCGACGGCGACGTCGGAGCTGCTGCTCGGCACCGGCATCGCGCTGCTGATCCAGCGTGACGTGATCCACACGGCCAAGGAGGTCGCGTCGCTCGACCTGATCTCCGACGGACGCGCGCTGTTCGGCGTCGGCGTCGGCTGGAACCGCGAGGAGATGCGCGACCACGGCACCGACCCGAAGACCCGCGGCGCGCTGATCGACGAGCAGCTGGCCGCGCTCAAGGAGATCTGGACGAAGGACGAAGCCGAGTTCCACGGCAAGCACGTCGACTTCGACCCGATCTACGCCTGGCCGAAGCCGGTCCGCAAGCCGCACCCGCCGATCTACATCGGCGGCGAGAGCGAAGCGGCCCTGAACCGTCTCGCTCGCTTCGGCGACGGCTGGCTGCTACGCGGTCACACGCATTTCGAGGAAGCCGAGCGCGTCCGCGGCTGGCTCGCCGACCGGGGACGTACGGACGTCGAGTTCGCGGTCTTCGGCGGCCCCACGAAGGACAAGGTGATCGACGGCTTCCGCGAGGCGGGCGTCGAGCGCTATACGTTCCTGCTGGAGACGTTGCCGGAAGCCGAGACGCTCAAGGCGCTGGACGAGCTGGCGGAGGTCGCCGCCGCACACCGCTGACCGGCGGCTACTTGTCCAGCAGCAGGTGCACCGACAGCTCGAGGCGGTTGGCGACGTCGGCGGCCGAGGCGCGGCGGGTCACCCAGGCCACCAGGTTCGCCATCCAGACGTCCGCGACGACGTGGAAGATGTCGCGGTCGGCCTCGGTCGGGTCGGAGATGCCCATCGCCTGGGCGAACATGTTCTCCATCAGCCGTCCGACCTGCTCCACCTCGGCCGCGGCGGAGGTGTCGGCGAACATGAACGCCCGCACCATCGCCTCGGTCAGGTGCGGGTCGCGCTGCATCAGCCGGGTGTTGCGGCCGAGGACGAACATCAGCCGCTCGGCCGGCGTCTCGCCGGGGATCGCCTGGCGCTCGAGCTTCTCCTGCGCGCGCTCGAATTCGCGCGCGAGACCGGAGACGAGCAGGTGGATCTTCGAGGGGAAGTACCGGTACAGCGTGCCCAGTGCGACGTCGGCCTTCTCGGCGACGGCCCGCATCTGCACGGCGTCGTAGCCGCCCTTGGAGGCGAGCGCGAGGGTGGCGTCGATGATCCGGCGTCGGCGGTCGCGCTGGGCGGCGGAGCCGAGCTCGTCGGCGCCGATCGCGCTCAGGCCGTTCCCGCGTGCCTTCGCCGGCGCCTTGGCTTTGCCGGGCATCGGCATTCCCCCGTCCTTCGGAACTTGTTCCAGTTCACGACGTAGAGTACCTGTCCTGGCGAAACGTTCAACAACTGACCCGCTGGCCGAAAAACTGTAACACGTTCTACACTTGCGAGTAGCATTGCCGATCCGGCCGAAAGCAGGCGGAGACGGTTCCCGAGCCCACCCGCTCACCGGCACCCGTTCCGCCGTGACTGCCGTCCGGATCGGCAACAGCCGACACAGTCCCGTACCGCGAGGAGGGCCCATGCCGGTCGCGCTCACCGAGGAACAGGCCGCGCTGGCCGAGGCGATCCACGCCTGGTCCGCCGCGCACCACCCGCGAGAAGCGGTGCGTGCGGCGGAAACCGGGCCGGGCGCCGGGGTGCCCGCGGGCTTCGCCGGGCTCGGGCTGTTCGGCGTCGCGCTGCCCGCCGCGGCCGGCGGCGCCGACGGGACCCTCGCCGACCTCGCCGCCGGACTGGCCGCCGCGGCCGAAGAACTCGTTCCCGGTCCAGTGCTCGGTACCGCGCTCGGCGGCCTCCTGCTGGCGGAGGTGCCCGAGGCGAAGGAACTGCTCGCAGCGGTCGCCGAGGGGGAGGCCGCGGTGGCGGTGCTGCTCGACGAGGTGTCGCTCGACGACGGCGTCAGCGGGCCGGCGCCGGGAGCCACCCCCGGATCCTGGTTGGTGGTGCCGGTCGGCGGCGGCCACGTGCTGCTCGCGCCGGGGACGCCCGGGGTGACCGTCGAGCCGCTGGAGGCGTTCGACTTCTCGCGCCCGCTGGCGCGCGTCCGGTTCTCCGGCATCCGTGCCGACCTGCTGACCCTGCCGCCGGTCGTGCCGCTGGCGGCGACCCTGGCTTCGGCCGAGGCGGCGGGAGTGGCGCGTCGCTGCCTGACCGTCGCCGTCGAGTACGCGAAGGTCCGCGAGCAGTTCGGCAAGCCCATCGGCGGCTTCCAGGCGATCAAGCACCTGTGCGCCGAAATGCTCTGCCGCGCCGAAGCGGCCGAAGCGCTGGCGTGGGACGCGGCTTCCGGGCGGCACCCGCTTTCGGTGGCGAGCGCGGCCGCCGTCGCCCTCGACGCGGCCGTCGCCAACGCGAAGGACTGCGTCCAGGTCCTCGGCGGCATCGGCTTCACCTGGGAGCACGACGCACACCTGTACCTGCGGCGGGCCGTGGCACTGCGGCAGTGGCTCGGCGGCTCCGGGCCGTGGCGGCGTCAGGCGGCTTCACTGGCTCTCGCCGGGACCGAACGCACCTTGGGCGTCGACGTCGGGGACGACGCCGCGTTGCGGGACGAGGTGGCGCGGATCGCGGCGCTGCCCGCGGAGGAACGGCGGGTGGCTTTGGCCGACGCCGGATTGCTGGCCCCGCACTGGCCGTCGCCGTACGGCCGGGACGCCGACGCCGCGGCGCAGCTGCGGATCGACGGCGCGCTGGCGGCCGCCGACATCCGCCGTCCGGACCTGGTGATCGGGGCGTGGGCGGTGCCGACGATCCTCGAGCACGGCAGCGACGAGCAGCGTGCTCGCTTCGCCAAGGCCACCCTTCGGGGTGAAATCACGTGGTGCCAGCTGTTCAGCGAGCCCGGCGCGGGGTCCGACCTGGCCGCGCTGCGGACGGCGGCCCGGCGCGTCGACGGCGGCTGGCGGCTGACCGGGCAGAAGGTGTGGACGTCGCTCGCCCGCGAAGCCGACTGGGGGATCTGCCTGGCGCGCACCGACCCGGACGTGCCCAAGCACCAGGGGATCACGTACTTCCTGGTCGACATGCGCGCCGAGGGCATCACGACCCGCCCGCTGCGCGAGATCACCGGGGAAGCCGTGTTCAACGAGGTGTTCCTCGACGACGTGTTCGTCCCGGACGCCGACGTCGTCGGCACGCCGGGCGGGGGCTGGCGGCTGGCGCGCACGACCCTCGCCAACGAGCGGGTGGCCATCGGGAGCGGGTCCGCGGTGGGGGAGAGCGTCCAGTCGCTGATGTCCACAGTGGACGCTGCCGCGCTGGACGACGTCGCCTTGGACCGGCTCGGTTCGCTGGTCGCCGACGGGGTGGCGGGTTCGGTGCTGGATCTGCGGGCGGCGTTGCGGCGGCTCGGCGGGCAGGACCCGGGCGCGGAATCGAGTGTGCGGAAGCTGCTCGGGGTGCAGCACCGGCAGGACGTCGCCGAGTTCGCCCTGGAGCTGGCGGGCGCGGGTGCGCTGGTCGCGGGCAGCCCGGCACAACACGAATTCCTGCTGACCCGCTGCCTGTCCATCGCGGGCGGGACGACGCAGGTCCTGCGTTCACTGACGGCGGAACGCCTGCTGGGCCTGCCCCGCGGCTGATGCCCCGCCAATCACGCGAGATGCCCCGCCAATCACGCGAGATGCCCCTCCAATCACGCGAGTTACGCCTCCAGTCACGCGAGTCGCGTCTCTGATCACGCGAGTTCCGCTTCTGATCACGCGAGTCACGTCTCTGATCACGCGAGTCACGGTCCGGAGCACGCGGAGCCGGGGTGCGGAAGCGGCGCGAAAGGACCGTTCGCGCCCCTCGGGCCGAAACTGTCGGGGGTGTGTTCTAGCGTTGCCGTCGTGGAGTTCAGCGCAGACACCCGGGCCACCTACCTTCCCGCGGATCCCCCGCGGGACGGCGTGCTGGCCTTGTGGGGCGACGACGTGGCCGGCGAGACCACGATCGAGCTCGTGCTGCCCCGCGGAGCGAAGTTCGCGCGGACGAAGGTCGACGCCGAGCTCGTCCCGCTCGAACGCGCGCTGCCCCGGCTGCTCGCGGCGGGGGAGGAGGCCAGCCCGGCGGTCGCGGCGTGGTCGGCCGCCGTCAACGCCGGGGTGAACCTCGTCGCACGCGGACGGCTGCGGCCCGCCGTCTCGCCGGCCGGGGCGGCGGCGTGGCGGATCGGGCCGTTGGACGCGGCCGACGAGGAGCTGCTGCGCGGCCTGGCCGGTGCCCTGCCGCCGGAGGCGTACGCGCTGCCGCTGACCGGGCTGAAACGCATCCGTCTCCACTCGCCGGACTCCCTGGTCCGCGCGCTCTGGGACGCGACGGCCGACCTGCTGGCGCGCAGCCCGGCGGCGCCGGTCGGGGCGGGCGACCCGGCGTTCGCGGCGCGCGAACCGGCGCTGCTCGGCCCGGACGGCGCGGCCTGGCTGGCCGAGCTGGAGGCCCGCGAACCCCGCGGCGTCCAGGTGCTGCTGCGGGTCGAGGGCCGGGGCGAGGACTCGTTCGCCGGGGTGCTGGCGGTCCGCAGCATGGCTGAGCCGAGCCTGGTCGTGGAGGCGGCGACGCTGTGGGACGCGCCGGACGCGGTCCTGAGCCGCCTCGGCGACCAGGTCGAGACGCAGCTGCTGCTCGGGTTGCGGCGCGGCGCGCGGGCGTGGGAGCCACTGGGCCGGGTGCTGGCGCAACCGGCGCCCGCGGAGCTGCCGCTGACCGACGACGACGTCGTCGACCTGCTCACCGACGGCAGCCGCGACCTCGGCGGCGCCGGCATCGAGGTGCTCTGGGCGAAGGGGCTGTTCGCCGGCGAGGTGAAGGCGAAGGCGAGCGCGACCCAGGCGCCGGCGAGCGTCACGGAGGCGGAGTTCGCGCTGAAGAGCCTGCTGGAGTTCCGGTGGCAGCTGAGCCTGGGCGGCGAGCAGCTGACGGAGGCGGAGGTGGCGGCGCTGGCCGAGGCCAAGCGGCCCTTGGTCCGCCTGCGCGGCCAGTGGGTGCGCGTGGACCCGCAGCTGCTCGCGCGGGTGCGTACGCGGACTCGCAAGCTGGACGCGGGCGAGGCACTGGCGGCGGCGCTCACCGGCGAGCTGGAGCTGGACGGCGAACGCGTGGAGTTCGCGGCGCCGCCGGTGCTGGGCGAGCTGGCCGAGCGGATCCGCGACCGCACGGGCGGCGCGATCGCGGTCCCGCCGGGGCTGGAGGCGACGTTGCGGCCGTACCAGCAGGCGGGACTGGCCTGGCTGGCCACGATGACCGGCCTCGGGCTGGGTGCCTGCCTGGCCGACGACATGGGGCTGGGCAAGACGATCCAGCTGATCGCCCTGCATCTGCACCGGCGAGCGCTCGCGGCCGTTGCCGAGCCCCCCGCAGGTGCAGTGTCGGTCGGCGCGGCAGAGAGCGCCTCCAATGCCGAGCCGGTGCCAGGCAATGCTCTCGAAACTTCGTCGTCGGCCGGCGGGCCGACCCTGGTGCTCTGCCCGACCTCTCTCCTCGGCAACTGGGAACGCGAGTTCGCCCGCTTCGCCCCCGGCATCCCCGTCCGCCGGTTCCACGGCGGCCGCCGCCACCTCGACGACCTCGCGCGCGACGAGGTCGTCCTCGCCACTTACGGCGTCCTGCGCCGCGATCGCGAGACACTGTCCGAAGTGGACTGGGGGTTGGTCGCCGCGGACGAGGCGCAGCACGTCAAGAACCCGCTGTCCGCCACGGCCAAGGAACTCCGCCAGATCCCTGCCCGCGCGAAGGTCGCGCTGACCGGCACCCCCGTCGAGAACCGGCTCACCGAACTGTGGTCCATTGTGGACTGGACGACGCCGGGGCTGCTCGGTCCGCTCGACCGCTTCCGCCGTACCGTCGCGCGCCCGATCGAGCGTGACCGCGACAAGGCCGTCACCGAACGGCTGGCCGCCACCGTCCGGCCTTTCCTGCTACGGCGGCGCAAGTCCGACCCGGACATCGCCCCGGAGCTGCCGCCCAAGACCGAAACCGACCGGTTCGTCCCGCTCACCGCCGAGCAGACCACGCTCTACGAAGCCGTCGTGCGGGAAAACCTCGCCGAGATCCGTGAGAAACAGGGCATCGAACGGCGCGGTCAGGTCCTGCGGCTGCTCACCGAGCTCAAGCAGATCTGCAACCACCCGGCCCAGTTCCTCAAGGAGCCGCACGGCGCGCTCACCGGCCGGTCCGGCAAGCTCGCCGCGTTCGAAGAGCTCGTCGACGTCATCCTCGACGAGGGCGAGAGCGTTCTCGTGTTCAGCCAGTACGTCCAGCTCTGCCGGCTGCTCGAGCGACGCCTGACCGAACGCGGCCTGCCCACCGAACTGCTCTCAGGCGAAAGTTCGCCGGCGAAACGCCAGGACATGGTCGACCGGTTCCAGGCCGGTGAGATCCCGGTGTTCCTGCTCTCGCTCAAGGCGGGCGGCGTCGGGCTCAACCTGACCCGCGCCACCCACGTGATCCACTACGACCGCTGGTGGAACCCGGCCGTCGAGGACCAGGCCACCGACCGCGCGTACCGCATCGGCCAGGACCGGCCGGTCCAGGTCCACCGGCTGATCGCCGAAGGCACCTTGGAAGAGCGGATCGCGCAGGTCCTGGAGAAGAAGCGCGGGCTGGCCGAGTCGATCGTCGGCGCGGGGGAGGACTGGATCACCGAGCTCTCCGACGACGAGCTGGCCGACCTGGTCCGCCTCGGGAGCGGGTGATGCCTCCGAGGCGGAACTTCGGCCGCACGTGGTGGGGCCGCGCCTGGGTCGACGCGCTGGAGCAGCGCGCGAAGCTCGACCCGAACCGGCTGCCCCGCGGGCGGACCTACGCGCGCAAGGGCACGGTCAGCGAGCTGCACTTCGGTGCCGGCGAGATGACGGCGCGCGTGCGCGGCAGCCGTCCGCAGCCGTACAAGGTGACCATCACGATGCGCACCTTCACCGACGGCGAGTGGGACACGCTGCTCGGCGTGGTCGGCACCCAGCTCGGCCACGCGGCCGCGCTGCTCGACGGCGAGCTGCCGGGTGCGCTCGCCGAGCAGGCTCGCGAAGCGGGCGCCGATTTGCTGCCCGGCCCGGGCGACCTGCGGCCGCGGTGCTCCTGCCCGGACTCGGCGAACCCGTGCAAGCACGTCGCCGCGGTGTACTACCTGGTCGCCGACGAGGTCGACCGCGATCCGTTCACGCTGTTCCTGCTGCGCGGGCGTCCGCGGGCGGACGTCCTGGCCGAGCTCCGGGCCCGCCGCTCACCGCGGGGGGAGAAGCCGAAGCTGCCGAAGCGCGTGGACGAGGGCCTGACCCCGAAGGCGGCCTACGCGCGACGCCCGGGCGCGATCCCGGCGCTGCCCCCGCCGCCGAGGGTGGCCGGGCGACCGGCGGTCCTGGACCTCGACCCACCCCCGAGCACGGGCTGGACGGCGGCCGCGCTGTCCGTGCTCGCGGCCGACGCGGCATCCCTGGCGCGCGACCTGCTGACGGCCGGCGCGACGGCGGCGGAGCTGACGTTCGAGGAGGACCTCGCCCGCCGGGCGGCACCACGCTCCGGCGCGGAGACGGCGGCCCTGGCCACGGCGGCGGGAGTGCCCCCGCGCGACCTGGCCCGCTGGGCGGAGGCCTGGCGCGAAGCCGGCCGCGGCGGCCTGGCGGCCCTGCGGGAGCCGTGGCAGCCGGGCCCGGGCCCGTTGGCCGAAGCTCAGGCGATCCTGACCGAGGCGGGGCTGCCGGGAACGCCGAAAGTCTGGCGCAACCGCCTCACTCAAGGGGATTTACAGCTGCGCTACGGCCGCGACGCCCGCTGGTACCGCTTCATCCGAGCGGGAACGGAGTGGCGCTTGGACGGCCCACCGTCGGCGAGCGCGGTAGACCTGGCGTACTGACCGCGGCTGCCACTGGCCCGGGCCTTGCGGCCCAAAGTTGGCGTGGGGTGCGCGGAACGCCGCGTTGGGTGCGGGGGATGCGCCGAGTGTCGCCGGGGGTGCGCGGACTGCCGCGCTGGGGTGCGGAGGATGCGCCGAGCGCCGCGTCGGGTGCGACCGGCGCCACATCGGGGCGCCCGAGGTCGCCGCTAGCGGTTCTCGGCTTTCCAAGCGTGGTAAGTGAAGTCCAGGAACCGCGCCACCCCCCGCACCACATGCGCGCTCCGTACGGACGTGAACACGTCGAACGCGTGCTGCGCCCCGGCCAGCTCCGCATACGCGACCGGCTGCCGGGACTTCTCCCGCAGCCGCCGGACGAACTCGCGCGCCTCGCGCACCGGCACCAGCGAGTCGTCTCGCCCGTGGATCACGAAGAACGGCGGTGCGTCCGAAGAAATCCGGTCCAAGGGGGACGCCGCGACGTAGTCGTCCAGGTGCCGAACCGGGTCGCGGTCCGCCGCGAACACCCGTCGGGCGATCAAGCTCTCCAGGCGGTACTGGCTCGCCCGGGATCCCGATGTCGCCGCGAAGTCGTACACCCCGTAGTGCGGGACGCACGCCTGGACGCTCGTGTCCACGTCCTCGAACTCCGGCTGCAGCGCCGGGTCGTTCTGGGACAGCGCCAGCAACGCCGAGAGGTGACCGCCCGCCGACCCGCCCGTCACCGCGACGAACCCCGGGTCGCCGCCGTACGAGGCGATCTGCGAACGGATCCACGCCAGTGATTGCTTCGCCGCCACGATGTGCGCCGGCCAGCGGTGCGTGGGGGACAGCGGGTAGTTGATCGCGACGCACACCCAGCCGCGACGCGCGAGGTAGCGCATCAGCGGCCGGCCCTGCTCCTCCTTGTTGCCGATCACCCACGCGCCGCCGTGGACCTGGAGCAGCACCGGTGCCCCCGAGACCGGCGAAGCGGGGCGGTAGACGTCGAGCAGGAACCGCTTGCCGCCCGGGGCGTAGGCGATGTCGCGGTCGATGCGCACGTCCGGCGCGCCCATCCGGAACGGGAGCGCCAGCTCGCCCCACGGCAGGCCCAGGTCGGAGCGGCCCAGCTCGGCCGCGTAGTCCTCGCCCAACGCCGAGGTCAGCGCGTTCTCGATCTCCTCACGGGCGCCGTGCCCCGTCCGGATGAGCGCGGTGAGCCCGGCGGCGGACGCGGCGGCCATCGCGAGCCCGGCCTGCGTCGAGCGGTCGCGGACGCCGTGGCGGGCCACGTGAGCCAGAGCGTCCGCGGCCGTCAAAGCCAGGAACTGGGGCGCGAGCTCGCCGGTCAGCCACCCGGCGAAGAACGCCGGGATCGTCGTGGACCGCGCCCGCAGCGGGCGGAGTGCGTTCGCGGTGAGGCCGAGCTGGACCGCGCGACGGATCAGGAAATTCGGCTGCACCACCGCGATGATACCGGCGAGTAGGGTGACGCGCCGCTCACCGGAAGTGGCTTACCCTGATCCGCATGCAGAGATTGAGCGGCCTCGACGCGAGCTTCCTCTACCTCGAGACGTCGTCCCAGGTCCTGCACGTCTGCGGGCTGCTCACCCTCGACGGCTCGACCGTCCCCGGTGGCTACAGCTTCGCGAAGCTCGCGGAAAAGCTCGATGAACGCGTCCGGGTGATTCCGGCGTTCCGCCGCAAACTGCACAATCCACTCTGGAACATCGGGCATCCCGTCTGGGTCGAGGACGACGACTTCGACCTCGACCACCACGTGCACCGCGTCGGCGTGCCGGCTCCGGGCGACCGCGCCGAGCTGGCCGAGCTGTGCGCGCACATCGCCGGGCAGCAGCTCGACCGCGCGCACCCGCTGTGGCAGCTGTACGTCCTCGAGGGCCTGGCCGACGGCCAGATCGCGGTGCTGCTGAAGATGCACCACGCGAGCGTCGACGGCGTGAGCGGGGCCAGCCTGATCACCTACCTCGCCGGGCTGGAGCCGGACGCGCCGATGCCGGAGATCGAGGAGCAGCGCAACGCGGCGACACCGTCGACGCTGGGCCTGATCCGCTCCGGGGTCGAGAGCGTCGCGAAACGCCCCGGCGAGCTGGCGCGGCTGCTGCCGGACCTGCTGGGGCTCGTCCCGCGCTGGCTCGGCAAAGCCGTGCGCGGCAAGGGGATGCCGGTGCCCTTCACTGCGCCGCGGACGTCGCTGAACGGGACGATCACCGGACACCGCAGCGTCGCGTTCGCCCAGCTCGACCTCGACGACGTCAAGGCGGTCAAGAACGCGTTCGGCGTCACGGTGAACGACGTCGTGCTCGCGCTCGTCGCCGGCGCGCTGCGGCGCTTCCTCGAAGCACGCGGCGAACTGCCCGAGGACCCGCTGGTGGCGACCGTCCCGGTCTCGGTGCACGACCGGACCGAACGCGACCACGGCAGCAACAAGGTTTCCGCGTTCTTCGCCTCGCTGCCGACCCATCTCGAGGACCCGGCGGCGCGGGTGTTCTTCCTCGCCGAGGCCAACCGGCTGGCGAAGGACCACCACTACGACATCGACGCCGACATGCTGCAGGACTGGGCGCAGTTCTCCGCCGCGACGGCGTTCGGGCTCGCCGTCCGCGCCTATTCGGCGCTGCGCCTGGCCGAGAAACACCCGGTGGTGCACAACCTGGTCGTCTCCAACGTGCCCGGGCCGCCGATGCCGCTGTACCTGCTCGGCGCGCGCGTCACCGGCTTCTACCCGCTCGGCCCGGTCTTCCACGGCGCCGGGCTGAACGTCACGGTGCTCTCCAACGCCGGCAAGGTGCACGTCGGCCTGCTCGGCGCGCGGGAGCTGGTCAAGGACCTGTGGCCGCTCGCCGACGCGCTCCCGGACGCGCTGGCCGAGCTGCTCAAGGCCGCGGGCTGAGCACCACGACCGGGATCTCCCGGTCGGTCCAGGCCTGGTACTTCGCGAAGTCCGCGTACAGCTCCACGAGTCGCGGCCACAGCTCGGCGCGTTCCTCCGGATCGGCTACGCGAGCGGTGACCGGGACGTCCCGCCGTCCTTTGAGGTGGATGCGGGTTTCGGGGTGCGCCAGCAGGTTGCGGTACCACTGCGGGTGCTTCGGCAGGCCGCCCTGGGAACCGACGATGACGACGTCCTCGCCGGAGCGCAGGTAGAGCAGCGGCGTCGTGAACAGCCGGCCGGACTTGCGCCCGCGGTGCTCCAGCAGCAGCGTCGGCACGGGCTTGCGGAACCCGGCCCCGATCCGCCACGTGCTGCCGACGCGGCCGCCGGTCAGCCGGAAGACCGCCACCTGGGCCTTCGCCCCGTACTTCATGACCTTCGCCGTCACCGGCGAGTCCAGGCCGTCGGGCTTCTGCTCGGGCAGGCTGAAACGTCCCATCGGGGGCTCCGTTCTCAGAGGGAATGGACGGCGGCGAGCAGGGCGGGCACCCAGCGGTCGGCGGCGAGCACGCAGGCGGCGTGCCCGGCCGCGACCTCGTAGGTGGTCGCGCCGGGGATCCGGCGGGCCAGCGATCGCTGGTGGTCGGGGGCGATGAACCGGTCCCGGGCGGTCACGACGACGGCCGTGGGCAGCCGCAGCGTGGGCAGCCACGGCGTCGAATCGAACCGGCCGATCTCGTCGACGGCGTTCGCGATCTCCCACGGCGTGGTCGACCGGAACTCCCGCAGGCCCCAGCGGTAGTCCTCGACGCGCTCGCGCGGGACGGCGGCGGGCACGGCCGGCAGCTTCACGCGCTCGCGCAGCTGCCGCAACGTCCGGTCGAACACGTCGAGCGCGACCCGCTGGCGCAGCCCGCGCCGGAAGTTGCTCGCCGTCGAGCACAGCACCAGTCCGGTAACACGTTCTGGTTCGGCGTGGGTGACGAGCTGGGCGACCATGCCGCCCATCGAGTACCCGGCGAGCGCGAACCGGGCGATGCCGAGCGCGTCCGCCACCGCGGTGACGTCGCCGGCGCAGTCGGCCAGCCGGAACTCCGGCGACCGGATGCCCCGGCCGTGCCACCGCTGGTCGAACACGACGACGCGGTGGTCGCGCGCCAGCCGGTCGAGCGCCGGGTACCAGGTCAGCAAGCCCGTGCAGGCGACCGAATGCAGCAGGACGAGCGCGGGCGCGTCCCGCGGGCCGACGTCGGTGACCACGGTCCGACCGCGTCCCGGCAGGTCGAGGGGGACCGGGTCGGGCACGCCCGCGGTCGGCGGCACGGTGATCCGGCGGCGGCGGCGCCGCGCGCCGCGCGGGTCGGTCACCGCCATGCCGCTCCTCCGCGGGGGTTGCCGTACCGGGGCTTTCCGGTTAAGACTAGAACAGGTTTCAGTATTGCGCCGATCCGGAGGACGGGCGTGGACTTCACCCTTGACGATACGCAGACGGAGATCGCCGCCCTCGCCGCGAAAGTGCTCGGTGCGGAGGACGATCCGTGGCGCGCGCTGGCCTCGTCGGGCTTGCTGGCTCTCGCGCTGCCCCCCGACCTGGAGGGCGACGGCCTCGGCATCGCGGAAGTCGCCCAGGTGCTGACCGAGGTCGGCCGGGTCGCCGCGCCGGTTCCCGCCTACGCCGCCCTGGCGCTGGGTGTGCTGCCGGTCGAGACACTGGGCACGCCGCAGCAGCGCGCGGAGTTGCTCCCGCCGGTCGCCGCGGGGGAGGCGCTGCTCACCGCGGCCCTGCACGAACCCTCCGCCCCGCTCGTCGCCGAACCCGCGACCACCGCGCGGGCGCGCGACGGGAAATGGCTGCTCGCCGGCGTGAAGACCGCGGTCCCGTACGCGAGCGAAGCCGGCCGGATCCTGACGCCGGTGTCCACTCCGCACGGCACCGCCGTCTACCTCGTCGACCCGCACGCCGACGGCGTCACGCTCGTCCGGACGCCGACCTCGGCCGGCACCCCGGAGTACACCGTGCGGCTGGCGGACGTCGCCGTCGAGGAAGCCGACCTCCTGTTCGACCGGGGCGCCGTCGCGGCGCTGCACCGGTTGGCGCTGGCCGGGGCCCTCGCGCTCGGCGACGGCCTGCTGGCCGGGGCCTTGACCCTCACGGTCAAGCACGTGGGCGAACGCACCCAGTTCGGCCGTCCACTCGCGACGTTCCAGGCGGTGGCGGGCCAGATCGCCGACGTCTACGTCGCCGCGCGGACCGTGCACCTGGCCGTGACGTCCGCGGTGTGGCGCCTCGCGTCCGGCCTGGACGCGGACGCCGAACTGGACATCGCCGCCTACTGGCTGGCCGAAGAGGCCCCGAAGGCGCTCGCGACCTGCCACCACCTGCACGGCGGCGTCGGCGTCGACGAAACCTATCCGCTGCACCGGTATTCGTCGGCGGTGAAGGACCTCGGCCGGGCGCTCGGCGGCGCCGCGCACCGGCTGGGCAGGCTCGGCGAACGAGTGGCGGGGTGAGCGGATGCACGTCGAACTGACCGCGGCGCAGAAAGACCTGCGCGCCGAACTGCGCGAGTACTTCGCGGGGCTGATCAGTCCGGAGGAACGCCAGGCGATGCTGCGCGAGCGGCACGGGCCGGTGTTCCGCGAGATCGTCCGCCGGATGGGCCGCGACGGCCGGCTCGGCGTCGGCTGGCCGGTCGAGTACGGCGGGCAGGGCTTCGGCGGCATCGAGCAGCACCTGTTCGTCGACGAGGCCGCGCGCGCCGACGTGCAGCTGCCGTCGGTGACGCTGCAGACGGTCGGGCCGACCCTGCAGCAGTTCGGCACGGACGAGCAGAAGGCCTTCTTCCTGCCGAAGATCCTGGCGGGGGAGATCCACTTCGCGATCGGCTACACCGAGCCGGAAGCGGGCACCGACCTCGCGGCGCTGCGGACGACCGCGGTGCGCGACGGCGACGAGTACGTCGTCAACGGCCAGAAGATCTTCACCACCGGCGGCCACGACGCGGACTACGTCTGGCTCGCCGTGCGGACCGCGCCGGACGCGCCGCGGCACCAGGGCATCTCGATCCTCATCATGGACACGAGCGACCCCGGCTACTCGTGGACGCCGATCATCACCTGCGACGGCGCCCACCACGTCAACGCGACGTACTATTCGGACGTTCGCGTGCCGGTGAACCGCTTGGTGGGCCAGGAGAACGCGGGCTGGCGGCTGATCACGACGCAGCTCAACCACGAGCGCGTCATGCTCGGCCCGGCCGGGCGGATCGGCGGGCTGTACGACCGCGTCCGCGCCTGGGCCGGCGCCCACGGCCTGCTCGACCTCGCCGACGTCCGGGCCGTGCTGGCCGACGCCCTGGCGGTGACGCGGGTGAACGAGCTGCTGAACTGGCAGGTCGCGGTCTCCTCGGCGAGCGCGCCGGTGGCCGTCGCGGACGCGTCGGCGACCAAGGTGTTCAGCTCCGAGGTCATCCAGCGGATCGGCCGCAACCTCGAAGAGCTGGTCGGGCGCCACGGCGACCTGGCCGATCCGGACACCGCCGAGCTGGCGGAATGGCTGGACGTCGCCGCGAAACGCAACATCGTGCTGACGTTCGGCGGCGGCGTCAGCGAAATCCAACGGGAGCTGATCGCTTCGATCGGCCTGGGCCTGCCGAGGGTGCCGCGATGACGATCGAAGAAACG
This sequence comes from Amycolatopsis sp. NBC_01488, assembly GCF_036227105.1. Taxonomy (NCBI): domain Bacteria; kingdom Bacillati; phylum Actinomycetota; class Actinomycetes; order Pseudonocardiales; family Pseudonocardiaceae; genus Amycolatopsis; species Amycolatopsis sp. NBC_01488. The sequence goes on along the minus strand of NZ_CP109434.1, from coordinate 9,116,573 downwards.
GCCGCGGAGATCGCCGCGCGCGGGGAATGCGCGCCGCGCCTGGCGCGAGACCCGGTGAACCAGGCGATGGTGAACAACTGGGTCGAGGCGATCGGGGACGACAACCCGGTCTACACCGATCCGGAGTTCGCCGCGAAGAGTGTCCACAAGGGACTGGTCGCGCCGCCCGCGATGGCCCAGGTGTGGACGATGGGCGGGCTGAACGTCCCCCGCGGGACCGACGACCCGCTCGGCCTGATGATGGAACTGCTCGACGAAGCCGGGTTCACCTCGGTCGTCGCGACCAACTCCGAGCAGACCTACCACCGCTACCTGCGCCCCGGCGAACAGGTCGAAGCGCGGACCCGGCTCGAGAGCGTCGTCGGCCCGAAGCGGACGGCGCTCGGCGAGGGCTGGTTCGTCACGACGCGGATGACCTGGTACGTCGGCGGCGAAGCGGTCGCGGAGATGATGTTCCGCGTCCTCAAGTTCCGGCCACCGGCTCCGAAGCCGCCGCCGGCGCCGGTGCTGCGGCCGGTGATCAGCCGCGACACGGAGTTCTTCTGGGACGGCCTTCGCGAAGGGGAGCTGCGCATCCAGCGGTGGGGCGAGACTCTCCGGCACCCGCCCGGGCCGATGCCGCCCGACGGTGCGCTGGACACGAAACCGGACTACGTCGTCGCGAGCGGCCGGGGGACGGTCTTCTCGTACGTCGTGCACCACCACCCGTCGGTGCCCGGCAAGGACCTGCCGTTCGTCGTGGCGCTCGTGGAGCTGGAAGAAGGAGTTCGCGTGCTGGCCGAGCTGCTGGACGCCGCCCCCGAGGAAGTCCACATCGGACTCCCCGTGGTCGCGGCGTTCGTCCGCGTCGACGACGACCTGACGCTGCCCGCGTGGAAGGTGGCCCGATGACCGTCACCGAAGGGACCGAGCTGCCGCCGCTGACGATCGAGGCGACGCCGACGTTCGTCGTCAGCACGGCACTGGCGACCCGCGACTTCCAGGACGTGCACCACGACCGCGACTCGGCGGTGGCGCGCGGCTCGAAGGACATCTTCCTCAACATCCTCACCGACACCGGCCTGGTGCAGCGGTTCGTGTCGGCGTGGGCCGGGCCGGAGGCGCTGATCCGGTCGATCAAGATCCGGCTCGGCGTGCCCTGCTACGCCTACGACACGCTGACGTTCACCGGCCGCGTGGTCTCGCGCGACGGGCCGGACGTCGTCGTATCCGTGTCCGGAGTGGACAGTCTCGGCGAGCACGTCGCCGGGACCGTGGAGGTGACGCTGCCGTGACGCTCTCGGGCCAGGCGGCCATCGCCGGGATCGGCGCGACGGAGTTCTCGAAGGACTCCGGCCGCAGCGAACTGCGGCTGGCGGCCGAATGCATCTCGCACGCGTTGGCCGACGCGGGCCTGAAACCGTCCGATGTGGACGGACTCGTGTCGTTCACCATGGACGGCAACGCGGAGATCGCGGTGGCGCGGGAACTGGGGATCCCCGAACTGAAGTTCTTCAGCCGCATCCACTACGGCGGCGGCGCGGCGGCGGCGACCGTCCAGCAGGCCGCGATGGCGGTGGCGACCGGCGTCGCGGACGTCGTCGTCGCCTACCGGGCCTTCAACGAGCGTTCGGGCATGCGCTTCGGCCAGGTGTCCTCGGCCGCGGCCGGGCAGGTCAACTCGTCCGGCGTCGACAACGCGTTCCACTACCCGATGGGCATCGCGACCCCGGCGGCGACGGTGGCCATGGTCGCGCAGCGCTACCTCCACGACTACGGCGCGACGAGCGAGGACTTCGGCCGGGTCGCGGTGATCGACCGCAAGCACGCGGCGACCAACCCGAACGCGTGGTTCCACGAGCGGCCGATCACCCTGGCGGAGCACCAGTCGTCGCGCTGGGTGGCCGAGCCGCTGCACCTGCTCGACTGCTGCCAGGAAAGCGACGGCGGCGTGGCGCTGGTCGTCACGAGCGTCTCCCGCGCCCGTGACCTCGCCCGGCCGCCGGCGGTGATCGCCGCGGCGGCGCAGGGGAGCGGGCCGGACCAGTACGTGATGACCAGCTACTACCGCGACGACTTGGCCGCGCTGCCGGAGATGGGCGTCGTCGGGCGGCAGCTGTGGGGGCAGTCCGGGCTGGGGCCGTCCGATGTGGACGTCGCGGTGCTGTACGACCACTTCACGCCGTACGTCCTGATGCAGCTGGAGGAGCTGGGCTTCTGCGGCCGCGGCGAGGCGAAGGACTTCATCGCCGACGGCGCGCTGGAGCTCGACGGCGCGCTGCCGTTGAACCCGCACGGCGGTCAGCTCGGCGAGGCGTACATCCACGGCATGAACGGCATCGCGGAGGGCGTCCGGCAGATCCGCGGCACGGCGGTCAACCAGGTCGGCGGCGCGTCCCGGGTGCTGGTCACGGCCGGGACGGGCGTGCCGACCAGCGGACTCATCCTGACGGGTGACTGACGGAGTCACCTCATTGACGGCTGGTGCGCGGCCGTCGTGGGTGTCACGGTGGAGACACCACCCACGACGGAGAGTGAGGCCGACTGGCGATGGTGGTCGACTGGGCGCTCACGGCGGTGTTCGCGGCGCTGGCGCTGCCGTGCGTGCTGCGGCTGGTCCGCCTCGACTACCGGCGGCTGGGATCGCCGGTTCGCCACGGCGATCTGGCCGAGTTGCTGCTGGTGGTCGCGATGGTGGCGATGGTCTCCCCGGTCGGCGGCCCCATCCCGGCGGCGGGCTGGCAGGCGGTGCTGGTGCTGACGACGGGCTGGTTCGCGGTGGCCTGGTGGCGGGGCCGGGCGGGCTGCGCCCACCACGCCCTGTCGGCGGCGGCGATGTGCTACATGGTCACGGCGATGCCGCACGCGGGCATGGTGCACGGACCGTGGCTGACGATGTCCACAATGGACTCGCGGGTGGCGCTGCCCTTGGTGGCGGTGGCGGCGGCGGGGTACTTCGTGGTGGACGCGGCGTGGACGGGGATCCTGGTGGTGCGCGGGCCGTCGGTGTCGGTGCCGGCCGGGTCGGGTCAGGCCTCGCGCGCGGTCTGCCGGGCCGTGATGGGGGCGGGGATGGGCTACCTGCTCCTGGCCTCGGCTCTCTGACGCCATGCCGGTCGTGAGTGAGAAACAGTGTTCTAACCCTGTTTCTCACTCACGACCAGCCGCGGCAGACCACCCGGCTCGGCGGGTGTACGGCTCAGGCCCGGACTCGGCGGACCTCGCCCAGGGGGCTCTCCTCGGCGGGCGGGAGCGAAGCGGCCGGGTGCGCCGCCGTCCACTGGGCCGCCGTCGCGATGTCGTTCTTCAACGCCGTGATCAGGTCCTCCGCCGAGGAGTACTTCTCCTGGTCGCGCAGGTGGGACCCGAGCCACACCACCAGCGTCTCGTCGTAGAGGTCACCGCTGAAGTCCAGCAGGTGGGCTTCCAGCAGGCGGTAGCCGTCCGCGCCGTAGTACGTCGGGCGGCGGCCGACCGAGATCGCGGCCGGGACGTGCGTGCCGTCGGCGCGGCGGACCCAGCCCGCCCAGACGCCGTCGCCCACGGAGCCGTCCTGGTCGCGCAGGGCGATGTTGGCCGTGGGAAAGCCCAGCTCACGGCCGCGCTTGTCGCCCGATTCGACCGTTCCCCGCACCACGAAGTATTCCGGCATCAGTCCTCCAGGAGTCACCCCTCCACGTTAGCGGGCGACCGCCGGGACGCTCACGAAGTGGACACCAGCACCGTGTCCGCCAGCACCGGGGCGTCGTCGCGCTCCACCGCCGACGTCGTCACGAGCAGCCGATCGGCCGAGCGCCACACCCGGATCCGCAGCGTCTCGCCCGGGAACACCACCCCGGCGAACTTCGTCGCGAACGACGCCACCCGCGCCGGGTCGCCGTCCAGGAACTCGTTCACCAGCACCCGTGCGACGATCCCGTACGTGCACAGCCCGTGCAGGATGGGCTTCGGGAACCCGGCCGCCGCGGCGAACGCCGGATCGGCGTGCAACGGGTTCCGGTCGCCGCACAGCCGGTACAGCAACGCCTGCTGGGGCAGCGTCGGCGCCTCGAAGACGAAGTCCGGTGCACGCGAAGGCCACTCGATCTTGTCCGACGGTCCCCGCGAGCCGCCGAACCCGCCTTCACCGCGGGCGAAGATGCCCGACCGGGCCGTCCACAGTGGATCGCCGGACGACGACGTGACCACGACTTCCTGGATCACCACCGCGGCCTTGCCCTTGTCGTACACGTCGGCGATCCGCGACCTCGCCACCGCCTTGCCCGACGCCGGGATCGGCCGGTGCAGGGTGATCTCCTGCTTGCCGTGCAGCACCTTCGCCAGGTCGATCTCGACGCCGGGGAACGACACCGCCGGCGGGTCGAACACGCGCAGGTTGGCCGCGACCGTCGCGAACGTCGGCAGCACCACCAGGTCCTGCTCGTAGGTGTAGCGCAGCTCGTCCGGGCCCGCGCCGAGCGCCAGGTGGTAGAGCAGCACGTCCGACGACGTCCAGGCGAAGCTCACTTCGCCGATCTCGGCACCGATGGCGACCGCGGGGTCGATGGGCACGCGGGAACTCCTACTCGTAGCTGATCGAGACGTCGTCGGTGACCGGCAGCGACTGGCAGGCCAGCACGATGCCGTCCGCGATGTCCTCGGCGTCGAGCACCTCGTTGTGCAGCATCTTCACCTCACCCGAGACGACCCGGCACGCGCACGCACTGCATTGTCCCTCGCGGCACGAGTACGGCGCGTCCAGGCCCGCGTCCAGCAGGTGGTCGAGCAGCTTCCGCTGCCGCGGCCAGGCCATCGACCGCGTGTCGCCGTCCAGCGACACCGTCAGCGACGCGGGCGCTTCGTCCGATTCCGGTGCCTCCTCGGCGGGGGCGTCTTCGAACGGGTTGCCGGTCAGTGACGTGAACTTCTCGACGTGCACCCGGTCCCGCGGCACCCCGAGCTGCCCGAGCGCCTCGCGCACGGCGGCCATGAACGGCGCCGGACCGCAGAGGAATGCCTCGTGGGACGGGTACGCCGAAGCCAGCCCGCGCAGCTGCGAGACGTCCGGGAGGCCCTGGACGCTCTCCAGCCAGTGCACGACGACCAGGCGATCGCCGTGCCGCTTCGCCAGTGACGCCAGTTCGCCCGCGAAGATCACCGAGTTCTCGTCCCGGTTCGCGTAGACCAGCACGACCCGCCCGGAGCCCTGCTCCAGTGCCGTCTTGAGGATCGCCATCACCGGCGTGATGCCGCTGCCGCCGGCGAACAGGAGGAAGTCCTCGTCCACCGACGTCGGGCAGAACACGCCCGCCGGCGCGAGCACGTCGACCTGCATCCCGGGCTTCAAAGACGAGCACACCCAGCCCGAGCCGTACCCGCCGTCGGTCCGCTTGACCGTCACCTGCACGCGGTTCTCGTGCGGCGCGCTCGAGAGCGAGTAGCACCGCGCCACCGAACCGGTCTGCTCGCTGGGGATCCGCAAAGTCAGGAACTGCCCGGCGGAATACCGGAACGCGTCAGCGTGCTCGGGCGGGATCTCGAAGACCACCGACCGCGCGTCCGGCGTCTCGACGACGACGTCGGCGACCGTCAGCGTGTAGATCCGCTCAGCCATCGGCCACCGCCAGGGTGCCTTCGCGCACGGCGTCGGAGATGCTGTCGGACAGCTTCGGGCACGTGTCGAGCAAGGCGGACGGGCCGTCGGCGTCGGCGAAGACCGGGCAGCTGTCGGCGGGCCGCGAGGTCCACTGGATGCTCGTGTGCTGGATGCTGTTCTTCTTCACCAGCACGCACGTCCCGCAGCTGCGGCACTCGTGCGGCCGCAGCCCGCCCGACAGGAACTCGGTCTGCTCGGTCGTCACACTTCCGCCTCGGTCTTCTGGCGGGCCAGGTTTTCCGCCACCTCCGCCGCCCAGGCCTCGTTCGCCTTCGAAGTGTCCACTTCGAACTCGAAGCGCCGGGTCATGTCCTCGGTGACGTCGGCGGCGTCGACGTAGAACTGCTGGTACCACCGGCGAAGCTGGTAGACCGGACCGTCCTCTTCGCACAGCAGCGGGTTGTCGATCTGCGTCTTGTGCTTCCAGATCTCGACGTCCTGCAGGAATCCCGCGCCGATGCCCTTGGCCAGCTTCGCCGCGATCTTGTCCGCGTGCTCGTCCGTGAGCCCGTGCTGCTTCTTGACCTTCATGCCGTACTGCAGCACGAACGACGTCGGCGTCACGGGGTAGTGGCAGTTGATGAGCACGCTCTCGATCTCGTAGCCCTGGAACGAGTTCACCAGCTTGTTGATCATATAGGACGGCCCGAAGTACGACGCCTCCGACCGCAGCAGGTTGTCTTCACCGCCGTAGTTGGAGGCCATGCCCATGTCCGGGCGGCCCTTGGTGTTGAGGTACTGCGTCGCGATGTGGCCTTCGAAGACGTTCTTGAAATACGTCGGGTAGGCGTAGTGGATGTAGAAGAAGTGGGCCATGTCGACGACGTTGTCGATGATCTCCCGGCAGTTGGAGCCGTCGATGAAGAGCGAGTCCCAGGTCCAGTTGCTCCACTCGGGACTGTCGGCCGCCTCGATGTGCGGGATCGCCAGCTCGTCGGCCGGCGGGTTGCCTTCCGGGTCGTGCCAGACCATCAGCTGGCCGTTCTGCTCCACCGCCGTCCACGACCGGGTCCGCGCGCGCAGCGGAACCCGCTTGGCGTAGGGGATCGAGACGCACTTGCCCTTGCCGTTCCAGCGCCAGTCGTGGAACGGGCACGCGACCTCGTCGCCCTTGACGCTGCCCTGGGTGAGGTCGCCGCCCATGTGCCGGCAGTAGCCGTCGAGGACGTTCAAGCCGCCCTTCGAGTCGGCGAACACGACGAGCTTCGTGCCGAACGCCGTCACCGCGTGCGGCTTCCCGTCGCGGAACCGCTCGGCCAGGCCGAGGCAGTGCCAGCCGCGCGCGAACCGGGTCGGCGGCTCACCGGCGTAGATGGTGCGTACGGACTCCTGCGTCATCGCTCGCCTCCCGTGGTCCCTTGATCTTCGTGCGCCAGCCGCGTGGCCGCAAGGTAGCCGAACACCATGGCGGGCCCGATGGTCGCGCCCGGCCCGGCGTACGTCCGGCCCATCACGGCCGCGCTGACGTTGCCCGCGGCGTAGAGGCCCGGTACGACCGAGCCGTCCTCACGCAGGACCCGTGCCTGCTCGTCGGTGCGCAGGCCGCCCTTGGTCCCCAGGTCGCCCGGCACGATCTTCACCGCGTAGTACGGCGCTTTGTCCAGGGGGCCGAGGCTGGGGTTGGGCTTGTTGCGCGGGTCGCCGTAGTAGTGGTCGTACTTGCTGACGCCGCGCTGGAAGTCTTCGTCGACGCCCTTGCGTGCGAAGCCGTTGAAGCGCTCGACCGTCGCTTCCAGGCCCTCCGGCGGGACGTCCATCTTCGCGGCCAGCCCGGCCAAGGAGCCCGACTTCACCGCGATCCCGGCCTTGAACCAGCGCCCCGGCAGCGGCTGTCGCGGCCCGACGCCGGTGAACATGTACCGGTCCTTGTAGCGCTGGTCGAACACGAGCCAGGTCGGGATGTGCTCGCCCGGCCCGTCGCCGTCGCCGTACATCGCGTGCACGGCCTCGACGTAGGGCGCCGACTCGTTGACGAACCGCTCGCCTCGGGCGTCGACCATGATGCAGCGCGGCCGCGACCGCTCGGCCAGCGCGAACCACGGCCCGCCGGTGAGCGGCAGCGACGGCCCCCACCAGGCGTCGTCCATCAGGTCGAGGGCCGCGCCGAGCTTGAGGCCGGCGGTGATGCCGTCGCCGGTGTTGGCGGCCGCGCCGACGGTCCAGTCGGTGCCGATCGGCGCGCGCTGGTACTTCTCGCGCATCTCCAGGTTCTGCTCGAAGCCGCCGCTGGCGAGGATCACGCCCCGCCGGGCCCCGACGACTCCGTCCGCGGTGACGACGCCGGTGACGCGGTCCCCTTCGACCTGCAGATCGACCAGCGGCGTGTTCAGCCGGACGTCGACGCCCGCCCTGGTCAGGCCCACCCGCAACCCCGCCGCAAGCGCTTGCCCCATGCTCAGCAGCCGCTGGCCGCGTACGCGCCCGACCAGCCACTGGACCCCCAGGGACAGCATCCGGACCGCGCCGCGCGGGTGCCGCGCGAGGAGGCTCAGCCAGCGGTAGTCGGCCTGGGTGATCGGCACGCCGAGCGGGGGAGCGCTGTACGGCGGTTCGAGGTGGGCCAGTTCGGCGCCGAGCAGCTTGCCGTCGAAGGCCATCGGCTCGACCGAGCGGCCGCCGGGCCGCCCGCCGGGGGCTTCGGGGTGGTAGTCGCTGTAGTCGCGGACCCACCGGAATTTCAGCGGCGTGTGGTCGCAGACGAACTTCAGCACCTCGGGGCCGTGGTCGAGGAACGTGTCGCGCCGGACGGCCGGGACGACGTCGCCGACGATCGAGGCCAGGTACTCGCGCGCCCGCTCGGGCGGTTCGTCGATCCCGGCGGCGCGCAGCGCGTGGTTGCCCGGCAGCCAGACCCCGCCACCGGAGCGCGCGGTCGAGCCGCCGAAGCAGGCCGCCTTCTCCAGGACGACGACGCTCAGACCGGCCTTCGCGGCGGCCAGCGCGGCGGTCATCCCGGCGGCGCCGCTGCCGACGACGACGACGTCGAACTGCTCCGTCATGCCACCTCACTTGGTCCGCGACCTGTAACGTGTTCCACAAAATGAGCATCCAGTTGGGAGCCGCTTCCGTCACCATAGACGAGAACGTGTTTCAGTTCTAGGGTGACGACCATGAACGAACTCGTCGCGGACGTGGTGATCGTGGGGTTCGGAGCGGCCGGCGCCTGCGCCGCCCTCGAAGCGGCCGACGCGGGCGCCGACGTCATCATCGTCGAACGGTTCGCCGGCGGCGGCGCGAGCGCGGTCAGCGGGGGTGTGGTCTACGCGGGCGGCGGGACCACCCAGCAACTCGACGCGGGCGTCGACGACTCCGTCGACGCGATGTACGCCTACCTGCGGCTCGAAGCCGGGGACGTCGTCTCGGAAGAAACCCTGCGGCGCTTCTGCGAAGGCAGCCGCGAGATGATCACCTGGCTGGAGGGCAACGGCGTGCCGTTCGAAGGCAGCCTCTGCCCGTACAAGACGTCGTACCCGAGCGACCGGCACTACCTCTACTACTCCGGCAGCGAAGCCGCGGGCGGCTTCCGCGACGCGGCCAAGCCCGCGCCGCGCGGCCATCGCGTCAAAGGTCCCGGGACCTCCGGGAAGACGCTGATGACACGCCTCAAGGAGGCCGTCGCGAAGCGCGGCATCCGGGTGCTCACCCAGACACACGCTCGCAGCCTGCTCCAGGACGACGGCCGCGTCACCGGGCTCGTCGCCGACACGCTGCGGGACGCGCCCGCCGGGGTGCGGGCCCGGCACCGGCGGCTCGGGCAGTACGCCGCGAAACCCGGGATCTACGTACCCTCGCTGCGGAAGTCGCTGCACCGGCGTGTCGAACGTCTCGAACGTCAGCACGGCCGTGAGCTGCGGATCACCGCCCGGCGCGGGGTCGTGCTCGCCGCGGGCGGGTTCATCGCGAACCGGGAAATGGTGCGCGAGCACGCGCCGGCCTACCGCGGCGGGCTCGCGCTCGGCACGTCCGCCGACGACGGCTCGGGCATCCGGCTCGGCGTCGAAGCCGGGGCCGCAACCGGGGAGCTGGGCCGGATCTCGGCGTGGCGGTTCGTCACGCCGCCCAGCGCGTTCCTCAGCGGCATCATCGTCGACGCCGACGGCCGCCGGGTCATCGACGAGTCCCGCTACGGCGCGGCCGTCGGCGAAAAGCTCATCGAGCAGCACGGGAGCACGGGCTGGCTGCTCGTCGACGCGCCGATCGTGGCGGAGGCCCGGCAGGACGGCCGTGCGCAAAGCCAGTGGTTCCAATGGCTCCAGCTGCGGTACCTGCTGCGCCGCGGCCGGGTCACCGGCGCGACGGTCGAGGAGGTGGCGCGCAAGGCGGGGGTCGACGCGCAGGGCCTGCGCGCGAGCGTCGAGGCCTATCACGGCGTCCACGACCCGATGGGCAAGCCCGCCGAGTTCGCGCGGCGGCTGGACAACCCGCCGTTCTCCCTCATCGACATCTCGGTGCGCCCCAACCTGGGCTATCCCACGCCGATGCTCACCCTCGGCGGTCTGGTCGTCGACGAGGACACCGGCGCGGTGCGGAACGCGGCGGGGGAGCCGATCGCCGGGCTGTACGCGGCCGGGCGCACCGCGGTGGGAATCTGTTCCAGGTCGTACGTGAGCGGGTTGTCCCTGGCCGACTGCGTGTTTTCCGGCCGCAGGGCAGGGATCAACAGTGCTCTGGCGCAGGGCGTTCTCGACAAAAACGAGAACGTGTTCTAGTCTCTGGGAAGAGACGCGAGAGAGGACTGCGCATGAGCGAGCAGGTGATCGCCGGGGTCCGGGACCTCCTGCCGGTCCTGCGGGAACGGGCCCAGGACACCGAGGACGCGCGAAGCATCCCCGAAGAGTCCGTCAAGGCCCTGCAGGAGACCGGGTTCTTCAAGATGCTGCAGCCGAAGCCGTTCGGCGGGCTCGAAACGGACCCGGTGAGCTTCTACACCGCGGTCAAGCTGATCGCGAGCGCGTGCGGGTCCACCGGCTGGGTCGCCTCCATCCTCGGCGTCCACCCGTGGCACGTGGCGCTGTTCGACGCGCAGGCCCAGCAGGAGGTCTGGGGCGAGGACGAAGACGTGCGGATCTCCTCGTCGTACGCGCCGATGGGCAAGGCGGAGGTCGTCGACGGCGGCTACCGGCTGTCCGGCCGGTGGAGCTTCTCCTCCGGCTGCGATCACTGCACGTGGGTGCTGCTCGGCGGACCCGCGTTCAAGGACGGGAAGCCGGTCGACTTCTGCACGTACCTGCTGCCCATCGCGGACTACGCGATCGTGGACGTCTGGGACACCGTCGGCCTGCGCGGGACCGGCTCGAACGACATCGTCGTCGAGGACGTCTTCATCCCGCAGCACCGGGCGCTGAGCTTCATCGCGACGTCGAAGTGCAAGGTGCCGGGCCAGGCGGTCAACCCCGGTCCGCTGTACCGGCTGCCCTATGGCTCGGTGCACCCCAGCACCATCACCGCGCCGATCATCGGGATGGCGCAGGGCGCCTACGACGCGCACGTCGAGCACCAGCGCAAGCGCGTGCGGGCCGCGTACGCCGGTGAACAGTCCAAAGAGGACCCGTTCGCCAAGGTCCGGATCGCCGAGGCGGCCAGCGAAATCGACGCGGCGTGGCTGCAGCTGACGCGCAACATCGACGAACTGTACGAACTGGCCAAGCGCGAGGAGCGGCTGCCTACGGACCTGCGGCTGCGCGTCCGGCGCGACCAGGTGCGCGGCACGGAACGCGCGATCGCCGCGATCGACCGGCTCTTCGAGAACTCCGGCGGGCGGGCGATCCAGCGCGGCACGCCGATCCAGCGCTTCTGGCGCGACGCGCACGCGGGCCGCGTCCACGCGGCCAACGACGCCGAGCGCGCGTACGTCATGTTCGGCACCGGCGCCTTCGGGCTGCCCGTCGAGAACGCGATGTACTGATGGCCGCTCCGGAGGGAAAGTACGTCCAGGCAGGCAGCTTGAAGCTGCACTACCACGAAGCCGGTGCGGAACACGCCGAGACGGTCATCCTGCTGCACGGCGGCGGGCCGGGCGCGTCGGCGTGGAGCAACTTCGGGCGCAACCTGCCGGAGTTCGCCAAGCACTACCGGACGATCGCCGTCGACCAGCCCGGCTTCGGGCGTTCCGACAAGCCGACCGAGCACCCGCAGTACTTCCGGCACAGCGCGGACGCCGTCGTCGGGCTGATGGACGCCCTCGGCATCGAGCGCGCCCACTTCGTCGGCAACTCGCTCGGCGGGGGAGCGGCGGTCCGGCTGGCGCTCAACCACGGAAAGCGGGCCGGACGGCTCGTGCTGATGGGGCCGGGCGGGCTGAGCGTCAACCTCTTCGCGCCCGATCCCACCGAGGGCGTCAAGAACCTGGGCCGCTTCGGCGCCAAGCCGAGCCGCGAGCGCATGGCAGCCTTCCTGCGCATCATGGTCCACGACCAGGCGCTGATCACCGACGAGCTGGTCGACGAACGCTTCGCCGCGGCGAACACCCCGGAGTCGCTCGCCGCGATGCGCGCGATGGGGATGTCGTTCGCCCACCCCGAAACCTACGAAGAAGGCATGCTCTGGCGCGAAGCCCACCGCCTGCGCCAGCGCGTGCTCCTGATCTGGGGCCGCGAGGACCGCGTCAACCCCCTGGACGGCGCGCTCGTGGCTTTGAAGACGATTCCGCGCGCGCAGCTGCACGTGTTCGGCGGCTGCGGGCACTGGGCCCAGCTGGAGAAGTTCGACGAGTTCAACCGGCTGGCCCTCGACTTCCTCGGGAGTTCCTGATGGGCATCCGGTCACTGGGCTACCTCCGCATCGAAGCCACCGACATGGCGGCGTGGCGCGAGTACGGGCTCAAGGTGCTCGGCATGGTCGAAGGCAAGGGCGTCGATCCGGACTCGCTGTACCTGCGCATGGACGACTTCCCGGCCCGGCTGGTCATCTCGCCCGGTGCGGCCGACCGGCTGGCCGTCACCGGCTGGGAGGTCGCTCACGCCGGTGAGCTCGCCGAGCTGCGGTCGCGGTTGGACAGTGCCTCCGTGCCCTACAAGGAGGGCACGCCCGAGGAGCTGGCCGATCGGCGCGTCGACGAGCTGATCAGCTTCGACGACCCGTCCGGCAACACCCAGGAGGTGTTCCACGGCGTCGCGCTGCAGCACCGGCGCGTCGTGAGCCCGTACGGCCACACGTTCGTCACCGGCGAGCAGGGCCTCGGCCACGTCGTTCTGTCCACAAAGGATGATGAGGCGTCGCTGCGGTTCTACCGCGACGTCCTCGGCTTCCGGCTGCGCGACTCGATGCGCCTGCCGCCGCAGATGCTCGGCAGGCCCGCCGACGGGCCGCCCGCGTGGCTGCGGTTCTTCGGCTGCAACCCGCGGCACCACAGCCTGGCGTTCCTGCCGATGCCGACGCCGAGCGGGATCGTGCACCTGATGGTCGAGGTGGAGAACACCGACGACGTCGGCCTGTGCCTCGATCGCGCGATCCGCCGGAAGGTGCCGATGTCGGCCACGCTCGGCCGGCACGTCAACGACCTGATGCTGTCGTTCTACATGAAGACCCCCGGCGGCTTCGACGTCGAGTTCGGCTGCGAGGGCCGCCAAGTCGACGACGACAACTGGATCGCCCGCGAGAGCACCGCGGTCTCCTTGTGGGGCCACGACTTCTCGGTCGGCGCGCGGCCCCCGGGCGCATGACGTCGGTGGTGGTCGACCAGGCCGGGTTCCGCAGCGTGCTCGGGCACTTCTGCACGGGCGTCACGGTGGTCACCGGCCGGCACGGCGACACGCTCGCCGGCTTCGCCTGCCAGTCGTTCGCCGCGCTGTCCCTCGACCCGCCGTTGGTGCTGTTCTGCCCGGCTCGCACGTCGCGGACGTGGCCGGTGCTGGCCGCGGCGGGCCGGTTCGCGGTCAACGTGCTGGCCGAGGACCAGCAGGAGGTCAGCGCGGTGTTCGGCGCCCGCGGCGAGGACAAGTTCGCCCGCGTCGGCTGGACCCCGGCGCCGTCCTCCGGTGCGCCCCTGCTCGACGGCGCCTTGACCTGGATCGACTGTGCGCTGGAAGCGGTCCACGAGGCGGGCGACCACTACGTGGTGATCGGCCGCGTGACGGCGCTGGGCACGCCGTCGGACGCCCGGCCGTTGCTGTTCCACCGCGGCCGCTACGCGGTCACCGAGCCGGCGCGGGACGCGTTGTCGGCGCTGATGCCGTGGCCGCGTCCGGACGATTGGCTCTGAGCGCGGACCGCGGATCGCTCACGCACTGTGGTCGGCGATCGGTAAGGATCGGCACGGTAACGCGACCGGGTGGTTGTGCACGGGTTCACAGGTGGGCCGCATCCCATTGACGAGAGAAAGCCGAGTCCCGCGCGCACACTGGAGGGGAGATGACGTTTCCCGGGGAGGAGTGAGTCGCGCATGCGTGGGCCCAGCGGACGGATCGCCCGGTTCCGGCGCCGGTTGCACCCCGGCCGCAACCCGCTGACCAGGTTCGGCGACCGCGTCGAGGCGGCCCTGCTGGTGCTGGTGTTCGCCGGCGCGCTGCTCGCCCTGCCGTTCGCGGCCGCGTTCGGCTCGGACACCTACGCCGCGCAGACCGCACGGGCCGAGCAGGAACGCACGACCCGCCACCCGGCGACGGCCGTGTCGCTCGCGGCGGCACCCAGCCAGTCCTACAGCACCGACGGCGCGGGAGCCCCGGCCGACCAGACGACGGTCCAGGCCGCCTGGTTCGACGCGCGCGGCGCCCGCCACACCGGCGACGTCCTCGCCGACGCGGGCAGCCCGGCGGGCACGCACGTCCCGGTGTGGCTCGACCAGCGCGGCGAGCTGTCGAGCGAGCCGCTCTCGCCGTCCACCTCGGCGGCCGACGGCGTCTTCGCGGCGATCCTGCTGTGGGTGGCGATCACGGGCTCGCTGGCCGGCCTGTACGGCATCGGCCGGTTCGCGGTGAGCCGCCTCCACGCGGCAGCGTGGGACCGCGCGTGGGCCGAAGCCCGCCACGACAGCCGGTTCTGAGCGCGAAAAAGCCGGTTTGTCCGGTCGGGCAGCTCTCGTTCGCTGGCATCCGCTCCGTGACCGCTTCGCCACCGGCTGCCCCCGTCCCCCGCAGCGCGGAGCCGGATGGCGAGGACCCCGAGTGGCTCGTCGCGGAGCTGCGCGCCGTGGCCGAACGGGAGCTCGGCAAGCTCAAGCCCGAGAAGGGCTTCGCCGACAGCCGGGCGCTGGTGCTCGACGGGGTCGTCGAGGACAGGGCAGCTCTGTTCAGCGAGACCCGGGACCAGATATCTCGACCGCGGCCGCACCGAAGGGGACGCGTCGTTCGACACGCTCAGCCCGGTGCGCCAGCTCTTCTCCGTCAACGCCCGGCTCGCCTGGCTGACCGTCAGCGCGTTCCGCGAGGCGTGGGGCCGCGCGCCCGTCCCGCCACCCGGCTGATCACTTCCAGCGGAAGTGCACGAACACCCGGCCGAAGTTGTCCTTGTCCTTCTCCACCCGGTGGTAGAGCGCCTTCACGTCCTTGCGCTCGAGGAACCGCAGGACGTGCTTCTTCAGCTGGCCCGACCCCTTCCCGGGGATGATCTCGACGAGCGGCGCCTTCTTGGCGACAGCTTCGTCGATGATCGCGCGCAGCGCCCGGTCGATCTCGCCGCCGTGGTTGTAGATGTCGTGGAGGTCGAGCTTCAGCTTCACAGCGCCTGCCACCAGCCGTCGACCGCCGGGGGCTCGCTCACGTCGATGCGCTCGCCCGGGCGGGGGATCGCCAGCGCCAGGTCCGCCGCCTTCGCCTCGCGCCACACGCGGTCCGCCGGCTCGCCCCAGGGGTGCATCGCCAGCTGGAACGTCGCCCAGTGGACCGGGATCAGCAGCTTCGCGCGCACGTCGATGCCCGCCGCGACGCCTTCCTCCGGGGTCATGTGGATGTCCGGCCAATGCGGGGCGTACGCGCCGATCTGGATCAACGCCGCGTCGAACGGGCCGTGCTCCTGGCCGATCGTCGCGAAACCGTCGAAATACCCCGTGTCACCGCTGTAGAACACCCGGTGCGAAGGTCCCAGCAGCGCCCACGACGTCCACAGCGTGTCGTCGTTGGTGATGCCGCGGCCGGAGAAGTGCTGGGCCGGCGTCGCGACGAACCGGACGCCCGCGACCGTCGCCTCTTCGTGCCAGTCCAGCTCGATGATGCGCGCCGCCGGAACGCGCCAGCGCTCCAGGTGCGCGCCCACCCCGAGCGGCACGAGGAAAGGCGCTTCGGTCGAAGACACCAGGGCGCGGACCGTCGCCAGGTCCAGGTGGTCGTAGTGGTCGTGCGAGATCACCACCGCGTCGATCCGGCCGAGCCCGGACAACGGCACCGGCGGCTCGTGCAGCCGCCGCGGGCCGGCGAACGCCGCGGGCGACACCCGGTCGCTCCACACCGGGTCGAGCAGCACACGGGCGCCGTCCAGCTCGACCAGCGTCGACGCGTGCCCGTACCACGTCAGGTGCAGGCCCTCGGCCGACTCGACCGGTGCCGACGCGACCAGCGGCACCGGGCCGCCGGGCTTGCGCAGCTCGCGGTGCTCGCCGAAGAACATCTCGCGGAAGATCGTCCGCATCGACGCCGCGGTCATCGGGTGCCGGGGCGCGGCGTTGCGGAACACCTTGCCGTCGAACTGCGGCGAGGTGCGGACCCGCTCGGCCCGCGCGCCGGTGGCCTTCGCGCCGAACGCCGCCGGCAGGTCCCGCAGGGCCGCGACCGTCTTCCTCATAATCGAGTCTTCCTCATGCCCCGAGTCTACGAACGGTTCCTGAGAGGCGCCCCAGCTTCGTGCAGGTGGGTGAGGGCCTGCCGGTAGGACTCGACCAGGCTCGTCTGCAGGTAGGGGACGCCCAGCTCGGCGCAGTAGCCCTCGACGATCGGCTGGGCCAGCCGCAGGTGCCGCGACGGCATGCTCGGGAACAGGTGGTGCTCGATCTGGTAGTTGAGGCCGCCGAGGGCGACGTCGGTGACGAGGCCGCCGCGGACGTTGCGCGACGTGAGCACCTGCCTGCGGAGGAAGTCGAGCTCCGGCTGCCCGGTCAGCGTCGGCATGCCCTTGTGGTTGGGCGCGAAGATCGATCCCATGTAGACACCCCAGAGTCCTTGGTGGACCGCGAAGAACAGCAGCGCCATGCCGGGGGAGAGGACCGTGCACAGCGCGGTGAGGTAGACGACGACGTGCGTGGCGAGCAGCGCGGCCTCCACACCCCGGCGGCGCAGGCCCGGCTTGCGCACCGCACGGATCCCCGAAACGTGCAGGTTGAGCCCTTCGAGCGTCAGCAGCGGGAAGAACAGGAAGGCCTGGTACCGCCCGATGAACTTCGCGACGCCGCTCGCGTTCCGGGCCTGGTCCTTCGACCACACGAGGATGTCCGGGTCGACGTCGGGGTCGAGCTCCTCGTGGTTCGGGTTGGCGTGGTGGCGGGTGTGCTTGTCCATCCACCAGCCGTAGCTCATCCCGATGCCGAGGTTGCCGACGAGCATCCCGGCGATCTCGGTGGGCCGGCGGCGCCGGAACACCTGCTTGTGCGCGAGGTCGTGCGAGAGCAGCGCGATCTGCGCGAACATGACGGCCTGGAACGCGGCGACGGCCAGCTGCCACCACGAGTTCCCGAGCAGCGCGAAGGCGACCCACCCGGCGGCGAACAACCCGCCCACGACGGCGAACCGGGCGGTGTAGTAGCCGGGACGGCGCGCCATCAGGCCGGCGGCGGAGATGCGGTGGCTCAGCCGGGCGAAGTCGCTGCCGGTGAGAGCGGGGTTCTCGGTGGTGGTCACCGGCCCGAGTGTTCCGGGTAGGGGTCACCGCGGGAACCCGGAGCGCCCCCGGCACATTCCGGGGGCCCGCCCTACCGCCGCATCTGGTATGAGGATCAGCCGACGTACTCCGCGAGGTGCTCGCCGGTCAGCGTCTTCCGCGATTTCACCAGGTCAGCCGGGGTGCCCTCGAAGACGACCCGGCCACCGTCGTGGCCGGCGCCCGGGCCGAGGTCGATGATCCAGTCCGCGTGGGCCATCACCGCCTGGTGGTGCTCGATGACGATCACCGACTTGCCCGCCTCGACCAGCCGGTCCAGCAGGCCCAGCAGCTGCTCGACGTCGGCCAGGTGCAGGCCCGCCGTCGGCTCGTCGAGGACGTACACCCCGCCCTTCTCCGCCATGTGCGTCGCCAGCTTGATCCGCTGCCGCTCGCCGCCGGACAGGGTCGTCAGGGGCTGGCCGAGCGTCAGGTAGCCGAGGCCGACGTCGGTCAGGTGCGTCAGGACCTTGTGTGCCGCCGGGAGCGCCGCGTCGCCGTCGGCGAAGAACTCGAGCGCTTCGGCCACCGACATCCCGAGCACCTCGCTGATGTCCCGGCCGCCGAAGGTGTACTCCAGCACCTCGGCGTTGAACCGCTTGCCCTCGCAGACCTCGCAGGGCGTCGCGGTGCCCGCCATGATGCCGAGGTCGGTGTAGACGACCCCGGCGCCGTTGCAGTTCGGGCACGCGCCTTCGGAGTTCGCGCTGAACAGCGCCGGCTTGACGCCGTTGGCCTTGGCGAACGCCTTGCGGATCGGCTCCAGCAAGCCCGTGTAGGTCGCCGGGTTGCTCCGGCGCGAGCCGCGGATGCCGGTCTGGTCGACCGTCACCACGCCCTCGCCGCCGGACACCGAGCCGTGGATCAGGGAGCTCTTGCCCGAGCCCGCCACGCCGGTCACGACGACCAGCACGCCGAGCGGGACGTCGACGTCGACGTCCTGCAGGTTGTGCGTCGAAGCGCCGCGCACCTCCAAGAAGCCCGACGGCGTCCGCACCGACGGCTTCAGCGACGCGCGGTCGTCCAGGTGCCGCCCGGTGAGCGTCTTGCTCTTGCGCAACGCGGCCACGGTGCCCTCGAACACGACCTCGCCGCCCTCGGAGCCGGCGCGCGGCCCGAGGTCGACGACGTGGTCGGCGATCGCGATCGCCTCCGGCTTGTGCTCGACGACCAGCACCGTGTTGCCCTTGTCCCGCAGCTGCAGCAGCAGGTCGTTCATGCGCCGGATGTCGAGCGGGTGCAGGCCGATCGTCGGCTCGTCGAAGACGTAGGTGACGTCGGTGAGCGACGACCCGAGGTGGCGGATCATCTTGGTGCGCTGGGCTTCCCCGCCCGACAGCGTCCCGGATGGACGGTCGAGCGAGAGGTAGCCGAGCCCGATCTCGACGAACGAGTCGAGCGTGTGCTTCAGCGCGTCCAGCAGCGGCGCGACCGTCGGCTCGGCCAGCTTCCCCACCCACGCGGCGAGGTCGCTGATCTGCATCGCGCACGCGTCGGCGATGCTGATCCCGTCGATCTTCGACGACCGGGCCTCGGCGGACAGCCGCGTGCCGTCGCAGTCGGGGCAGGTCGTGAACGTGACGGCTCGCTCGACGAACGCGCGGATGTGCGGCTGCATCGAGTCGACGTCCTTGGCCAGCATGGACTTCTGGATCGCCGGGACCAGCCCCGAGAAGGTCAGGTTGATGCCCTCGACCTTGATCTTCGTCGGTTCCTTGTAGACCAGGTCGTTGAACTGCTTCTTGGTGAACTTCTTGATCGGCTTGTCCGGGTCGAAGAGACCGGAGCCGCGGAAGATGCGGCCGAACCAGCCCTCCATGCTGTAGCCCGGGATGGTGATCGCGCCCTCGTTGAGCGACTTGTTCTCGTCGAAGAGCGCGGTCAGGTCGATGTCGTTGACCTTGCCGCGGCCCTCGCAGCGCGGGCACATGCCGCCGGTGATGCTGAAGCTGCGGCGCTCCTTGATCTGCCGCCCGGCCTTCTCGATGGTGACCGCGCCCGCGCCGCTGATCGAGGCGACGTTGAACGAAAACGCCTGGGGCGAGCCGATGTGCGGCTGCCCGAGCCGGCTGAAGAGGATGCGCAGCATCGCGTTCGCGTCGGTCGCGGTGCCGACGGTGGAGTGCGCGTTGGCGCCCATCCGTTCCTGGTCGACGATGATCGCGGTGGTGATCCCGTCCAGCACGTCGACGTCCGGGCGGGCCAGCGTCGGCATGAACCCCTGCACGAAGGTGCTGTAGGTCTCGTTGATCAGCCGCTGCGACTCGGCGGCGATCGTGCTGAACACCAATGAGCTCTTGCCGGAGCCGGAGACGCCGGTGAACACCGTCAGGCGCCGCTTCGGCAGCTCGACGCTGACGTCCTTGAGGTTGTTCACGCGCGCGCCGTGGACGCGGATCAGGTCGTGGCTGTCGGCGACGTGCGGCGCGGACTTCCTCGTGGGCTTGGTCATCGTGTTCTCCAGCGGTCGTTCGGGGTTCGGCGCGGTTCTTCGGTCACGCTACGGCCGGTTCGGCGACGTGCGCTTCTCGATTCCTGATCGCCCGGGCCAGCTCCCGGTAGGCGTGCGGGGAACAGCCGTAGGCGAGCCGGAACCGGCGGGTGAGGTGCTCGGCCGTCATCCCGGCGTCGCGGGCGAGCGCCTCGAGGTCCAAGATCGCTGCACAGCCGATGCGGTCGCGGACACGGCGCAGCTGCGTCAGTTCGCGGAAGTGCTCGTGCGCGGCGGCTTTCAGGCTCAAGCACATGTCGGTTCCCTTTCTTCGATACGGCCGAGGACGGCCCAGGCCGCGATCGGGAGCAGCAGGAGCGTCAGCACCCCGGACAGCACGAGCCCGCCGGTGCTGCCGGCCAGTTCGATCAGCGGGCCGCCGAGGGGCCACCGGGCGGCGGCGCAGGATCCGCCAGCCGGACGTCTTCGGCTCGCGCAGGGCGTCGGGTCCCGCGGCCGAGCGGGGCACGAACACCGACGTGGCCGCGAGCAGGACCAGCGCGCCGCCCGCGTCGAAGAAGAGGGCGTAGCCCGCGCCCGCCGTCGCCACGACTCGCCCGCGGCTTCCGTCGCCAGCAGGCGGCGGCTGCTCGACCCGGCCAGCTTGCCCGTCGCGCCGAAGAGGGACGGGCAGCGTGAGCCGCCCGGTGACGGCCAGGACGCCGAGCGCGGTGAAGGTGAGCGACCGCAGCACGCAGTCGGCGACGAGGAGCGTGCGCGGCGGGACGCGCACCCGGCCCAGGCCGACGGCCAGCGCGAGGACGGTCGACAGGACGAACGGCGCGGCCTCCACCAGCCCGATCGCGATCGCCTTCGGGACGCTCCCGTGCAGCGACAGCGTCTGCACGGGCATCGCGACGATGATCATGCCCGTGCCGAGGCCGGCCAGGAGGTCGCCGAGCAGGAGACCGGCCACGCGCCGGTCGCGCAGCACCTCGCGGTAGCCGCGCGCGACCGCGACCTCGGTCAGCGGAGCTCCTGGATGCGCAGCAGGTTGCCGGCCGGGTCGCGGAACGAGCAGTCGCGGACGCCGTAGGGCTGCTCGACCGGCTCTTGGACGACCTCGGCGTTGCCCGCTTCGAGCTTCGCGAAGAGGGCGTCGAGGTCCTTGGTGGCCAGGTTGACGGAGGCGTAGGTGCCCTTGGCCATCATCTCGTTGATCATGCGGCGTTCGTCGTCGGTCAGGCCCGGCGTCGCGGCCACCGGCGACAGCACGATCGCCGTGTCGGGCTGGTTCGGCGGGCCGACGGTGATCCAGTTCATCTCGCCGTACTTGACGTTCTGGCGGACCTCGAAGCCGAGCAGGTCCCGGTAGAAGACGAGGGAGGCTTCCGCGTCGGTGTGCGGGAGGAAGCTCGAGTGAATGGTGACGTCCATGCCGGTCACCCTAGGTGGCCGCCGAGGGCCGCGCTTCTCGATTCCTGATCGGTCTGGTGACCTGTTTGGCCACGCACGGCGGCATGCCGACGGTGGCCTCGGCCTGCTCCTCGCGGTAGACGCTCGGCGGCAGGCCCACCAGCTCGGCGAACCGGGTGCTGAAGGTGCCCAGCGACGAGAAGCCGACGGTGAAGCAGACTTCGGTGACGCTTAGCTCGCCCTTGCGCAGCAGGGCCATCGCGCGCTCGATCCGCCGCGTCATCAGGTACGAATACGGTGACTCTCCGTAGGCTTTGCGGAACTGGCGACTGAGGTGCCCGGCAGACATGCTGACGCCGCGCGCGAGCGCCTCGACGTCGAGCGGCTGGGCGTACTCCCGGTCGATCCGGTCCTTGACGCGGCGCAGCAGCGCGAGGTCGCGCAGGTAGTGCTCGGAGGCGGACGTGCTGCTCACCGGACGATCGTGCCACACCGCGCGGCTTCGGCGGAGGTAATCGTGTCGTCCCTCCAGTCACGGGTGTCGACCCCTCAAGCACGCGTGTCGTCCGTTCCCGCACGGCGCTCGCGTGTCTGGAGGGCTTCCCGCGTGTCTGGAGGGTCGACACGTGTGACTGAAAGGTCGACACGGCTAGCGGAGGGTGTCGCGCAGCCAGCGCTGGAGGTTGAGGTCCAGCTGATCGGACATGGTTGCAGCGTACGCAAACCATCCTTGTCAAAGTTGCGTGGCACGACACAAGCGCAGGTCGTCGTCGGCATGGTCGCGCGGTCAACCTCGCCGTCCCGATGCTCGCCGCGAGCGAGCTGCGGCCCGCCGCGGCCACGGTGGTCTGGATCGTCGACACCTACGTCATCGTGTTCGCCTGCGTGGTGATCCCGGGCGGCGCCGCGGGCGACCGGTTCGGCCGCAAGGGTGTCCTGCTGGCCGGGCTCGGGCTGTTCGCGGCGGGCGCGCTGCTGTCGGCGGCGGCCCCGGACGTCGTCCTCCTGCTCGCCGGCCGCGCGCTCACCGGGGCCGGCGCCGCCGCGGTGCTGCCCAACTCGCTCGCCGTCCTGCTGCACGCCGTGCCGCCGGAGAAGAAACCCGCGACCATCGCCACCTGGGCGTCGATGACCGGCATCGGCGGTGTCCTCGGGAACGTCGGCGGCGGGCTGGTCCTGACGGCCGGCTCGCGGCGCTGGCTGTTCGCCGCCGTCGTGCCGCTCGCCCTCGTCACGGCCGCCCTCGTGGCACGGACCGCGCCGGTCTCGTCGCGCCACGACCGCGGTCTCGACCCGCTGGGCGCGCTGCTGCTCGTCGGCGCGTCGGTCGCGCTGCTCGTCGGAATCGTCCAGGGCCCGCAAGCGGGCTGGGGGAGCGCGGTCGTGGTGACCGGGTTCGCCGGCGCCGCCGTGCTGTTCGCCGCGTGGACGTTCGTCGAGCTGCGGGCCGGGTACCCGCTGCTGTTCCGGATCCCGGCCCTGCGCAGCGCCTGCCTCGGCATGACGACGGTCTTCTTCGGCATGTTCGCGCTGTTCTACGTCAACGCGTCATTCCTGCAGTACGCCAAGGGCTTCGGCCCCCTGGGCACCGGGCTCGGGATCATCCCGCTGACCGTGCCGATCATCCTCGGCGGCCGCCACGTCGGCCTGCTGACCCGCCGCGCCGGCCTCGACGCCACCGTCGCACTGGCCTTCGCGTTCGTGGGCGGCGGTCTGCTCGGACTGTCCACAAGCGACACCGCGACGCCGTACGCGGGCTACGCGGCCTGGCTCGTGGTCACCGGGATCGGCGTGACGCCGGCCCTGCCGACGCTGTCGGGCGTCATCGCGGGCTCGCTGCCGCCGGCCCAGGCGGGTGTCGGCACCGGGCTGCAGGCCACCACCCGGGAGTTCGGCAGCGCGCTCGGGGTCGCCGTGATCGGCACGGTCATGGCCGCGGCGGGCCGCGGGCCCGACGTCGGCACGGCGTTCGTCGCGGGCGCGGACACCGGGCTGCGCGTGGTCGGCGGGGTGGTCCTGCTGCTCGGCGCGCTGGTCGTGGCGGAGTCCCGGGTCGCCCGGCGAACGAGGTGAAGGCCGCCTCGAGGGCTCCCGTTTCCCTCGAGACGGCCTTCGCCGTGCAACCCCGACCCGACTTCCGGCCGTGACGGCCTTTCCGGCGGCATACCCTTCCCCCGGAAGGGCCGTCACGGACGTGCACGCCGCGACGGCAGTGACGCCACCGTGGCGCTCGACCCCGGGCCCCCGCCCGGTGCGCCGGAAGAAGGCCACCCCGGGGGCGTCGGGTTCCCTCGGGATGGCCCTCTCCTGGCCCGCCGGACGCTCGGCCCACGCTGTTCTTCCGGGGGTTCCCGTGGTCACAGCACCGGACGCGAGGCGGGCAGGGGGGACGTTGGGGGCCGGTCACCACACCGCCCAGCCGCGGAGGGGGCGTGGTGACCGGCGAGGGGACATGGCCGCCGCGCGCAGCCACATCCCGGCTTTCTACCTCCCCATCGGGATGGCCATCGTGGGCGGCGCCGCGGCCCCGGGCTGCGCGGCGAACGCCGTGGTCGGCGGGGCCGCCGGCGAGGGGAACGCCGTGGTCGGGATGTCGTTGGCGAACTCGCTCTCGAACTCGCGCTCGAAGGCCTGGTGGTCGAAGCCGCTGTCGAACTCCGGTGGCACCTCGGCCGACAGGCCGGCGAGCGCCGGTTCGACGACCGGGACCTCGGGGACCTCGGCGACGGGAGCGGGCTCCGGCTCCGGCACGTAGTCCGGTGCGGGCAGCCGGCGGTCGAGCTCGGCCATCCAGTCGAGCATCGCCCGCGGCTTGTCCCACGACGAGATGCCGACGAGCCGTCCGTCGCGGATGAAGCCGGTGATGCCGTCGGCGAGCGTGACGGTGTCCTCGGCCAGCGACGGCATCCCGCACATCTGCAGGCGCGTGTCGTACAGCGTCGACCACGCCCGGGGGAGCGGGGTGAACGGCTTGGCGCTCGACTGGCCCATCAGCAGGTTGTCCGCTGCGTGCCGCGCCGACTCGACGGCGTTGATCCAGTGCTCGACCCGTCGCGGGGTCTCGTCGAAGCGCAGGTTCGGCCAGCGCGCGATGTCCCCGGCGATGACGACGTCGGACGCGCCCTCGGCGAACAGCTTCGCGTCGCACAGCACGCCGTCGCTGATGTCGAGGCCGGAGCCGCGCATCCAGTCGACCGACGGGACGCTGCCGATGGCGAGCACGACGACGCTGGCGACCAGCAGCTGGTTGTTCGTCAGGTGCAGCCCGACGGTGTCCTTCGTGCTGATCCAGTGCCGCACTTCGCTCTTCATCGCCAGCTTCGCCCGGTGCTCGTGGTGCGCCTCGACGATCCCGCTCGAGACGCGGTCGCCGAAGCGGTGCAGCGGTGCTTTCGCGTGGCCGACCAGGGTGACGTCCCGGCCGATGTGCCGCATGCTCGCGGCGAACTCGTTGCCGATCAGGCCGGCGCCGATCACGACGGCCGGCTTCTTGCTGGCGTTGAGGCAGCGCCGCACGGCCATCGAGTCCTCGACCGTGCGCAGGATCCGCACACGCGGGTCGTGCCGCGGCGACCCGGGCAGGTGCCGCGGGTAGACGCCGGTCGCGGCGATCAGGCCGTCGTACCAGAGGGACTCGCCGCCGGGCAGGTGCACGACCCGCTCGGTGGTGTCCAGGTGCGTCACGCGCGCGCCGAGGCGCCAGTGCACGTCGAGGTCGGGCAGGTAGTGGTCGAGCCCGACGTCGCTGGGCCGTTCGGTGCCCATCACCAGCGCCTTGGAGACCATCGGCCGGTGGTAGGGACGCCGGGCCTCGTCGCCGATGAGCACGATCTCGCCGTCGAAGTTCTGTTCCCGCAGGCGTTCCGCGGCACGCAGCCCGGCGACGCCCGCACCCACGATGACGATCCGGTCGCCGTCAGCCATCGAGGTCCCCTCTCATCACGACCGCCTGCATCGGGCAGCAGCGAGCCGCCATCTTCGCCTGTTCCATGGTGGTTTCGTCCAGCAGCCGCGTGTGGAAGCGCAGGCGGCCGTCCTGGCCGAGGTCGAACACGTCCGGCGCCTCCATGGCGCAGATGCCGTAGAGCTCGCACCGGTCGTTGTCGACGCTGATCCGGGGCCCGCTACCGGGCAAACGGAAGGGCATGTCAGGCCACCTGCTCTTCCACGAGTCCGATGCGTTCCAGGGTCCGGGCGGGCATGAACCGCAGCAGCGACGTCGTGACCGCCGGGACGAGCAGCGTGATGCCGCCCAGCCAGACGACCGCGAGGTGGCCGTTGGCGATCGAGCCGAACCACGCGTGCAGCGCGGTCAGCGCGACGGCCGGGTAGGCGCAGCGGTGCAGCCACAGCCAGCGGCGGTAGGAGGTGAACCGCTGCAGGCCGGCGGTGAGCGCGATGGCCAGCATGACCTCGAAGCCGACGATGCCGATGCTGTGCCGGGTCTCCTGGCCCGACAGGAAGGGGAGGAACAGGTACTGCAGGCTGTACGGCTGGATCGTCAGGTAGAAGAAGCCCAGCGCGTGGATGCCGCCGAAGATCAGCGTGCCGGTGGCCAGCACCATGTGCGTGCTGCGCAGCGCCTTGCGGCCGGTGACCGAGCGCACCCAGCCGGTGGCGGTGAGCACGCCCCAGGTGAGCGTCAGCATCATCGCCGCGTAGGACGCCCGCGCCGCGAAGGCTGCGAGGCCGCGGGCCGCCGGGTCGGTCTTCGGCTGGAACTGCTGCGTGAGGAAGATCGTCGCGTCGTGCCAGGTCTCAACCATGGCTGCCCCCGGTTCTGACGGTGGCCGCGCGGGCGGCCGTCCTGGCCCGGCCGCGGTTGCCCTTGACCTGGCGCAGCACGTAGAACAGACCGCCGCCGAGCAGCAGGAACAGGGCCACCACCACGGTGAGCTGGGAGGTGTCGAGGCCCAGCAGCGCGCCCGCGGGGGCGGCAGTGGTGGAGACCGTCGGCGTGGGGAGCGCATCGAAGTCGACCACGCCGCTGCTTTCGAGCATCGTCATGTGCCGCAGGACGGCCTGGTTGCCGACGGTCGCGAACGCCCGCACGTCGTCGTTGCGGGTGCCGGCGCGCAGCTGCGCGAGGATGGCGAAGACCTGGCCGTGCGCCGCGCGCAGCCGGTTGGCGAAGATGCGGTCGAACGACGGGCCAGGGGCCGCGTTCATCTCCTCGAGCAGCCAGCCGCGCTGCTCGTCCGAAGGCTGGTCCGGCACCGGCGAGTTGAGCTTCTGCGACAACGCGCGGGTCGCGACGTCGAGGCGGCCGTGGTCCATCATGATCGCGAAGCCGATCGCCTGGACCTTCGGGCTGCCCTTCTGCATCGCCATCATGCCCGAGGGCATCTCCCACAGCCCGGCCTGGCGGACCTTGGTCAGCAGCACGGAGTCTTCGGGGGAGACCGCGGTCGTCTGGGCGATCGAGGCCGGGGACACCGCCGCGAGCAGGGTCAGCACCGCGACCAGCACGAACAGGATCCGGACCACCGGACGGGACCGCTCGAGCGGGGACGGAGGGGCGAACTCGAGCCCGGCGTACTCAGAGGCCGAAAGCATTTTCCCTCCACTGGTCCTGGGTCATCGTGATCTTCTTGCCGTCCGGCGCGATCGGGAACCAGGCGTCGTCGGCGCCCTGGCCGGACGTGTCGGCCGGTTCGCTGTCGCCGGTGAAGTGGTACAGCGGCCAGCCGGCCAGGGTGAGCTGCTGGGTGCCGTCGTCGCGGGTGATCTGGCCGATCAGCGACCGGTCGACGTCGATCGGCGCGAGGTTGCCGCCGGCCTTGACCGGGATCCACTTGGCGGCGCAGGCGTCGGTGCAGTTCGAGCGCGACGGATCGGTCGTGTCGCGGTCGTACCGGTAGATCGTGTACCCGGTGCCGTCGACCAGCATCTGGCCGAGGTCGAACGTCTTCGCGGCCCTGAGCTGGCTCTTCGCCGGATCGTTGGGGTTGGCGGTGATGGGCTGCGGCATCGCGATGGTCATCGGCGCCTGCATGCCGGGCATCTGCATACCGGCGCCGCCACCCGCGGCGTAACCACCCGAGGTGGTGGCCGCGCCGGCGGTACACGCGGTGAGCAGGGCGAGTGCGGTGAGGCACACGGCGGCGGGGACCACCGTACGGGGAATGCGTATCACTGCTCCTCCGAGGGCATGACTACGCGCAGTAGCCTGGGGTGAGGCGAAAATGCGCGCAAAAGATCCACAGTGGACAATCGGTCCGGAGTGGATGCGGAGCGTTGCGGGGGACAACGCCTTGTCGGGGTCTTCGGTAGGGGATACGGACACGGTCCGGAAACGGTTCAAAAAAGTTTCGTCTTCTTTTGGTACTGGACGTACGCCCTTCGGCCCACCAGGATGTCCCGCGTGGGACGGCACACTCGAGCGCTGAGACCCGTCGAAGATCAGGAAGTCGTCGTCGAGTCGAACGACGCCTCCGACGATCTGGCGAAGGCGCTCTACCAGGAGTTCGGCGGGTCCCTCATGGCGTTCGCGCTGCGGCTGACCGGCCACGACCGGCAGTGGGCCGAAGACGTCGTGCAGGAGACCCTGATCAAGGCGTGGCGGAACGCGGACAAGCTCGACCGCCAGCCGGAGATGCTGCGTGCCTGGTTGTTCACGGTGGCCCGGCGTATCGTCATCGACGGCTGGCGCAGCCGCAGCGTCCGGCCCCAGGAGCTCGAGGAGATCGAATCCGACGCGATCGCGGTGTCCGACGAATCGGACCGGACGCTCGCCGCGATGATCGTTTACGAGGCGCTGCAGGGCCTTTCGCCCGAGCAGCGGGAGGCCATCCAGCAGACCTACCTGCGCGATCGGACCGTGAACGAGGTCGCGGCGACCCTCGGCGTGCCCCCCGGCACCATCAAGTCCCGCATCCACCACGCTGTCCGCGCGCTGCGCCGGGCTCTGCGCGAGCGGGGGTGAACTGAGGGTGGCCGGGTCCGCACACACCGACGTCGCCGCGTACGTGCTCGGCGTCCTCAGCGAGGCCGAGAGCACCCAGTTCGAAGCCCACCTGATGAACTGCCCGCACTGCCAGCTCGACCTGATCGAGCTGTACCAGCTGCCGGACGTCCTCGACATGGTCAAGCGCAGCTGGCCGGAGCCGCCGATGCCGGCGCCCAGCCCGCGCACCCTCGCGCCCGGGCCCCGCGTGCTGCGCGGCCTGATGGAAGAGGCCGCCGTCAAGCGCCGCCGCCGCAAGCGGATCGGCATCCTCGCCGGCGCCGCGGCCGCTGCCGCGGTGATTGCCGGCCCGCTGGTGACCCTCGCGGTCCGGCCGGCCGACGCCGTCCCGCCCGCCTCGCTCTCCGCGCCGAGCGGCAAGCAGGCGGTCACGAGCGTCGCGGCGACCAGCGTCCCGGCGCCGTCCACCGGCGCGCCGAGCCAGCCCGGCAGCGGGCAGACCTACGGCCGCGGCAGCGGCGGGTCCGCGGTCAGTGCCGTCGTCCGGGTGTCTCCCGTGGAGTGGGGCAGCCGCGTCGACCTCGAGCTGCGCGGGATCGTCGGGCCGTTGAAGTGCCAGCTGTTCGCCGTCTCCACGACCGGGGACGACCGCGTCGTGTCCGGCTGGTCGGTGCCGCCCAAGGGATTCGGCATCCCGGGCTCCCCGGACCCGTTGCGACTGCAGGGTTCCGTCTCCCTGGCGATGGACCAGATCGCCCGGTTCGAGGTCCGCGGCGACGACGGCACGGTGCTCGTCGTCGTGCAGCGCTGACTCTTCCTCCTTCGGTCACGGCTCCGGGTGGGCCGTGGTTCAGAACGTTCTTTTCCGTGCGCAGGGCCATGACCTGGGTGAATGGCGTCCGGTTGCGTTCCGCTTGATAACGAACAGATAACGGGCCGGTCGCTTTTGAACCTCGCCGCGTTCGCGTCCGTATCCCCCAATGCATCCCCCGATGCATCCCGACAGCCGGAACCCGGAGCTTCCCCGCAGGGTTCCGTGCGATCTCGACCTCAACCAACGGTAGTTCTTGCCCGGGCCGCCGCGCTATTCGGCGTGCCCGGAATAACGAACGAGGTGAACTAGTCTATGGCCCGGAATTCTCGGTCCCCCGTGACGGGCAAGCACCGCGTTGCCCGCCGAACCAAGATCGCGATGGGTGCGATCGGCCTGGCGATCGCCGTCGGCGCACTCGCCGTCGCGGTCAGCGCGGGCCGCACGGGCGAGGCCAGCGCGGACCCCGCGGACCCGTCGTTCTTCATCGACATCAACAAGGTTCCCGCCGGCAACAACGTCAACGCGGCCCTGAAGCAGAAGGGCGTGCAGGGTTCCTTCACCGTCGACTGTGGAACGAACGCGGACGGCGCGCACCACAACCCGGACAACTTCATCGCGCAGCCGAGGATCAAGAACGGCGCCCAGCACCTGCACGACTACGTCGGCAACGTGACGACCGACGCGGACTCGAGCCTCAAGAGCCTCCTCGCCGGCGGCACCACCTGCAAGAACGGTGACCAGTCGGCCTACTTCTGGCCCGTCATCCGCATCGACCGCGCGGACAACGCGGCGAACGCGAGCCAGAACGCGAAGGCCCAGCAGGCCCAGCAGGGCAAGATCGGCGACGTCCCGCAGGACCAGAGCGCCAAGGACGCGCAGGCCGCCCAGGACGCCGGCCAGGGTCAGGCCCAGAACACGCAGGACCCGAACGCGCAGGGCCAGAACGCGCAGGGCCAGAACGCGCAGGGCCAGAACGCGCAGGGCCAGAACGCGCAGGGCCAGAACGCGCAGGGCCAGAACGCGCAGGGCCAGAACGCGCAGGGCCAGAACGCGCAGGGCCAGAACGCGCAGGGCCAGAACGCGCAGGGCCAGAACGCGCAGGGCCAGAACGCGCAGGGCCAGAACGCGCAGGGCCAGAACGCGCAGGGCCAGAACGCGCAGGGCCAGAACGCGCAGGGCCAGAACGGTCAGAACGCGCAGGACCCGAACAGTCAGCAGCAGAAGCGCCGGAACACCGGTGGTGGCGCGACGGGCCGCGGCGGCCAGAACGCCCAGCAGCAGGGCGGCCAGAACCAGCAGAACGGCCAGCAGAACCAGGACCGCCGTCGTGGCGGCAAGAACAACGGCGGCCAGAACCAGAACGGCGGCCAGAACCAGAACGGCGGCCAGAACAACGGCGGCCAGAACAACCAGAGCAGCAGCGCCGCCGCGCCGCCGACCGAACTCGGCGGGGTCTCGGGCGCGAATGAAGCGGTCGGCGACAACGACGGCCAGATCATCGAACCGGAGTCCGCGACGCTGAAGTTCATCGGCGGCGGCGCCCAGAACGTCGTCGCGATGCCGCTCGGCCTGAAGATCCTCTACGGTGACGCCAAGCAGAGCACCAACGGCCCGGCCAACGCCCGGCCGAGCTGGACCTGCACCGGGTTCGAGGACCGGCTGACCGATCTCTACCCGATCTGCCCCGCGGGCAGCAAGGTGGAGCGGATCCACGCCTTCCCGAACTGCTGGGACGGCAAGAACACCGACAGCGCCAACCACCGCACGCACATCGTGTTCGCGAACCAGCAGGGCAAGTGCCCGCAGGGCTTCAAGAACGTGCCGCAGCTGCAGGTGACGCTGGTCTACAACGTCCCGCTGGACGTCCAGCAGAAGGGCCAGTACAAAGTGGACGCCTTCGCCCAGGAAAAGCACAACCCGCGGTCCGACCACGACGACTTCGCGAACGTGATGAGCAACAGGATCATGGGCCGCGTGGTCAACTGCATCAACTCCGGTAAGGCCTGCGCGGAATAGCCCTTTCCGTCCGGTCCATTCCACGCCAGGAGGGAGAACGTCCGATGAACCGTGCTCGTCCGAGTGCCGCCGCCTTGCCGGCCATCGCCGGTCTCGTACTGGTCGCGGCCTGCGGGACCAACCCGTACGCCACGGCCGGTGCGGTCCAGCCGGTGTCGCTCGGCGCGCAGCAGCAGCTCTCGGCGAGCACGGTTCAGGCGCCCTCGGGGGCCGGCCAGGCCCAGCTGGTCACGTCCACAGTGGATGGTCTCGGCGCGGTTCTCGCCGACGCCGAAGGCCACACGCTCTACCGCTACGCCAAGGACGCGGCGAATCCGCCGAAGGCCACCTGCGTGGACGCCTGCGCCGAGACGTGGCCACCGCTGCTCTCCGACTCCCCGGCGCTCGCCGCCGGGGTGGACGCGCAGCTGGTCAGCCTGGTCACCCGGCCCGACGGCCGCAAGCAGGTGACCGTCGGCGGCTGGCCGCTCTACCGCTACGCCAAGGACACCGGCTCCGGCGTCGCGCTGGGCCAGAACGTCAGCGCGGACTGGTCGGCGATCACGCCGACGGGGGAGAAGGCGGCCAAGCCGACCACCCTCGGCACCACCGACGTCGGCGGCCTCGGCCCGGTCATGACGGACCAGGCCGGCCGCACGCTCTACCTGTTCACCAAGGACGGCAAGGACTCCGGAAAGTCCACTTGCGACGGTGCCTGCGCGAAGACGTGGCCGCCGCTGCTCGTGGACGGCCGGATCACCGTCGCCGAAGACATCGACACCGGCCTGGTCGGGCAGATCGCCCGGGCCGACGGCACCCGCCAGGTGACCGTCGGCGGCTGGCCGGTCTACACCTACGCCAAGGACGGCGCGCCCGGCGAGGCGACCGGCCACGGCGTGGGGAACACCTGGTACGCCATGGAACCCAACGGCTGCAAGGTCGACCCCGCGCGCCGGCCCGCCACCCCGATCGCGACGGCCTCCACCGGCGGGTACTGACCCGCCCCTCCAACCCCGGCCCGGCGGACCTTCCCTCCACCTCACCCCCCCAGTCCGCCGGGCCGGTCGCACCACCCGAAAGAACCGCGGGACCCCCGTCCCGCGCCCCGAGCCCCGGCCCGGGTGGACACTTCCCTCCACCTCACCCCAAGTCCCCCGGGCCGGGATTCCTCACCCCCACCGATCCGGCACCGCCGGGTCAGCGAAGGAGGAAGAAGGCGGGAGCAGTCCCGCCCCGCGAGTTCCGGCCGGTGGACGTTCTTCCCTCCACCTCACCCCCCGAGTCCACCGCGCCGGAACTCCTCCCCGTGTCGACCCCCAATCACAAGTGATGCCCCCTCAATCACGCGAGATGCCCCTCCAGACACACGAGATCCGCCTCCGATCACACGAACCGACCCCCAGGTACGCGAACCGACCGCCAAGGCACGCGAGTTCCGGTCCCAGTCACGCGAGTTCCGCCTCTGATCACGCGAGTCACGGCTCCGATCACGCGCGATCCGCCCCCAGACTTCCCGGCCCGGCGCCCGCCCCTCGGTCGCCAGGCCGGATCCCCGCCTCCGAAACCGAAGAGCCCGACACCGAAGAGCCCCACCCCGAAGACCCCCACCCCGAAGACCCCGGTCCGGTGGATGCTTCCCTCCACCTCACCCCCCTCATCCCCCGGGCCGGCTCACGCCGCGGTCCCCGTGCTCCGGCACGGGGACCGCGGCCCAGAAGTCCAGCGGCACGCGGCCGGTCCCGCGCCCGGCCGCGTCGAGCAGGCGGCCCATCAGCTTGACGCTCCGCAGCGTCACCGCGCGGCCGGTGATCTCCAGCCACGGCAGCTTCGCCGCGAGGACCGCCTCCAGCGGAAGGGTGTCGTGCTGCGAAGGCAGCCACACCACCAGCATCAGGTTCGCCGCCCCGGTCAGGCCCGCGCACATGCGCACCTCCGGCAGCATCGCCAGCGATCGCGCGGTCGTCTCCAGCTTGTCCGGCGGCACCCGCAGCCACAGCGTCACCGTGACCGGCGCGGGCGACACCGACCGTGCGATCTCGCAGCGGACGCGGATCGCGCCCCGGCCGAGCAGGACGTCCAGCCGGCGCCGGACGGTCGTCGCCCCGACGCCCAGCTCGAGCGCCAACGCCGCCGCCGACGCTCGGGCGTCCACCCCCAGCGCCAAGATCAGCGCCCGGTCGGCATCGCCGAACCGCAGCGGCGCGCGGTTCTTCGCCGGTTTCGCCGACAGGGCCTCGCGCTGTCCCGGCGAGATCGCCCGCACCCGCCACCGGCTGCCCTCGGTGAACATCCGCGGCGACAGCACCGTCCGCACCCGCGTCACCCCGGGCACCGCCGACACCCGGTCCAGCACGTGCGCGCCCAGCTCCCGCAGCGTCGGCGCGACGACGTGGGCGAGCAGGTCGCACGGCCCGGCCACGTACTCGACGGTCACGACGTGGACGTCCGAAGCCAGCGTGGCCGCGACCGAAAGAGCGGCCCCTGGCACGCAGTCGATCTCGACGAAGGCCAGGGCCAGCTGCGCGGTCAGCTCGCCGCCGGCGTACGCGGTGAGCCACGCGTCCCCGCGCTCGACCAGCGTGTCCCAGTGCCGGGCGGCGGTCACCGCGCCCAGGCCGAGCGCGCGGCCGAGCGTCGACCAGGACGCCCGGGGCGCCGCCTGCAGCGCGTCGACCAGTTTGAGGTCCTGCTCGGTCAACATGGCGGATTCTTCGCTCATCGGCACTCACAGCGGTGGTTTCGGGGAATTTCTGCGGCCATTGTGCTCGACACTTGCATGATCTGCGGATGACCCTGCGTTCGGACGCCGCCGCCCTGCTCGACGACCTGGTCGCCCTCCGCCGCGACCTGCACCGCATCCCCGAGATCGGCCTGCACCTGCCGCGCACCCAGGAGCGGGTCCTCGCCGCACTCGACGGCCTTCCCCTCGAGGTGAGCCTCGGCAAGAACCTCTCGTCGATCACCGGAGTCCTCCGCGGCGGCAAACCCGGCGGAACGGTCCTGCTCCGCAGCGACATGGACGCCCTCCCGGTGACCGAAGCCAGCGGCGAGGAGTTCAGCTCCACCCTCGACGGCGCCATGCACGCCTGCGGCCACGACCTCCACACAGCGGGACTCGTCGGCGCGGCCCGGCTGCTCGCCGCCCGCAAGGACGAGCTGCCCGGCGACGTCGTCTTCATGTTCCAGCCCGGCGAAGAAGGCTGGGACGGCGCCGGTCACATGATCGACGAAGGCGTGCTGACGGCGTCCGGCAGGCACGTCGACGCCGCGTACGGCCTGCACGTTTCGGCCGCCAGCTACGCGAAGGGCCAGTTCGTCGCCCGGCCCGGCACGCTGATGGCGGCCTCGGGCGCCCTCGAAGTCCGCGTGCGCGGCGACGGCGGCCACGGCTCGTCGCCGCACGACGCCCG
Organism: Amycolatopsis sp. NBC_01488; assembly: GCF_036227105.1. Taxonomy (NCBI): domain Bacteria; kingdom Bacillati; phylum Actinomycetota; class Actinomycetes; order Pseudonocardiales; family Pseudonocardiaceae; genus Amycolatopsis; species Amycolatopsis sp. NBC_01488. Next base: position 9,082,205 of record NZ_CP109434.1, on the reverse strand, counting down.
CGACCCGATCCCGGCCGCCTGCGAGATGGTCACCGCCCTGCAGACGATGGTGACGCGCACCTTCGACGTCTTCGACCCGGTGGTGATCACCGTCGGCTCGTTCCACGCCGGGACCCGCCGCAACATCATCCCGGACGACGCGGTGTTCGAGGCGACGCTGCGGTCGTTCTCGCCGGAGGTCGCGGCCCGCGTGGGGGAGCGGGCGGTGCGGGTGTGCGAGGGCATCGCCCAGGCGCACGGCCTCGACGTCGACGTCACCTACGAGCCGGAGTACCCGGCGACCGTCAACGACGCCGCCGCGTACGACTTCGTCGCCGCCACGATCCGTGACGTCTTCGGGGACGAGCGGTTCACCGAGATGGCCGATCCGATCACCGGCTCGGAGGACTTCTCCCGCGTGCTCGAACGCGTCCCCGGCGCGTACCTGTTCCTCGGCGCGTGCCCGGCGGACCCGGAATCCGCGCCGGACAACCATTCCCCGCGCGCCCGCTTCGACGACAGCGTGCTCGGCGACGGCGCCGCGCTGCTGGCCGAGCTCGCCGTCCGCCGCCTCGCTGACCTGGCCGGGTGACGCCGTGCGCAGCTACCACTGGCCACCGCTGCTCCCGGTGCTCGCGTTGGTCCTGATGCCGTTCCTGCCGTTCGTCAACACCACCGGCCTGTGGCTCGGGCTGCCGCGGATGATCGTCTGGGGCGCGTTCTGGTGCCTCATGTTCACCCCGGCGCTGCTGCTGTCCGAACGCCTGATGCGCGGCCGGGAGGAGGAGTCGTGATCCTCACCTTCACCCTCGCAGGCATCGTCCTGATCGGTGTCCTCGGCTTCCTCGGCCGGCGCAAGCCCGTCGCCGACCTGGCCGAATGGACCGTCGGCGGCCGCCGCTTCGGCGCGCTGACGATGTGGTTCCTGCAGGCGGGCGAGGTGTTCACCACCTTCACCTTCCTCGGCATGGCCGGCCTCGCGTTCTCCGGCGGTGTCGCGGCGATGTACGCGCTGCCGTACGTGCCGATCGCCTACGTCGTGCTGTTCTTCCTGGCGAAGCGCCTCTGGACGATGGGCAAGGAGCGCGGCTACCTCACCCAGGGCGACTTCCTCGAGGACCGTTACTCCAGCCGGGCGCTCGGGACGCTGTCGGCGGTACTCGGCGTGGTGTTCGTGCTGCCCTACTTGCAGCTGCAGATCACCGGGCTCGGCCTGATCGTCCGGCTGGTCACCGGCGACAGCGCGTCCGGCACGCTGAGCATGGTCACCGGCAGCGTGCTGGTGGTCGCGTTCGTGCTGTGGGCCGGGCTGCGCGGCGTCGCGGCGACGTCCTACTTCAAGGACGGGATCATGCTGGTCGCGCTGGTGGTGCTGATCATCGCCGTGCCGACGCACTTCGCCGGCGGCATCGGCGGCGTGTTCCACAAGATCGAGCAGCTGCACCCGGAGAAGCTGATCGTCCACAGTGGACCGAACGATCACGTCTGGTTCGTGACGAGCATGCTGGTCAGCGCGATCGGCGTCGGGCTGATGACGCTGCCGCACTCGTGGCCGGCGCTGATGTCCGCGCGCGACCCGAAGGTGCTGCGGCGCAACTACACCTGGATGCCGATCTACGAGCTGTGCCTGCTGCTGCCGATGATCGTGGGGTTCGCCGCGATCATCGTGGTACCCAAGGGGAGTGACCCGAACGGCGTATTGCTGACGCTGTCGAAAGACGCGTTGCCGACCTGGGTCACGGGCGTCATCGTGGTCGCCGCGACGGCCACGGCGATGGTCCCGGCGGCCGGGATCCTGATCGGCATCTCGTCGCTGGTGGCGCGCAACATCGTCCGCGTCCGCAGTGGCCGCGGGCAGTTCTGGATCAACCACGGCACGGTTGTGCTCGCGAGTACTCTTGCCCTCGTGCTCGGCATCTTCCGGCCGGACCTGCTGGCCAACCTGCTGTTGCTCACCTATTCGGGGTCGGTCCAGCTGGCCCCGGCCAACCTGCTGGGCTTCCTGCGCCGGGTGCCCGTCGGCAAGGGCCCGGTGTTCGCCGGGTTGATCGCGGGCGAGCTCGTCGTCATCTGGCTGACCTTTGTGGACACTCACCTCGTCGGCACGGTCAACGTGGGACTGGTCGGGCTCGGCGTCAACGTCGTCGTCCTCGCCCTGACGGCTCTCGTGGTGCGGCGGCAGACTTCTCCCGTGGAGGCGGCGTGACGCGTACGGTTTTCACCGGCGGCTCGGTGTTCGACGGCACCGGCGCGGAGCCGGCGGCGGCGGACGTCGTGGTCGAGCACGGCCGGATCGTCGACGTCGGCACGGACCTGGACGGCGACGAGGGCGTCGACTGCTCCGGGGCGGTGCTGCTGCCGGGGCTGTTCGACTGCCACGTGCACGTCACGGTGTCGGACATCGGGCTGCTGGCCCGCGTGCAGAAGCCGTTCTCCTACCAGTTCTACGAAGCCGCGCGGAACCTCTGGGCGACGCTCGGGCTGGGCATCACGACGGTCCGGGACGCGTCGGGCGCGGACCTCGGCATCAAGCAGGCGGTGGACGACGGGCTGATCCCGGGACCGCGGCTGCAGATCTCGATCGGCCTGATCAGCCAGACCGGCGGGCACGGCGACAGCTGGCACCCGTCGAGCATCTGCGTCCCCCTGCTGGTGCCGCACCCCGGCCGCCCGGACGCGACGGCCGACGGCCCCGACGAGATCCGCCGCGTCGCCCGGACGCTGCTGCGCGCGGGCGCGGACGTGCTGAAGGTCTGCACGACCGGTGGCGTGCTCTCGCCGCGCGACGACCCGCGGCACTCGCAGTACACGCCGGAGGAGCTGGAGGTCCTGGTCGCCGAGGCGGCGATGCAGGGGCGCCCGGTGATGGCACACGCCCAGGGCGCGGCGGGCATCAAGAACGCGGTCCGCGCGGGCGTCCGGTCGATCGAGCACGGCATCTACCTCGACGACGAGGCGATCGAGCTGATGCTGGGCCACGGGACGTGGCTGGTCCCGACGCTGATCGCCCCGGTCAACGTGGTCCGAGCGGCCGACGCCGGAGTGGACCTGCCTTCGGCGGTCGTGACGAAGGCGCGTGAGGTGGTGGAGGTGCACCGCGACTCGGTACGGCGCGCGTACGCGGCGGGCGTCCGGATCGCGATGGGCACGGACAGCGGCGTCGGGCCGCACGGCACGAACCTGGAGGAGCTGGCCCTGATGGCGGCGTGCGGGATGACCCAGGCGGACGTCCTGGAGGCGACGACGTCGTCCGCGGCGCGGTTGATGGGGCTCGACGGTGAGCTGGGGCGGATCGAGCCCGGGCTGCGGGCGGATCTCGTGGTGGTGGCGGGGAATCCGTACGACTTCCCGGCGCTGGCGTCGAACATCCGGGAGGTCTGGAAGGACGGCGTCCGGGTGGTCTGAGGCTACCGGCGGTCGAGTCGCAGGGTGGTCGCCAGGTTGTGCACAGGCCTCGCCGGATGTGGACAGCTTCGGCGCCGGAGTCCCGGTTTGCGTGCTTTGTCATGACCCGCCGGTAAACTGGACATGGGCACGCCCCCCAGGGAAGGGCGGGGGCCGGCTTCGGTCAGAGTTCGGGGCTGAGCAGATCCTTCAACGCCGCCGCGAACTTGGCCGGGTTCCGCTGCGGCGCCAGATGCGCCCCCGGCATCTCCGTGAACGGCAATCCCAGCTCCAGCGCCAGGATCTTCGCCGGCTGGTAGTGGTAGCGGCCCCGGCTGCCCTCGCCCGCCACCGGGACGATCTCCGTGCTCGCGCGGCGCAGCGCGCGCAGGTCCGGGAGGTAGTCGAAGAACTCCGTCAGCTCGCGGTCGAACAGGCGGATCCAGTCGGCTTCGTGGGGGAGGCGGAGGTTCGGCAGGTCGGGCAGCGCCGCGCCCGCGATGGCGTCCGCGAAGCGGGTCACCGCCGTCATCAGCTCACCCGAACGGGCCAGGCGGACCTGCTCCGCCGCCGCTTCGAGCCAGCTTCCCGCGTCCGGCATCAGGTGGACCGCCGGGGGTTCGTGGGCGACCAGCGTCGTCACGCGGGCGGGGTGGCGGGCGACGAGGTCGAGGCCGATCAGCGCGCCCGCGCTCGAGCCGAACACCAGCGCCGGGCCGCCGGTCGCGTGGTCCAGCACCGCCCGCGCGTCGTCGGCCTGGCGGGACACCGGGACCGGGCCCGTGGTGGTGTCCGTGCTGCCGAAGTGGCCGCGCCGGTCGTACGTGATGACCGTGTAGTCCGCGTACAGGTGCTTCGCCAGCGCGCGGTAGGAGTCACCCGACCCGGTGCCGCCCGCGATCAGCAGCAGCTCCGGGCCCTCGCCGCCGCGGCGGACGAGGAGCTCGCCGTCCTCCACCGGGCAACGGCTTTCCGAGATCATGCGTGGAAGTCAAGCACAGACAACGAAGTGGACGGCGCGGTGGTCGGCCCCTAGCGTGCGCGGCATGGCAGAACGGCGAGCGATCCTCAGCGGGTCGACTTTCGAAGAGCGAATCGGCTACGCCCGCGCGGTGGTGCACGGCGACCGCGTGTACGTCTCGGGCACGACCGGCTTCGACTACCCGACGATGACCATTTCCGACGACGTCGTCGAGCAGGCGGCACAGTGCCTGCGCAACATCGAAGCGGCGCTGAAGGAGGCCGGCTGCACGTTCGCGGACGTGGTCCGCGTGCGCTACCTGCTGCCCGAGCGCGACGACTTCGAGCCGTGCTGGCCGGTGCTGCGCAAGGCGTTCGCGGACGTCCGCCCGGCGGCGACGATGCTGCAGTGCGGCCTGGCCGACCCGCGCATGAAGATCGAAATCGAGGTGGACGCCCACCTTCCCGGCTGACCTCGTGGGACTTCCCATCACGTGATGATCTCGGCCTTGTTGCGGTCGGTGGTCTTCCGTAGCGGATCCCGTCTCCGATGCGACGTGGGTGGCGGACGGGAAGCGAGGCACGCATGTCGATCTACCTGCGCACCAGCATCCGGCTCGGACCGCTCCGGGTGGGCGTTTCGAAGTCGGGCATCGGTGTTTCGGCCGGTATCCCGGGGCTGCGCGTGGGCACCGGTCCACGCGGCAGCTATGTACGGGTTGGTGTCGCCGGAGTGTCGTACCGCGCGACCTCGGGCGGCCACCGCGCCCGGCGCTCCGCTGCTCGCGGATCCCTGCCGGTACCCGCGTCGGTGCTGCCCGAACTCGGCGATGTCGTGCTGTCCGACGTGACCGGCAGACGCGCGGAGGAGCTTCTGCCCGCGACACCCACCACACTCGTCACGCAGCTCAACGCCGCGGCGAGAGCGCACCGGATGTGGCCTTGGGTGCTCATCGTGAGCCTGTTCCTCGTCGCCGCGACTCCTTGGATACTCTTGGTCGCTCTCCCGCTCACCCTCTGGGTCGGCTGGCGGGACAAGGTCCGCCGGACGGTGGTGGCGTTCTACGAGGTGGACGGCCCCGCGCAGGCACAGTTCGAGCGCCTGCTCGGGTCTTTCGACGAGGTCTGCCGGGCGCACAGCGCGTGGAGCACCATCGCGCGCGGCGATCTCCAGACCACCTACCAGCGCAAGGTGAACGCGGGCGCGGGTTCTCTGGTGCGCCGTGAGTCACTGCGCCGAGGGGTGGGCGGTTCGGCTCATCTCAAGGCGAACATCGCCGTTCCCTCTCTGCAAGCGGCAACCCGGTCGGTCTACTTCCTGCCGGATCGCATCCTGGTGCGGGACCGGAACACCTATGCGGACCTGCCCTACGGGTCGGTTTCGGTGGTCCCGGGAAGCACCCGGTTCATCGAAGACGGGACGGTGCCGCCCGACGCCGTCCAGGTGGACACGACCTGGCAGTACGTGAATAAAAGGGGTGGACCCGACCGGCGGTTCAAGAACAACCGCCGGCTGCCTGTCATGCGCTACGGCGAGGTTGACCTCTCGACCAGCCAGGGGTTCTCGGTGCATTGGTCGTTTTCCGCCGAATCGGCGGCTCACGCTTTGTCCGCCGGTTTCGCCGAGATGACCCGCCACCCCGGCGCGCTGGCCGGCTAGAGCCGTTCGATGATCGACGCCGTGGCCAGGGCGCCGCCGGCGCAGATCGTCACCAGCGCCGTCGCTGCGTCGCGGCGTTCCAGCTCGTGCAACGCCGTCGTCAGCAGCCGGGCCCCGGTGCTGCCCACCGGATGTCCCAACGCGATCGCGCCGCCGTTGACGTTCACGCGGGAAGGATCGGGCTCCAGGACCCGCTGCCACGACAACGCCACCGATGCGAACGCCTCGTTGACCTCGAACAGGTCCGGATCGGCGATCGTCATGCCGGCGCGGGCGAGCACCCGCTCGGTCGCGCGGATCGGGCCGTCCAGGTGGTAGTACGGCTCCGCGCCGACCAGTGCCTGCGCCACGATCCGGGCCCGGGGCCGGAGTCCGAGCGAAGCAGCCCGTGCGGAGTCCATCAGGAGCAAGGCCGCCGCGCCGTCGGAGATCTGCGACGACGTTCCGGCGGTGTGGATGCCGTCCTCCACCACCGGCTTCAGCCGTGCCAGGCCCTCGACCGTCGTCTCGCGGAGGCCCTGGTCGCGGCCGACCAGGCGCGTCTCGCCGGTCGCGGAACCGTCGTCGGCGAGGACCGGGGCCTTCACCGGCACCACTTCGCGGTCGAAGTGCCCGGCCTCCCACGCGGCCGCGGCCTTCCGCTGGGACGCCGCGCCGAACGCGTCGACGTCGTCGCGCGTCAGCCCGCGGCGGACCGCGATGCGTTCCGCGGCGCCGTACTGGTTGGGCAGGTCGATCGACCACGACGACGGCCGTGGCGAGCCGGACCCCCGGTTCGTGCCCAGCGGGACCCGGCTCATCGCCTCGACCCCGCACGCGACGCCGACCTCGATCGCGTCGGCCGCGATCAGGCCGGCGACCAGGTGGGTCGCCTGCTGCGCCGAGCCGCACTGGGCGTCGATCGTCGTCGCGCCCGCCGTCTCCGGGAGGCCGGCGTGCAGCCACGCCGTGCGCGTCACGTTGTTGGACTGCTCGCCCGCCTGCGTGACGCAGCCGCCGATCAGCTGCTCGACCAGGGCCGGGTCGATCCCCGCGCGGTCGAGGAGGGCCTGCTGCGCGGCACCCAGCAGCTCGGCCGCGTGCAGGCCGGCCAGCAGCCCGCCCCGCTTGCCGATCGGGGTCCGCACGGCTTCGACGATGACCGGCACGCCCATGTCGTCCCTTTCGTCGGGTAACGCTGTCCAGTAACCAAAAAACTAGAACAAGTTATCGTTATGCGCAAGCGACCCCAGGGTCGGCATGATCTTGATCTTTGTCGAATGAGCGCTCGTTCACCTGGCCTCATCGGTCAAGTTAACGGGTTTCACTGAACAGTCTTCCCCAAGTTAACGCCGTATGCTCTAATCGCCGTTAGAACGTGTTTCAAGGCGAACAGTGGGAGGCAAAGTGGCCGCTCCGCTCATCCCCGCCGGGTTCGACTTCACGGACCCGGACCTCTACGCCCAACGGCTGCCCCTGGCCGAGTTCGCCGAGCTCCGGCGGACGGCGCCCGTGTGGTGGAACCCCCAGAAGACCAACACCGCAGGCTTCGGCGACGACGGCTACTGGGTCGTCTCGCGCCACGAAGACGTCAAGGAGGTCTCGCGCGACAGCACGCTCTACTCGTCCAGCGAGAAGACCGCGATCATCCGCTTCGACGAGAGCATGACCGAGGACCGCCTCAACGCGAACCGCCTCGTCCTGCTCAACATGGACGCCCCGCAGCACACGAAGCTGCGCCGGATCGTGTCGAAGGGCTTCACCCCGCGCTCGATCTCGAAGCTCGAGGACACCCTGCGCGACCGCGCAGAGCGGATCGTCCACGAAGCGCGCAAGAAGGGGACCGGCGACTTCGTCACCGACGTCGCGTGCGAGCTGCCCCTGCAGGCCATCGCCGAGCTGATCGGCATCCCGCAGGAAGACCGGCTCAAGATCTTCGACTGGTCGAACCAGATGGTCGCCTACGACGACCCGGAGTACGAGGTCGAGCCCCTGGAGGCGTCCGCGCAGCTCATCGGCTACGCGTGGAACATGGCCGAGGACCGGCGCAAGTGCCCGATGGACGACATCGTCACGAAGCTGATCCAGGCCGACGTCGACGGCGAGGCCCTCGGCTCGGACGAGTTCGGGTTCTTCGTCATCCTGCTCGCCGTCGCCGGCAACGAGACCACGCGCAACGCCATCACGCACGGCATGAAGGCGTTCCTCGACCACCCGGACCAGTGGGAGCTCTACAAGGAGCAGCGGCCGAAGACCGCGCCGGACGAGATCGTCCGCTGGGCCACCCCGGTGGTCGCGTTCCAGCGCACCGCCACCCGCGACACCGAGCTGGGCGGCGCGCACATCCGCAAGGGCGACCGCGTCGGCATGTTCTACAGCTCCGCCAACTTCGACCACGAGGTCTTCGACGATCCGGAGAAGTTCGACGTCCTCCGCGAAGACAACCCGCACGTCGGCTTCGGCGGCACCGGTTCGCACTACTGCATCGGCGCCAACCTGGCCCGCCTGGAGATCGACCTGATCTTCAACGCGATCGCCGACGTGATGCCGGCGATCACCGAGGCCGAACCCCCGGTGCGGCTGCGGTCGAGCTGGTTGAACGGCATCAAGCACTACCCGGTCCGCTACGCCTGACGAAGCCTGACGAAGTCCGCGGCGCGCTCCCACGTGAGCGCCGCCGCGGCTTCGTCGGGGCCGTCGGGGCGGGTGGAGAAGTGGCCGGCGCCCGGGTAGGTGAACACCCGGGCGTCGGCACCCGGCCGCGCCGCGGCTTCGCGCCCGCAGCCGGTCGGCGAAGCCGAGTTCGACCGGCCGCAGGCCCAGCACGGAGTGGAAGAGCGCGATCGTGGTCACCGGACCATGACATCATGAGGCGATGGCCCCCCGAGCGACCGTCGACGTCGAGTTCTCCGTCCGGGTCACCGAGCCCGGGCCCGCGGCGATCTCCGTCGCCGCCGCGCACGCCGACACCGAAGAGCTGGCCGTGTCCTGGCACGGCGAAAGCGAGCTGGTCGAATTCGAGCACGGGACCCGCGCCGAGGTCTTCGAGCTGCCCGCCGGCGAGCACCGCGTGACCTACCACGCCGAACGCGCGCTGGCCGAACCCGAACCCGAGCCCGTCACGCTCGCCGACGCCGCCGTCTTCACCCGGCCGAGCCGGTACTGCCCGTCCGACCGGATCGCCGGGCTCGTGCCGCCGGAGCTGTTCTCCGTGAAGAGCGCCAAGAAGAAGGTCGACGCCATCGTCCGGCACGTCCACGAGCGACTGTCCTATGTGGTCGGCTCCAGCCGGGGGACCGACGACGCGATCGACACGCTCCTGGCCGGCGAAGGCGTCTGCCGCGACTTCGCGCACGTCTGCATCACGCTGTGCCGGTCCCTCGACGTCCCGGCGCGCTACGTCGGCGTCTACGCGCCCGGGCTGTCCCCGATGGACTTCCACGCCGTCTTCGAGGCCGGGATCGACGGCCACTGGTACGTCTTCGACGCCACCCGCCTGGCCCCCCGCCAGACCATGCTGCGCATCTCCACCGGCCGCGACGCCGCGGACACCTCGTTCCTCGCCACCCTCGGCTGCGAGCTCGACTTCCTGGGCAGCACGGTGTTCGCGACGACGGACGCCGCGCTGCCGGTGGACGACGGCACCGAGCCGGTCGTCCTCGGCTGACCTCGATCGGATTGGTCCGACCGCGTGTTGCCTGCGCGAAGAGGCCCTCCGCTGGGTAGACAGTGTCCGTGAAGAGTTCCCCGAAGGCCCCGAGCCTCTGGGCCCGGGCCCGCGCCCGGTACCGGTGGCTGGACCACATCGCCCGCGCCACCAACCGCTACATCGACTGCGGCGGCTACCACTACGTCGCGTCGATCACCTACTTCAGCCTGCTGTCGCTGGTGCCGCTGCTGATGGTGGCGTCGTCGGTGGCCGGGTTCGTGCTGGCCAGCCAGCCGCACCTGCTCGGCACGATGGTCCACGCGATCGTGTCCACGCTGCCCGGCAGCCTCGGCGACAAGGCCACCGACCTGCTCACCGGGTTCGTCGAGCAGCGGACCAGCGTCGGGCTGTTCGGTCTGGCCATCGGCCTCTACTCGGGCTGGAACTGGATGAACGCGCTGCGGGACTCGCTCACCGCGCTGTGGGGGCAGAACCGGTCGGACCAGTCGCTGCCGCGGCTCATCGCCGTCGACCTGCTCGCGCTGCTCGGCCTGAGCGCGGCGCTGCTGGTGTCCTTCACGCTCACCATCTCCGGCACCGCGCTCGGCGGCTACCTGCTGCGCCTGGCCGGGCTGGACGACACGAGCTGGGGGCACCAGCTCGTCTCGGCGTCCTCGGTGCCGCTCTCGCTGGCCGCCGACTGGCTGGTGTTCCTGTGGGTGCTCACCCGGCTGCCGCGGCAGAAGGTGGGCGTGCGCAGCGCGGTGCGCGGCGCGATCGCCCTGGCCGTCGGGTTCGAGGTGCTCAAGCTGGCCGGCGGGTTCTACCTCCGGCTGATCGGCAACTCGCCGACCGGCATCGCCTTCGGCTCGGTCATCGGCCTGATCTTCTTCATCTCGCTCATCGCCCGGCTGCTCGTGTTCGTCACGGCGTGGACCGCGACCGGCTCGGACGCGCCGCCGAAGCCGATCCAGCCACCGGCCCCGGTCGTGCTCGAGCCGGTGATCGTGGTGGACCCGCCGGTCGCCGTGCCGGCCACCGTCGGCGTCGTGACCGGGGTGGTCGGGACGCTGCTCGCGCTCAGGTGGCGACGTTCGCGAGGCTAACGGTGCTGTTGGTTCCCCGGCCGACCGCAGTCACGGCGGAAACGGGCGGCTTGCGCTGATCACCTGCGGACCGGGTCCGCCTGCTTTCGGTCGGATGGGGAACAGCCGGTCGAGCTGGTGGTCGATCAGCGCGATCGCCGCCTCCGGCGTGCGCTGGCTCAGGATGATGCTGGTCTGCAGGCCGTCGACGCTCGAGAGGAGCAGCTCGGCCTCCGGCATCAGCTCGAGGTCGTGGGCGACCTCGCCGCGATCGCGGCCCCACGCCAGCAGGTCCGCGGTCAGCCGCTCCAGCTCGGACGGCGCGGCGCTGAACGCCGATGCCAGCCCGGGGTCCGAAAGGGACCGGACGAAGTACGCGAGGTGCACCAGGTAACGCGTGCGGCGCTCGTCGTCGACCGGCAGCATCCCGACGAGCATGGCCCGCAGCACCTCGCGCGGCGTCGCGTCCTCCGCCGGCCCGATACCCGCTCGGATGCTCGGCTCGGCGTCGGCGTTGAGGATCTCGAGCGCTCCGAGCAGCAGGTCGTCCCGCGTCCCGAAGTAGTACTGGACGAGCCGCAGCGAGACGCCCGCCTCGGCCGCGACCTTGCGCAGCGACACGTCTTCGAGGCCCCGCGCGCTCGCGATCCGCCAGACGGCTTCGGCGATCTGGCGGCGGCGTTGCTCGTGGTCAGCGAGTCTCGGCATGGTGGGTCGAGCGTATCAACGTGGCTTGTCCGCGCCGACGACCCACATCGAGAAGTACTGCGACCCGCCGCCGTAGGCGTGCCCCACCGCGATGTGCGCGCCGTCGACCTGGTAGTCCCCGGCGCGGCCCATGACCTGCTTCGCGGCTTCGGAGAAGCGAAGCATGCCGGACGCGCCGATCGGGTTGGACGAGAGCACCCCGCCGGACGGGTTGCACGGCAGCCGCCCGCCGATCGCCGTCTCGCCGGCCTCGGTGACCTTCCAGCCTTCGCCTTCGGGCGCGAAGCCCAGGTTCTCCAGCCACATCGGCTCGAACCACGAGAACGGCACGTAGATCTCGGCGACGTCCACTTCGGACATCGGGTCCTTGATCCCGGCTTCGGCCCACAGCGCGGCCGCGGCGTCCCGCCCGGCCTGGGGGTTGACCTGGTCGCGGCCGGCGAACGTCGTGGGCTCGGTGCGCATCGCCGTCGCGTGGATCCACGCGGCCCCGCCCTCGACGGCGTCCCCGGCGGCCTCGTCGCCGAGGACCATCGCGCACGCGCCGTCGGACGACGGGCACGTCTCGTCGTAGCGGATCGGGTCCCACAGCATCTGCGACTTCTGGACCGACTCGACCGTGATGTCGGCCTGCCGCAGGTGCGCATAGGGGTTGAGAGCGCCGTTGCGCCGGTCCTTCGCGGCGACGATCGCCCCGACGTGCTCGGGCGCGCCGGAGCGGCGGATGTAGGAGCGCACGTGCGGGGCGAAGTAGCCGCCCGCGCCGGCACCGACCGGCATCTGGAACGGCGGCAGGATCGACAGGCCCCACATCGCGTTCGACTCGGACTGCTTTTCGTACGCCACGGTCAGCACCCGGCGGTGCACGCCGGACTGGATGAGCGAGGCCGCGACCAGCGCCGTCGACCCGCCCACCGACCCCGCGGTGTGCACGCGCAGCAGCGGCTTTCCGGTCGCGCCCAGGGAGTCGGCGAGGAACAGCTCGGGCATCATCACGCCCTCGAACAGGTCCGGCGCCTTGCCGAGCACGACGGCGTCGATGTCGGCCCAGCCGACCTGGGCGTCGGCCATCGCGCGGTCGATCGCCTCCCGCAGCAGGCCGGGCATCGAGACGTCCTGGCGCTTGGCGCGGTGGTGCGTCTGGCCGGTGCCGAGCACGGCGGTGAGCTGCTTGGTCATCGGGCCTCCAGCACGGTCACCAGGTTCTGTTGCAGGGCCGGGCCGCTCGTCGCGTGCGCCACGGCCTTGCGGGATTCGCCGCTGTGGATCCGGGTCGCGGCTTCGCCGATGCGGGCTAGGCCGGCGGAGAACATCGGGTTGGCGGCCAGCGCGCCGCCCGAGGGGTTGATCTTGACGCTGTCGTCGAGCTTCAGCGCCGTCCGCAGGATCAGCTCCTGGTGCGTGAACGGCGCGTGCAGCTCGGCGAGGTCGGCGCCGTCGAGGTCCAGCGCGCTCGCCGCGGCCTCGGTGGACGGGCTGCGCGTGAGGTCGCGGGCGCCGAGGACGGGGGAGTCGACGCGGTGCTCGATGCCGGTGATCACGGCGGGGTGCTCGACGACGTCCTTCGCGCGGTCCACAGTGGACAGGACGATCACGGCGGCGCCGTCGGTGATCGGCGCGATGTCGTGCCTGCGCAACGGATCCGCGAAGTAAGGCGTGTCGAGCAGTTCGCTGACGTCCTGGCCCGTGCCGCGCGCGGCCACCTCGGCGAGGTCCTTTTCGGACCAGAGCCCGGCTTCGAGGCCCAGCCGCGCCTGGATCCCGGCGATCGAAACCGAGTCGGGCCACAGGGGAGTGACGACGTACGGGTCGAGCTGCAGGGCGAGCACCCGGCGCAGCTGGCCGGCGCTGGACTTGCCGAAGCCGTAGACGAGCGCGGTCTCGACCTCGCCCATCTTGATCTTCAGCCAGGCTTCGTAGAGCGCCCAGGCGGCGTCCATCTCGACGTGCGACTCGTGGATCGGCGGGAAGGCGCCGATCGCGTCGACGGCGGCGATGAAGCTGAACGCGCGCCCGGCCAGGTAGTCCGACGAGCCGGAGCACCAGAACCCGATGTCCTCTTTGGACAGCCCGGTCTTCGCGAAGACCTCGGCGAAGATCGGGACGAGCATCTCCACGCCGTTGGTGGTGCCCTCGGTCTCCCGGACGTTGGGGGCCTTGGCGAAGCCCGCGATGGCGACGTCTGGCATCAGGACCTCACAGGTGGTGGGCGAAGGTTTCGTAGGCCGCGTCCGGCTCGCCGGTCGGCTCGAAGTGGCTGATGTTCTCCAGCGACGTCCACCACTCGTCCCGGGGTTTCCAGGCGGCGCGCACGCGCATGCCCATCTTGACGTCCTGGGCGGCGCAGCCGAGGACGAGGTGGAGGAAGGCGATGTCGGCGCCGTCGAGCAGGATGTACGCGGCGACGTACGGCGGCTTGAGGCGCTGGCCGAGGAACGGGACGTTGACGATGCAGAACGTCGTCACGATGCCGGTGTCGGGCAGTTCGACCTCGTCGGTCGTCGGGACGCCGTCGGTCGGGCACGCGCCGCGCGGCGGGATGTAGACCTTCTCGCACTTCGGGCAGCGCTGCCCGATCAGCTTGCCTTCGGCGAGCCCGCGCAGGTAGCGGCTCTCCTCGGGCGACGCGGAGTGCTGGTAGCGCAGGTGGACGGGGGTGATGATGACGCTGACCGGCGCACCCTCTTCGCGCTCGGCGACCGGCGGAGCGGGCTCGGTCGGCGCGGTGTCCTCGGCGTCGATCGGGAGGAAGTAGGCGATGTCGCGGATGTGCCCGACGGTGTCGTCGGCCCACTTGACCCGCACCCGCTGGCCACTGTGGATCTTGTCGGGCGTGCCGGCGTCGACGGCGTGCAGCATCGCGGTGTCAGCGCCGTCGAGCTTCACGAGCGCCCAGGCGAAGGGGCGGGACAGCGGCTGCCCGTCGAGCGGCTCGGGACACCACGACCAGGAGACGACGGTGCCTTCGTCGGCCACCGGGACGAACTCGCTGAGCTGTTCGGCGGTGCCGGGGTTGTACTCGACCGGCGGGACGTGCACGCGCCCGTCACTGCCCCGGATGCCTTCGATGCGCCGCTCCCGCAGCGCGTTCACGAACCGGCCCAGAACGGGCCCGGTGGAGCGCGTGTAGTCGAAGCCGACGTTGAGAGGTGCCGCCAGTGGTGTCTCGGTCACATCCATGAGTGAAACACGTTCTCGTTCTGGCAGCAAGATCCAGCTGCACCCGCATGTAACACGTTCTACAAGAACGGTGCACAAAGGGGCATCACGCGTGCTTGGGCAGGCATCGCGCGTGTCTGAGGGGGCATCGCGCCGATGCCCCCTCAATCACGCCTGATGCCCCTCCAGTCACGCGTGATGCCCCTCTGATCACGCGTGATCAAGGACCGAACTCGCGTGATTGGGGGCCGAACTCGTGTGATCGGAGCCGGAACTCGTGGTTACGGCTTCCGTCACGCGAGTTGCGGCCCTGATCACGTGAGTTCCGGCTTCGATCACGGCGATGGCGCGTCAGCGGCCGCGGAACTCCGGCTTTCGCTTCTCGCTGAACGCCCGCGGGCCCTCCTTCGCGTCCTCCGACGCGAAGACCTCGATCCCGTACTGCGAGTCCAGCTTGAAGGCCTCTTCCTCGTGGAGTCCCTCGGTGTCCCGGATCGTCCGCAGGATCGCCCGGACCGCGACCGGCCCGTTGGCATTGACCAGCGCGGCCAGTTCGAGGGCCTTCGTGAGGGCGGAACCGTCCGGGACGACGTGCCCGATCAAGCCGATCGCCAACGCCTCGTCGGCGGAAAGGTGGCGTCCGGTCAGCAGGATGTCCGCGGCCACCGTGTACGGGATCTGGCGGGGCAGCCGCACCGCCGACCCGCCCATCGGGAACAGGCCCCACCGCGCCTCCGACACCCCGAAGCGGGCCGACGCGCCGGCCACCCGGATGTCCGTGCCCTGGAGGATCTCCGTCCCGCCCGCGATCGCCGGGCCCTCGACCGCCGCGATCAGCGGCTTCGTCAGGCGACGTCCCTTCAGCAGCCCCGGGATGCGCGAAGGGTCGAAGCGGCCGGAGGAGAACGACTCCGACGGCAAGTTCCGCGACATCGACTTCAGGTCCGCGCCCGCGCAGAACGCGCCGCCCGCGCCGGTCAGGACGCAGCTGCGGATCCCGTCGTCCGAGTCGACGCGGTCCCAGGCGTCGACCATGATCGACATCATCTCGCCGGTGATCGCGTTGCGCGCCTCGGGCCGGTTCATCGTGACGACGAGGGTCTGCCCCTCCTGCGAGACCAGCGCGTGCGGTTCACCCACGAAAACCTCCTGAAGGAGCAGTGCCATTGCCCAGAACGATAACATGTTCTACTTTGAGGACGTGGCACTCAACATCGCGGATCTTCTGGAGCACGCCGTCGACGCCGTGCCGGAGCGCGTCGCGGTCGTGTGCGGCGACCGGCGAGTCACCTTCGCCGAACTGGAGGCGCGGGCCAACCGGCTCGCCCACCACCTCGCCGCGCACGGCGTGGGACGCGGGTCCCACATCGGGGTCTATTCCCGCAACTCGATCGAGGCCCTCGAGGCGATGATCGCCGCGTACAAGCTGCGTGCGATCGCCGTCAACGTCAATTACCGCTACGTGCACGGCGAGCTCGTGTACCTCTTCAACGACGCCGACCTCGTCGCGCTCGTGCACGAGAGAAGCTACGCCGACAAGGTCGCGGCGGCGCTGCCGGAATCGCCGAAACTGAAACACGTTGTCGTGATCGACGACGGCAGCGACGGCGACTACTCGAGCTACGGCGGCGTCGACTACGAAGCCGCGCTCGCGGCCCAAAGCCCCGAACGCGACTTCGAAGAGCGCAGCAACGACGACCTCTACATCCTCTACACCGGCGGCACCACCGGCTACCCGAAGGGCGTCCTCTGGCGCCACGAGGACATCTGGCGTGCACTCGGCGGCGGGATCAACTTCGTCACCGGCGAGTACGTCCCGGACGAGTGGACGCTCGCCGAGCAGGGCAAGGCCGGGAGCCTGACGCGCCTGCCCGCCGCGCCGCTGATCCACGGCGCCGCGCAGTGGGCCGCGTTCGGCGCCCTGTTCACCGGCAGCCCCGTGGTGTTCGTGCCGCGCTTCGACGCCCACGAGATCTGGAAGGCCGTGCAGGAGCACAAGGTCCAGGTCCTCACGATCGTCGGCGACGCCATGGCGCGGCCGCTGATCGAGGCGTTCCGGGAGGGCGATTACGACGCTTCGTCGGTCGTCGCCGTCTCCAGCCACGCCGCGCTGTTCTCGCAGTCGGTGAAGCAGGAGTTCGTCGAACTCGTGCCGAACGCCGTGATCACCGACGCGATCGGCTCGTCCGAAAGCGGTTTCACCGGGATCGGCATGGTGGCCAAGGGCTCCGACCACAGCGCCGGTCCGCGGGTCAGCTTCGGCAAGGACGCCATCCTGCTCGACGACGACGGCAACCTCGTCGAGCAGAAGCCCGGCGCGGTCGGGCTGATCGGCCGCCGCGGGCACGTCCCGCTCGGCTACTACGGCGATCCCGAGAAGAGCAAGAAGATCTTCGTCGAGGTCGACGGCGTCCGGTACGTCGTTCCGGGTGACTACGCCCGCTATGAGGAGGACGGCACCGTCACGCTGCTCGGCCGCGGCTCCCAGTGCGTCAACACCGGTGGCGAGAAGGTCTACCCGGAAGAGGTCGAGGGCGCGCTCAAGTCGCACCCGGACGTCTTCGACGCGCTCGTCATCGGGATCCCGGACGAACGGACCGGCCAGCGCGTCGCCGCCGTCGTCCAGCTCCGCGAGGGCGCCGAGGCCGATCTCGCCGGGATCGAGCAGCACGTACGAGGCGAGATCGCCGGCTACAAGGTGCCGCGCACCGTCTGGCTGGCCGACGAGATCGGCCGCTCGCCCAGCGGCAAGCCGGACTACCCGTGGGCGCAGCGCTACGCCGCCGAGCACGAACCGGCCACCGCCCAGCCCGTCTAGGAGGACACGACCAGTGCGGACACCCCTGTGCGACCGGCTCGGCATCGATCTGCCGATCATCGGGTTCACGCCCTCGGAGCACGTCGCCGCGGCGCTCAGCCGCGCCGGCGGGCTCGGCGTGCTCGGCTGCGTCCGGTTCAACGACGCCGCCGAGCTCGACCGGGTGCTCACCTGGATGGACGAGAACACCGGCGGCAAGCCCTACGGCGTCGACATCGTGATGCCGGCGAAGGTGCCCGCCGAGGGCACCCAGGTCGACCTCGCGAAGCTGATCCCGGACGGCCACCGCGCGTTCGTCGACCGCGTCCTTCGCGAGTTGTCCGTGCCGCCGCTGCCGGACGACACCGACGAACGCGCGGGCGTCCTCGGCTGGCTGCACTCGGTCGCCCGGTCGCACGTCGAGGTCGCGCTCAACCACCCGATCAAGCTGATCGCCAACGCGCTCGGCTCGCCGCCGGCGGACGTCATCGGCCAGTGTCACGACCAGGGCGTGCCGGTGGCGGCGCTCGCCGGGAAGGCCGAGCACGCGGTCCGGCACGTCGAAAACGGCGTCGACTTCGTGGTCGCGCAGGGCTACGAAGCCGGCGGGCACACCGGCGAGATCGCGTCCATGGTGCTGGTGCCGGAGATCGTCGACGCGGTCGACGTGCCGGTGCTCGCCGCGGGCGGGATCGGTTCCGGGCGGCAGATGGCCGCGGCCCTCGCGCTCGGCGCGTCCGGCGTGTGGATGGGCTCGATGTGGCTCGCCACCGAGGAGTACCTGCAGACCATGGGCGAGTCGGTGGCGATGCAGCAGGCGCTCGTCGGCGCGACGTCGTCGGACACCGTCCGGACGCGGATCTACACCGGCAAGCCGGCCCGGCTGCTCAAGACCCGCTGGACCGAGGCGTGGGCCGCGGCGGACGCGCCCGAGCCGCTGCCGATGCCGCTGCAGAACCTGCTGGTTTCCCACGCCCACAACCGGATCCACGCGGCGAACGACCCGAGCGTGGTGTCGATGCCGGTCGGGCAGATCGTCGGCCGGATGAACGCGGTGCGGCCGGTCGCCGACGTCGTCGCGGATCTCGTGAACGGCTACGAAGAGGCACTGTCCCGGTTGGACAAGACCCGCTGAATGTCATGAGGGGCACCTTCATGGCTGTGAAGTCCATGAAGGTGCCCCTCATGACAGGGAGCTAGAGCGAAGCGGCGGCCGCGGCGATCTTCGACGCGAACGTGCTCACCTCGGTGTAGACGCCGGGAGCGTGCGGCCGGGCGCAGCCGTCACCCCAGGAGACGATGCCCACCTGGATCCACGCGTTGGCGTTGTCCCGGCGGAACATCGGGCCGCCGGAGTCGCCCTGGCAGGTGTCGACCCCGCCGGAGGCGAGGTTGCCCGCGCAGATCTCGGCGCTCGGGATGAGGTCGGGGTAGCTGCCGCCCTGGGCCTGGCAGGTGGCGTCGTCGACGAACGGGACGGTCGCCTTGAGCAGGTACCGCTGCTGGGCGCCGCCTTCGCTGGCCGCGCCCCAGCCGGCCACGGTGAACGTGCCGGTGTTGTACGTCGACGTCGTCGCGATCGGCAGCGTCGAGAGGCCGGTGACCGGGCTCGCGAGCTTGATCAGCGCCCAGTCGCCGCCGGTCGAGGTGCCGTAGGTGGGCGACTGGTAGACGTAGGTCGACTTGATCTTCTTGGCGCTCGTGCTCTGCAGATCGACGACGCCGACGGTCGCCGTGATCGAGGTGTTGGCCCCGGTCCGGCTGACGCAGTGGGCGGCGGTCAGCACGATCTGGTTCGTGTACAGGGCGCCGCCGCAGCCCATGGACAGCCGGACCATGAACGGGAACTCGCCCTGAGCGGCCCGGGTCCCGCCGACGACGTCGGTGGACGGCGGCTGGGCCGCGATCGCCGGGGTGGCGAACGACGCGGCCGCGGCGACCGCGGCCAGTGCGGTGGTGGCGTTTCTGAGCAGGGTGAACCAGCGCTGGGGAGCCAAGGGGATCAGTCCTTCCAATGTCCACAGTGGAAGCGGTTGCCGTGAGCGGCCCCACGACTACACCAGGTGCTCACCTACCCGGACAACCGACTTTCTTCGGATCTTTCGGGCGGTTGGGTGATTTCTCACCGGCGGATCCGGCGAAGGCCGTAGGCCGAAGCAGCCCCGAGTTCACCGAGACTTTCCCGGCCGGAAAGGAGCGGGCGGCGCGGCCGGGGGCATCCGGGTGATCCTCCGTGTGACAGCCGTGTTACGCACCACAGCGAACCGCGGCGCACCGGGAAGCGAATAGGGTCGATTCCGTGCCTGCCCCTTCACGCCATTCCCGCCTGTCCGCCGACGGTCCCGTCCTCGACGGGATTCCCGAGCACGGCCGTGTTCCGCGCTACTACGCGGTCAAGGTCGAGCTGCTGGCGGTGATCGCGGAACTGGGCGAAGGATCGGTGCTCCCCACGGAACGGGAACTGTGCGAGCGGTTCGAGGTGTCGAGGGCGACCGTGCGGCAGGCGGTCGGCGAGCTGGTGCTCGAGGGCAAGCTCAGCCGGCGGCAGGGGAGCGGCACGTTCGTCGCCGGCCCGAAGCTGGTGCAGCCGCTGGCACTGGTGAGCTACACCGAAGGCCTGCGCCGGCAGGGCATCCGCCCGGGCCGCAACGTGATCACGCTGGAGCGTCGCGTGGCCGGCAGCGCGCTGGCCGCCGACCTGCAGGTGACGTCGGACGCCGAAGTGATCCACATCGAGCGGGTGCTGCTGGCCGACGAGGAGCGGGTCGGGCTGGAGTCGACTTATCTCCTGGCCGAGCGGTTCCCGACGCTGCTCGAGGTGTTCAACCCCGAGCAGTCGCTGTACGCGTGCCTGAGCGAGAAGCTCGGTGTGGTCTTCGACGGCGCCGAAGAGCGCGTCGAGACGGTGCTGGCGACTCCGCGCGAAGCACTGCTCATCGGCACCAACCCGGCCCTGCCGATGCTGCTCATGCACCGCATCTCGTGGGGTCCGGACGGCGCGCCGTTCGAGCGGGTGCGGTCGCTGTACCGCGGTGACCGGCTCAGCTTCGTGACCCGCCTCGGCCGCGCCTGAGGCGTCACGTTCTCCGCGGCGCCCTCGTTCCTCCCGCACAACCGAACGGGAGGACGTCATGAACATCGCGTTGTGGGCCGGTCAGGTGTTGTTGGCCGCGATCTTCGCCCTGTCGGGCGCGCTGAAGTCGACGATGTCGCGGCAGCGGATGCTCGAAACCGGCCAGACGGGCGCGGCGGCGTACCCGCTGCCGGTGGTCCGGTTCACCGCGATCTGCGAGCTGTTCGCCGTGGTGGGGCTGATCCTGCCGGTGCTGCTCGGGATCGCCCCGGCGCTGACCGGTTGGGCGGCGGCCGGGCTGGCGATCGTGATGGTGGGCGCGATGGCGATGCACGGCCGGCTGGCGGTCGTGCAGCACAAGCCGGCCGAGTGGCGGAACGTCGGGGCCAACGCCCTGATCTTCGCGGTGTGCGTCTTCGTCGCCGTCGGCCGACTCTGAACATAACGAGACGGTAACTCATCCGGTCCAATATTCGATGGCCTTTCACCGCGCGTTCGCCAAGGGGCCAGCGGCTGTTGACGCTCTCCGGAGAGCGTGGGCGGCGTGCGAATCCTCATCGTGGGCGGCGGCGTGCTCGGTACGCTGCACGCCTGGCAGGCCGTCGAGCGCGGCCACGACGTCGTCCAGCTCGAACGCGAGCCCGAAGCGCGCGGCGCGTCCGTGCGCAACTTCGGGCTGGTCTGGGTCGGCGGCCGCGCGTCCGGCAGGGAGCTGGCGACCGCCCAGCGGGCCCGGAACTTCTGGGAGCGGATCGGCGAGCGGGTCGCGGGCCTCGGCTTCCGTGCCAACGGTTCGCTGACCGTCGTCCGGACCGAAGCCGAACTCGCCGTCGCGCGCGAAGTCACCGAAGGCGCCGAAGCCGCCGAACGCGGTTACCAGCTCCTCGATGCCACCGAAACCCGCGACCTGAACCCGGCGCTGAAGGGTGCTTTCGAAGGCGCCCTCTGGTGCGAACGCGACGCCGCCGTCGAGCCGCGCACCGCGCAGCCCGCCCTGCGCGCCGAACTCGGGAAGACCGGCCGCTACACCTGGCGGCCCGGCCGGGAGGTCCGGCACCTGACCGGCACCGGGGTCGTCGACGACCGCGGCGAGCGGCACGACGGCGACGTCGTCGTCTTCTGCACCGGCGCGTGGACCGGCGGGCTCGTCCGCGAACTCGCGGGCGACCCGCCGGTGCGCAAAGTCCGGCTGCAGATGGCCCAGACCGAGCCCCTGGCCGAAAAGCTCACCACGAGCGTCGCCGACGGCGACAGCTTCCGCTACTACCCGGCCTACCGCGGCGCGGCCCTCGACACGCTGAATGCCGGGCAGCCCCAGGAACCGGCCGCCGCGGCCCACCGCATGCAGTTGCTGCTCGTCCAGCGGCTCGACGGCTCGCTCACCATCGGCGACACCCACGAGTACGCCGAGCCCTTCGCCTTCGACGTCACCGAAGATCCCTACGACCACCTCGAAACCGTCGCCGGCGCGCTGCTCGGCCGCCGCGTGCCGCGGATCCGCCGCCGCTGGGCCGGCGTCTACGCGCAGACCACCGACCCCGGCCGGATCGTGCACCGCGCCCGCGTCGCGGACAACGCCTGGCTCGTCACCGGGCCGGGCGGGCGCGGCATGACCTGCGCACCCGCCATCGCCGAAGACACCGCCGCGGAGCTGGGCCTGTGACCACCGAACTCGTCGTGCTGGACATGGCCGGCACGACCGTCGCCGACGACGGCCTCGTCGTGCAGGCCTTCACCGCCGCGATCGAATCCGTCGGCGTCCCCGGCGAGAAGTACCCGGAGATGCTGCGGTACGTCCTCGACACGATGGGCCAGTCGAAGATCACCGTCTTCCGGGCCCTCCTGCCGACCGAAACCGAAGCGCAGCAAGCGAATTCCGCGTTCGAAGCCGCGTACGGCGACCTCGTGCGCGCGGGGGAGTGCAGGCCGATCCCGGGCGCCGAGGACGTCATCCGCGGCCTGCGCGAAAGCGGCGTGAAGGTCGCCTTCACCACCGGTTTCGCATCCGTCACCCAGCAGGCCATCCTCGACGCGCTCGGCTGGGCCGGCCTCGCCGACGTCGCGCTCGCGCCCGGCGACGGCGTCCGCGGCCGCCCGTTCCCCGACCTCGTGCTCACTGCCGCGCTGCGGCTCGAAGTCACCGACGTGCGGCGGATCGCCGTCGTCGGCGACACCGCTTCGGACGTCCTGTGCGGGCTGCGCGCCGGTGCGTCCGTCGTCGCGGGCGTCCTCACCGGCGCGGGCCGCCGCGAAGACTTCCTCGAAGCCACCCACGTCCTCGACTCCGTCTCCGAACTCCCCGCCGTGCTCGAAGGAGAACCCCGATGAAGAAGACCCTGGCCGCCGTGTTCGCGGTGGCGCTGATCGCGCTGCTGTCCGCCTGCGGCGGCACCGGTGCCGCGTCCGCCGGCGGCAAGACCGTCACCGTGTACGCAGTGGACGGACTGGAAGACTGGTACACCGCGCGGTTCGCGGAGTTCAAGCAGCAGACCGGCATCACCGTCCAGGCCGTCACGGCCGGCTCCGGCGAGGTCGCCTCCCGCGTCGAGCAGGAGAAGGCCAACACCCAGGCCGACGTCCTCGTCACGCTCCCGCCGTTCATCCAGCGCGTCGCCGGCCTGCTGCAGCCGTACACCCCGGCGGGCGGGGACCAGGTGCCGGACAAGGACCCGCAGGGCCGCTACTTCGCGATGATGAACAACTACCTGAGCTTCATCCGCAACCCGGGCGCCACCCCGAAGACCTGGGACGACCTGCTCGACCCGAAGCTCAAGGGCAAGGTCCAGTACTCGACGCCCGGCGAGGCCGGCGACGGCACCGCGGTGCTCCTGCAGCTGCAGCACGTGCTCGGCGACCAGGGCGCGCTCGACTACCTCGGCAAGCTCGAGGCCAACAACGCCGGGCCGTCGTCGTCCACCGGCAAGCTGCAGCCCAAGGTGGCCAAGGGCGAGCTGCTGGTGGCCAACGGCGACGTCCAGATGAACCTCGCCGAGATCGCCAAGAGCGGCGGCTTCGACGTCTTCTTCCCGGCCGACGCCCAGGGCAGGCGCTCGACCTTCGCCCTGCCCTACTACGCCGGGCTCGTGACGAACGCGCCGCACCCGGACGACGCGAAGAAGCTCCTCGACTTCCTGTTCTCGCCGGAGGTCCAGGCGAAGACCGCCGACGCGTTCGGCATCCCGGCCCGCGCCGACGTCACCGCCACCGGCGCGAACGCGGCGAAGATCAAGGCCGCGCTCGACGGCGTCGAGATCTGGACCCCGGACTGGACCGCTGTGGTCGGCAGGCTCGACGCCGACGTGGCCGCGTACCGGAAGGCCGTCGGCCGATGACCCCGGCCGTCGAGTTCCGCGGCGTCTCCGTCCACTTCGGACGCACGACGGCGCTGGATTCGCTCGACCTGAGCGTGTCCCGCGGCGAAACCCTCGCCCTGCTCGGCCCGTCCGGCTCCGGCAAGTCGACGGCGCTCAAGGCCCTCGCCGGGTTCGTCCGGCCCGCCGCGGGCCGGGTGTTCCTCAACGGCGAGGACGTCACCGACCGGCCGCCGCACCGGCGTGGCCTCGGCGTCGTCGTGCAGAGCTACGCGCTGTTCCCGCACATGCGCGTCGACGCCAACGTCGCCTTCGGGCTGAAGGCGCGCCGGTCGCCTCGGGCCGACGTGGCGGCCCGCGTCGCGGAAGTCCTGGACCTGGTCGGCATGGGCGGCTACGCCCGGCGGTTCCCGCGCGAGCTGTCCGGCGGGCAGCAGCAGCGGGTCGCGCTCGCCCGGGCGCTCGCCATTCGGCCCGACGTGCTGCTGCTCGACGAGCCACTGTCCGCTTTGGACGCCGCGCTGCGCGAGGACATGATCGCCGAGCTGCTGCGGCTGCGGGCCGAGCTGCCGGACACCACGCTCGTCTACGTCACCCACGATCAGGGCGAGGCGCTGGCGCTGGCCGACCGCATCGCCGTCATGCGCGACTCGCGGCTGGTCGAGACCGGCCCGTGCGAGCAGCTCTACCGGCGGCCGGCCTCGGAGTTCACCGCGAGCTTCCTCGGCGCGGCCAACCTCATCCCGGTCGACCTGGTCAGCGACGGGACGCCCGCCAAGGTCCGGCTCGGCGAGCGCGTGCTGACCGCCGAGCCGACCGGCGCGCTCGGGCCGGGCCCGGTCGCGCTCGGCGTCCGCCCGCACCGCGTCGGCGTCGGCGAACCCGGCGCGGACACCCTCCCGGCGCTGGTCCGGGCGGTGCAGTGGCGCGGCACCGGCTACCGCCTCGACCTCGAGCTGGCCGGGGGCGCGACGATCCGCGCCGAGGTGCCCGAGGCGTTCTCCGTCGGGACGGCCGTCGGCGTGTCCATCCCGGACGGCTGCCCACTGGTCGAGGTCGGCACATGACCGTCGTGAGTGGGAAACAGCGTTCTAACCCTGTTTCTCACTCACGACGGGGTTTGGTCTGGCTGCTGCCGCCGCTGGTGGTCGTGGTGGTCTTCTTCGGCTATCCGCTGGTCCTGGTGGCCGGGCAGTCACTGACCACGGACGCCGGGTTCGGCCTCGGCGTCTGGGCCGAGGTGCTCGGCTCGGCGGAGTTCCGGGACGCCGCGATCCAGACCGTGCTGCTCGCGCTCGGCGCGACGACCGGCTGCGTGCTGCTCGGCACGTTCCTCGCGCTGGTGATCGCGTTCGTCCCGTTCCCGGGCGCGCGGACGCTGTCACGGCTGGTCGACACGGTGCTCGCGTTCCCGTCGTTCCTCATCGCGCTGGCCTTCACGTTCCTCTACGGCAGCGCGGGCGTCTTCGGCGCGGGTGGGTTCCTCTACTCGCCGTGGGGCGTGCTGCTGGCCGAGGTCACCTTCTACACGCCGTTCGTGATGCGGCCGGCGCTCGCGGCGTTCGGGCAGGTCCCGGGCGTGCACCTGGACGTCGCGGCGTCGCTGGGCGCGCGGCCGGGCCGGGTGCTGTGGCGGGTCGTGCTGCCCGCGGCGCTGCCGTCGCTGGCGTCGGGCGCGTGCCTGACGTTGCTGCTGGCGCTCAACGAGTTCGGCATCGTGCTGTTCCTCGGCGCGAAGGGCGTCACGACGTTGCCGATGCTGGTCTACGGCAAGGGGATCGTCACGTTCGACTTCCCGGCGGCGAGCGTCGTCGCGCTGGTCGACGTCGCGATTTCGCTGCTGCTGTACGGGAGTTACCGGGTGCTGGCGGGGAGGGGTCGCGGTGCTGCTGTGGACGCGGCGTAGCAAGGTGCTGCTGTGGCTGGTGTTCGGCGTGGTGTTCGCCGTGGTCGTGGCGGCGCCGCTGGTGATGATCGTGCTCGCGTCGTTCGCCGGGCACTGGACGGGCGTGCTGCCGGGCGGACCGACCCTCGGGCACTACGCCGACGCGCTGTCCGGAGAGACGTTCGCCAGCCTGTCGGTGAGCATCCAGACGGGCGTGCTCGCGGGCGCCGCGGCGGTGCTGCTCGGCACGTGGGCCGCGCTGGCGGCCGAGGCCGCGCCGAAGCGGGTTCGGCAGGTCGCCGACACGCTGTTCCACCTGCCGATCGCGGTGCCGTCGGTGGTGCTGGGACTGGCGCTGCTGGTGGCGTTCAGCCGGCCGCCGCTGGCGTTCAACGGGACGCGCTGGATCGTGCTGCTCGGGCACCTGCTGATCCTGCTGCCGTTCGCCTACAGCACGGTCTCGGCCGCGCTGGCCCGCGTCGACCCGCTGCTCGCGCAGGCGGCGGCGTCGCTGGGAGCGTCCCCCGCGCGGGTGGTGCTGCGGGTGCGCGTCCCGGTGCTGCTCCCGGCGATGACGGCGTCGGCGAGCCTCGCGCTGGCGATGTCGATGGGTGAGCTGGGCGCGACGATGATGCTGTACCCGCCGGACTGGCGCACGCTCCCGGCGAGCATCTTCGCGCTGACCGACCGGGGCCAGGTGTTCCTCGCCTCGGCGGCCACGGTCGTGCTGCTCGGGGTCACCCTCGCCGGGGTGGTGCTGCTGGGCCTGGTCCGCGGCCGGGCGGCCCATCGCTAGATGCAACCGTTTCGGCGGCCGGTCCGTCTGGCAGGTATGCGCACACTGCTGGGTACGGGTCTGCTGCTCCTCACGCTGACGGCGTGCGGGGCGGCCAACACTGCTGCCCCCGCCGGGAGCAGCACCGGGCCGGAGACGACGTCGGTTTCGTCCTCGGTGCCGGGTTCGCCGTCGGTCGCGCCGCCGCCGTCGCAGACGGTCGGGCGCCCGACACAGGGCATCGCCCCGGGCGACGACGTGCTCGCGGAGTCCCAGGTCGACGCGCGCGGGCTGCCGGAGGGCTATCCCCGCAGCCTCACCCGGAGCACCGACGGCAAGACGCTGATCCTCCAGGCGGAGGAGGGCGGGTGCCGCCGCGTCTCCGCTCACGTCGGTGACCAGACGCCGCAGCAGGTGGTCGTGCTGGTCGCCGTCACCGCGGC
The DNA here is from genome assembly GCF_036227105.1 of Amycolatopsis sp. NBC_01488. Lineage (NCBI taxonomy): Bacteria > Bacillati > Actinomycetota > Actinomycetes > Pseudonocardiales > Pseudonocardiaceae > Amycolatopsis > Amycolatopsis sp. NBC_01488. The sequence goes on along the minus strand of NZ_CP109434.1, from coordinate 9,055,358 downwards.
GAAGAAGGGGCAGATGTGCCCGGACTACATCAAGGAGATCAGCGTCCCGCTGGCCCTGGCCGCGCCGCTCGGGACGCGCACGGTGGTGCTCCGCCAGGGCTGACGGCGCTTCCGACGCTGGGAGGGCGGCTCCGGGATGCCCGGGGACGCCCTCCCAGACCACGTCCGGCCCCTTCTCAGGAGCGCTTTCCCGGGAAAGCGCCACTCGGGAAGCACCGGATCTTTCGTGCAACCCGATGCAGGGCCCGTTCCGTCTTCGGGACATGAGGTACTTAGCGAAGGTGGCCGGGACAGGCGCGATCCTGCTGATGGCGACAGCCTGCGCCGGCCAGAACGTGCCCATCGGCCAGCCCGCCGCCGGGGGGACCTCCGCGGCCCCGACCGGCAGCGTCTCGACGTCGCCGAGCGAGTCGGTGCTGCCGGCGTCGCCCTCGGCCAACCCGCCGGGCAAGCCCCGGCTGACCGTGCCCGAGGGCAGCACCCCGGTGCCGCCGAACAAGATCGACGCGAAGGCGCTGCCCGCGGGCTACCCGCACGAGGTGTGGACGGCCAACGGCGGCACCATCCTCAACATCCGCGCCCAGGAGGGCGGCTGCGGCCACGCGCTCGGCGAGGCGACCGAGCAGGCCGCCGACCACGTCGTGGTCAACCTGAGCGAGACCAAGGCCCAGACCGGCCAGATGTGCACCATGGACATCCGGTACCCGGTGCTCTCGGTCGCGCTGGCCGCGCCGCTGGACCAGCGCACGGTCGTGCTGAGGACCACGCCGACGAAGTGATCACCCTGCTTTAGGCTCGGGTGATGGGAAGCCGCCAGGTCTCACGCACCGCGATCGTCGCCACGACCCCGGAGAAGATCTTCGGGCTCCTGGCCGATCCGGCTCAGCACCCGCTCATCGACGGATCCGGCACGGTCCGGGCCGCCCGGTCCGGCGGCCCGGACCGGCTCGCGCTCGGCGCCCGGTTCGGCATGGACATGAAGCTGGGCGCGTCGTACCAGATCCTCAACACCGTCGTCGAGTTCGAAGAGGGCAGGCTGATCGCCTGGCGCCACTTCAACGGGCACCGCTGGCGCTGGCGCCTCGAACCCCTCGACGACGGCCGCACCGAGGTCACCGAGACCTTCGACTGGTCGACGGCGAAGTTCCCGCTCGCCATCAGCCTCAGCCCGTTCCCGCGCAAGAACGCCGAGGGCATCGAGAAGACCCTGGCCCGGCTCGGGGAGCTGTTCCCCGCTTGACCAGGGCTGCACCCAGTTAGTTGTACAGTGCTTAATATTGTCGGTGCAACTAGTTGGGGAGTGCGGTGCCGCAGCCGGTGCGGCGGCGGCTGGTCCTGGCCATCTGCTGCCTGAGCCTGTTCATCGTCGGGCTCGACAACACGGTCGTGAACCTCGCGCTGCCGTCGATCCGCCACGAGTTCGGGGCGTCGGTGTCCAGTCTGCAGTGGACGATCGACGCGTACACGCTGGTGCTGGCGAGCCTGCTCATGCTGGCCGGCTCCACCGCGGACCGGATCGGGCGGCGCCGGACGTTCCAGACCGGGCTCGCGCTGTTCAGCCTCGGCTCGCTGCTGTGCGGGATCGCGCCGAACATCGGTCTGCTCGTCGCTTTCCGCGCGCTGCAGGCGATCGGCGGCTCGATGCTCAACCCGGTCGCGCTGTCCATCGTCGCCAACGTCTTCACCGATCCGCGTGACCGCGCCCGCGCGATCGGCGTCTGGGCCGGGGTCAACGGGCTGAGCCTGGCGGTGGGTCCGGTGCTCGGCGGCGTCCTCGTCGCCTGGGCGGGCTGGCGCTCGATCTTCTGGATCAACGTCCCGGTCGGCGTCGCCGCGATCGTGCTGACGGCGCTGTTCGTCCCGGAGTCCCGCGCGCCGCGCCCGCGCCGCCTCGACCCGGTGGGGCAGCTGCTGGTGATCGTCCTGCTGGCGTCGCTGACGTACGGGATCATCGAAGGCCGGGGCTCGGGCGCGCCGGTGGTGGTGGGCTGCTTCGGGGTGGCCGCGGCGGCGCTGGCGGTGCTGCTGCCGTACGAGCGCCGGCGGCGGGACCCGTTGCTGGAGCTGAGGTTCTTCCGCAGCGTGCCGTTCTCCGGCGCGACGCTCACCGCGGTCGCCGGGTTCGCGGCGCTGTCGGGCTTCCTGTTCCTCACCACCCTCTACCTGCAGGAGACCCGCGGCTTTTCGGTGCTGCACGCGGGTTTGCTGACCCTGCCGATGGCGCTGCTGACGGCGGTGGGCGCACCGCTGTCGGGCCGGCTGACCGGCACGCGCGGCCCGCGGCTGCCCTTGCTGATCGCCGGCGCCGGGATCGCCGCGGCCGGCGTCGTGCTGGCCGGGATCGGCCCGGCCACGCCCATTTCGCTGCTGGTGGTGGGCTACGTGTGCTTCGGCGTCGGCTACGGCCTGCTCAACGCGCCGATCACGAACGCGGCGGTGTCCGGGATGCCGCGCGAGCAGGCCGGCCTCGCGGCGGCGGTCGCGTCGACGAGCCGCCAGGTGGGGACGTCACTGGGCGTGGCGGTGATCGGCGCGGTCGTGGCGGGGAGCGCGGGGACCCCGCCGGGCACGGGCCGGCCGGTGTGGGCGATCGTCGCGGGCTGCGGCGTGCTGGTGTTCCTGCTGGGGCTGGTGACGACGGGCCGCTGGGCCCTGGCGACCGCCGCGCGGGCGGGTGGTCCGGACCACGACGACGCCCCGGTGGCCTGACGGCCGCCCAGCCGCTGGTGCACGCCTGCCGGACCGCGAGTGGTCCGGACCAGTTGCCGTCGAAGTCGTCGAAACTCGGGTGAATTCCGGTGAACCGCCGCTGTTACCGAGCCGTATCCATGAGTGAGGTGGTGATCAGAAAGGAGGGGCAGATGCCCCGCTTGAGCAGTGGTCGGCACCGCAAGCAGGCGACCGTCGGCCTGGCCGCGTTGCTGGGTGTTTCCGGCATCACCGCGACGGCCATCGCGCTGAGCAGTCCCGCGGGCAACGCGGCCGAAGCGCCCAAGGAGAACTGCGGCGGGCTCGACACCGCACTGCAGAACAACCTGAACTTCATCGCGGGCCAGCAGGCGAACCCGGACGCGCAGTCGGCCGCGCGGATCGCCAACCGGCAGGCGGTGGTCGACCTGATCCAGCAGCGGCGGCAGGTCGCGGGCTGCACGGCGAACGTCGTCGCGAACAACGGCCAGGCCGCGCAGGCCCCGGCCCAGCAGGCTCCCGCCGCGCAGGCTCCGGCGCAGCAGGCGCCCGCGCCGCAGAAGCAGCAGCCGAACCAGGCCGGAGTGGCCACCGGCGCGACCGGCAACGTCGTGTGCGCCGGTTCGACGGTGACGCTCTCGGGCGAAGCCGGCGCGCCGGCCGCGTCGAGCAACCAGTTCCCGGCGGGGACGAAGCTGAAGGTGACCAACCTGGACAACTCGAAGTCCACGACGGTCGAGGTGACCTCGGTGTCGGGCAGCTGCGCGCTGCTCAACAACGCGGCCTTCGAACAGGTTCGGGAGCCCGGAAAGTTCCTCATCCGGCACGCGCGGATCGAGCGCGTCGGCTGAGGGAGCAGGGAAGGAGGGGGACATCGGCGGCGGGCCGGTGTCCCCTTCCCCGGTTTTACCGGAAGCTGATCTGCAGCACCGGATCGCCGGTGCTGGCGAAGAAGTCGTTGCCCTTGTCGTCGATGACGATGAACGCCGGGAAGTCCTCGACCTCGATCTTCCAGACGGCCTCCATGCCGAGCTCCGCGTACTCGAGGACGTCGACCTTCTTGATGCAGTCCTGCGCGAGCCGGGCGGCCGGGCCGCCGATCGAGCCGAGGTAGAACCCGCCGTGCGCCTGGCACGCGCTGGTCACCTGCTTCGAGCGGTTTCCCTTGGCCAGCATGACGAGTGAGCCGTCGGCGGCCTGGAACTGCTCGACGTAGGAGTCCATCCGCCCGGCCGTGGTGGGCCCGAACGAGCCGGACGCGTAGCCCTCGGGCGTCTTGGCCGGACCGGCGTAGTAGACGGGGTGGTTCTTCAGGTAGTCCGGCATTTCCTCGCCGGCGTCGAGGCGCTCGGCGATCTTCGCGTGCGCGATGTCGCGCGCGACGACGAGCGGCCCGGTGAGCGAAAGGCGCGTCTTGACCGGCAGTTGCGAGAGCTGGGCCCGGATCTCGGCCATCGGCCGGTTGAGGTCGACGGTGACGACGTCGTCGGAGAGGTCTTCCTCGGTGACGTCGGGGAGGAAGCGGGCCGGGTCGCGCTCGAGCTGTTCGATGAAGACGCCGTCGGCGGTGATCTTCGCCTTGGCTTGGCGGTCGGCGGAGCAGGAAACGGCGACGCCGACCGGGCAGCTCGCGCCGTGGCGGGGGAGCCGGATGACGCGGACGTCGTGGCAGAAGTACTTGCCGCCGAACTGCGCGCCGATGCCGAACTGCCGGGTCATCTCGAGGACCTGCTGCTCGAGGTCCCGGTCGCGGAAGGCGTGCCCCAGCTCGGAACCCTCGGTCGGCAAGTTGTCGAGATAGCGTGCCGAAGCGAGCTTCGCGACCTTCAAGTTGAACTCGGCGGACATCCCGCCGACGACGATCGCGAGGTGGTAGGGCGGGCAGGCCGCGGTGCCGAGGCTGCGCAGCTTCTCGTCGAGGAAGCGCGCGAGCCGCTTCGGGTTCAGGACGGCCTTGGTCTCCTGGTAGAGGAACGTCTTGTTGGCGCTGCCGCCGCCCTTGGCCATGAAGAGGAACTCGTAGGAGGGGTCGCCCTCCTTGTGGTACAGCTCGATCTGGGCGGGCAGGTTGGTCCCGGTGTTGCGCTCGTCCCAGAAGTTCACCGGCGCCATCTGCGAGTACCGCAGGTTCAGCTGCTGGTAGGCGTCGAAGATCCCCTGCGAGAGGGCGCGCTCGTCGTCTCCGCCGGTGAGCACGCCTTCGCCGCGCTTGCCGATGACGATGGCGGTCCCGGTGTCCTGGCACATGGGCAGGACGCCCCCGGCGGAGATCGCGGCGTTGCGCAGCAGGTCCATCGCGACGAACCGGTCGTTGCCGGAGGCCTCGGGGTCGTCGACGATGGCCCGCAGCTGCCGCAGGTGTGACGTGCGCAACAGGTGCTGGATGTCGGTGATGGCGGTGCGCGCGAGGGTGGTCAGCGCCGCGGGATCGATCTTCAGGAACGTCCGCCCGGCGGCTTCGACGGTTTCGACGCCCTCGTCGGTGACCAGCCGGTACTCGGTGGTGGTGTCCTTGCCGAGGGGGAGGACTTCGGTGTGCTGAAACGTGGTGGTGGACGGCACTGCCAGGCTCCTTTGCCAGCTCCGGGATCGGTCCACCCTACGCAGCGGGAGCGGCCACGCCGAAGAGGCATGCGATCACTGTGAATTGACCCACCCGCCCCACGCGCATCCTGGGCCGGCCGTGGCTCGGCGAAGCTGGTCGGGAGGCCGGGTCCACCCCGACGGACCCGACCTCCCGGGGAAAGCTCCCGGATGCGTGCACATCCGGTCGCGAGGCCTGCGCCGGCACTTCGAGGCTGTCGTGACGCAGGTCATAAGTCAACGCTGCCGAACGGGTGCTGGCGCAGGGTTGCTACCCACGCTCGTGCGCGACGAAACCCGGCTTTCGTGAAGAATTTTCCGGCCCGGCCGAACGCCTGGTCACCGGCTTGCGGACGCGGACACGAAAGCGGGGCGGGCACGCACGGTGTGCGCACCCGCCCCGCTCCGGAGGTGGATCAGCTGGCGTAGGCGCGGAGCCGGTCCGCGCGCTCGCCCTGACGCAGCTTCGACATGACCTCGCGCTCGATCTGGCGGACGCGCTCGCGGGACAGCCCGAAGTGCTTGCCGATCTGGTCGAGCGTGCGCGGCTGGCCGTCGTCGAGGCCGTAGCGCAGGCGGATGACGTGCTGCTCGCGGTCGTCCAACGTCGCCAGGACACGGCGCAGGTCGTCCTGCAGCAGGCCGGAGATCACGGCGCTCTCGGCGTCGGTCGCCTCGGAGTCCTCGATGAAGTCGCCCAGCGGGGCGTCCTCCTCGGCGCCGACCGGCATGTCCAGGCTCACCGGGTCACGCGAGTGGTCGAGCAGGTCCGAGATCTTGTGGGCCGGGATGCCGGACTCGGCCGCCAGCTCCTCGTGCGTCGCGTCGCGCCCCAGCTGCTGGTGCAGGTCGCGCTTGATGCGGGCCAGCTTGTTGACCTGTTCCACCAGGTGGACCGGGAGCCGGATGGTGCGCCCCTGGTCGGCCATCCCCCGGGTGATGGCCTGGCGGATCCACCAGGTCGCGTAGGTCGAGAACTTGAACCCCTTGGAGTAGTCGAACTTCTCCACCGCGCGGATCAGGCCCAGGTTCCCCTCCTGGATCAGGTCGAGCAGCGGCATCCCCCGGCCGGTGTAGCGCTTGGCCAGCGAGACCACCAGGCGGAGGTTGGCCTCCAGCAGGTGGTTCTTGGCCACGTGCCCGTCGCGGACCAGCGCGGACAGCTCCTTGCGGCGCTTCGGGGTGAGGTTCTCCCCGGTGTCCAGCATGTGCTGGGCGAAGACGCCGGCTTCGATGCGCTTGGCGAGCTCGACCTCGTCGGCCGCGGACAGCAGCGCCGTCTTGCCGATGCCGTTGAGGTAGACACGCACGAGGTCGGCGGCGGGGCTCTGGGCGTCGAGGTCTGCGTCGGTGAGCGCCCCCACGCTCACGGCCGGCTCCTCGGACACCTGAGCCGGGATGCGCTCGCGAATCCCGCGCGACTCGCGTTCGAGAGTCTGGACTGACATTCTGCCTCCCCGGTCACGGGCTGAACGTGCTGCTGCGGTCGTCCCACCGGGTGCGTACCCGCGGACCGGGGCCTGTGGAACCCGGTACGCCGGTCCGGCCGGCTTGGCTGGACATCTGGCACAACGCTCCGGGTTTCCAAAACGTTCCCGGCTCGCCTGAAAAGGAGACGGCTGCCGGCGCGCTCCGGTTGCTCCACCATTGCTGAGCTTTTGCTGAGAACGGTCCGTGATCGGAGAACCTGAGAATCCCATGTGAATCGGGTCAGGATGTGAACCGGGGAGAGGTGGTCTAGACCTCTACGAGAACCGTGAACGGACCGTCGTTCACGCTCGAGACCGCCATCATCGCCCCGAAACGGCCCGTCGCGACGGTGGCGCCGCGGCCGCGCAGCTCGGCCACGACGGCGTCCACCAACGGCTCGGCGGCCTCCGGCCGGGCGGCCCGCGTCCACGACGGCCGGCGCCCTTTCTTCGTGTCGCCGTAGAGCGTGAACTGGCTCACCACGAGCAGCGGCGCATTCGCGGTGGCGCATGATTCCTCGTCGCGCAACACGCGTAGCTCGTGCAATTTGCGCGCCATCACGGCGGCCTTCGCCGCATCGTCGTCCACGTGGATTCCCAGCAGCACAAGCAAACCCGGTCCGCCGATCGCCCCGACGACCTCGCCGTCGACCGTCACGTCCGCCCGGGTCACCCGGGCCGCGACCGCCCTCACCGAGTCGCCGGGACGAGCATCCCGTGCCGGACGAGTTCGCGGACGACGGGCAGCGCGGTGGCGGCCAGCTCCTCCGCCTCGAGCCCTTGCGAGAACGCGAGGAGCTCGATCAGGTCCTCCAGCGGTAGCGCGCCGCGGCAGCCGGCCAGCAGCTGCGCGGCCAGGTCGTCGACCTCGTGCTGCCAGCCCGGCCCGTCGGTGCGGTGCAGCCGCCGGATGGTGGTCGTCCAGCCTTCGTCGCCCGGTTCTTCGACGCTTTCCAGCAAAACCGTGTCGGGCACCACAAAACGGACATCGAGCAGTGAACCGGAATTGCGCAGCCAGTCGACGCGGTCCAGCCAGCCGGCCGCTTCCGGGCCGAGCGGGTCGTCGTAGGCCTGCCGCAGGTCCTCGCAGACCACGGTCGGCGTGACCCCGGCCGCGCGCCGGAGCGTGACGAAACCGAAGCCGATGCCCCGGACGTCGTTCGCGGCGAACCAGTCCAGCCACGCGGCGGCCTTCGCCCGGCCTTCCGGCGAGCGCGGGTCGAGGCCCGCGTCGCGCAGCCAGGTACCGACGTAGAGCGCCGGGTCGGCGACGTCGCGCTGGACGAACCAGGCGTCGGTCTCGGCCGGGAGCCAGCGGCTCACCCGGTCGGCCCAGTCCTCTTTCCCGGTGTGCAGCCACGAGGCCAGCAGCTGGCCGACGCCGCCGTCGTTCAGGAAGCCCGGCAGCTGGCGGACGACCAGCGCGCTCGCGTCGTCACCGGCCAGGCCGGAGTCGCGGTAGGTGTAGTCGACGCGGGCCGGCCCGACCACGAACGGCGGGTTGCAGAGGACCTGGTCGAACTTCCGCCGCGCGACCGGCGCGAACCACTCGCCGCGGACCAGCTCGACGGCCAGCTCGTTCAGCCGGAACGTCGCCGCGGCCAGGGCAAGGGCTCGCGCCGAGACGTCCGTGGCGGTCACGCGCTGGGCGTGCCGGGTCGCGTGCAAGGCCTGGACGCCGTTGCCGGTGCCCAGGTCGAGCAGGGTGCCGACCGGGCGGCGGCTGGTCGCGCGGATCAGCGACAGCGACGCGTGGCCGACGCCGAGCACGTGGTCCTCGGGCACGGTGCTGCCCAGCACGTCGGCGTCGAGGTCGGAGACGACCCACCAGGAGCCTTCGTCGTCCCCGTGCGGGCGGATGTCGAGCGCCGCGCGGTAGCCGCCGTCGACGGCGTCGAGCACCCCCGCGGCCACGGCGTCTTCGGGGGAGAGCGGCGCGAAGGCGGCCTTGACCGCGGTCTCCGGCTCGGTCCCACCCAGCAGGAACAGCCGGATCAGCGTGCCCAGGTCGCCCGCGTCGCGGCTCGCACGCTCGGCTGGCACCGGCTCGCCGCGGCCCAGCGCCGCGTGGGCGGTCCCGCCGAGGGCGGCCACCACGCCGTCGGCGTCGTAGGAGGTGCGCCGGAAGGCCTCGCGCAGCCGCGCGCAGACGTCGTCGGACAGGTCGGGCAGTACGCTTCGCGTGCTCACGGTGGGTAATGCTGCCACGATGGCCCCCGTGACCCTTGAACGCGTCCTCGCCCCGCTCGACGCGGCGCTGCCCGAGCTCGAAGCGCTGTACATCGACCTCCACCGGCACCCCGAGCTGTCCTTCGCCGAGACCCGGACGGCGGCCGAGCTGGCCCGGCGGCTGGAGCGCGACGGCTACGAGGTGCACACCGGCATCGCCGGCACCGGGGTGCTGGGCGTGCTGCGCAACGGCGAGGGCCCGACGGTCCTGCTGCGCGCCGACATCGACGCGCTGCCGGTCGAGGAGAAGACCGGGCTGTCGTACGCGAGCACCGAGCGTGGCACCGACGAGCACGGCAAGGACGTCCCGGTCATGCACGCCTGCGGGCACGACATGCACGCCACCTGGCTTTCGGGCGCCGCGGCGCTGCTCGCGAAGGGCCGTGACACCTGGTCCGGCACGCTGCAGGTGGTCTTCCAGCCGGGGGAGGAGGGCGCGGGCGGCGCCGCCCGGATGGTCCGCGACGGCCTCTTCGACCGCGCCGGAACACCCGACGTCGTGTTCGGCCAGCACCTGGTGCCCGGCCCGGCCGGCTGGGTGCTCACCCGGCCCGGCGTGATCATGGCCGCGACGGACACCCTGCGCATCACGCTCCACGGCCGCGGTGGGCACGGTTCGCGCCCGGAGACGACCGTCGACCCGGCCGTGCTGGCCGCGTCCGTGGTGCTCAAGCTGCAGACGATCGTCTCGCGGGAGATCGCCGCCACGGACTCGGCGGTGGTCACCGTCGGCTCGCTGCACGTGGGCACCGCGAGCAACGTGATCGCCGACGACGCCGTGCTCGAGGTGAACGTCCGGTCCTTCGACCAGGCCGTCCGGGAGCGCGTGCTCGCCGCGGTGGAGCGGATCGTCAGCGGCGAGGCCGCCACGGCCGGCGCGCCGAAGCCACCCGAGATCGTCCGCTCCGGCTCTTACCCGATCACCGAAAACGACGAAGCCGCCAACGACGCGCTCACCGAGGTCTTCCGCGGCCACTTCGGCGCCGAAGCGGTGCTGCCGGCGCCGCTGGTCACCGGCAGCGAGGACTTCAGCGAGTTCGGCCGCGCGGCCGGCGTCCCGTCGGTGTTCTGGCTGGTCGGCGGCTTCGACCCGCAGACGGTCATCACGGCGATGACCGAGGGCCGGTTCGAGCGCGACATCCCGTCCAACCACTCGCCGCGCTTCGCCCCGGTGCTGCACCCGACCCTGCGCACGGGCATCGAGACGCTCGCCGCCGCCGCGTTGAGCCGGTTGTCCCACCCAGGTGTCGGATGAGCGGCACAGGTGGGACGATGGATCGCGGAGGTGGTGCAGTGACCATGCCCGCCAACGACTCGGACCCGGTGCTGATCACCGGGGCGGCCCCGTCGTACGAAGAGCAGTTCAAGGCCCGCAAGCGCAAGTACGTCATCATGATGTGCTGCCGCATCCCGTGCCTCATCGCGGCCGGCCTGACCTACCACGTGTGGTGGCTGGCGCTCGGGTTCCTCGCGATCTCGGTGCCGCTGCCGTGGATCGCGGTGCTGATCGCCAACGACCGCCCGCCCCGCAAGTCCGAGAACGTCAACCGCTACCAGACCGAGGCGAAGGCGATCGAAGGCACCAGCCACCGGGTGATCGACGGCTAGACCGGCTGCGGGCCCACCTTCCCGACCGCCAGCGCACCGAGTCGCGTCCCCCGCCGCAGGACGTCCACAGTGGACTCCCCGGCCAGCCAGCCGGTGAGCACGCCCGCGTCGAACGCGTCGCCCGCGCCGGTCGAGTCGAGGCACTCGGCCTCGACGGCGGGCACGCTCGTGACGCCGCCCGCGTCGACCCAGCCGGCGCCGTCGAGCCCGGCGGTGACGACCACCGCGCCGACCGTGCCGAGCAGCTCCTTCGCCGACGCCGGGTCCGCGGACCCGGTCAGTGCCACCAGTTCCTCGGTGTTCGGCAGCAGCAGGTCGACACCGCGCACGTCGTCGAGGAACGCGGCCGGGTCGGTGATGTGCGCGGCCGCCTGCGGGTCGACCGACGTCGTCAGCCCGGCTTCCTTCGCGGCGGCCAGTGCCGCCAGTCCCGCCGCGCGCGACGGCGGGTCGAGCAGCACGTACCCCGACAAGTGGAGGTGCCGAGCGCCGGACAGGGCCTCGGGGGTGACGTCTTCGGGGGCGAAACGCTGGTTCGCGCCGCGGTCGGCGAGCATGCTGCGCTGCCCGGACCCGTCGACCATCACCACGACGCAGCACGTCGGCGCCTCGGCGTCGATCGCGAACGCGCACCGCACGCCCGCGGCCTCCAGTTCGGCCCGGATCAGCCGGCCGCCCGGGTCGTCGCCGATCCGCGCGACCAGCGTCGTCTCCGCGCCGAGGTGCCGCAGCCACAGCGCCGTGTTGGCGCCGGAACCGCCGCCGGTGAACCGGATCTTCGCCCGGGCGTCACCGCCGTGGGGCAACGGCTTGTCGTGCCGGGCGATCACGTCGAGGGCCGCGTCGCCGACCACCACGATGCCGGTCATGTCAGCGCCACCGCCACCTCGGTCGCGAGCTTCGCGTTGTTGAGCACCAGCGCTTCGTTCGCGTCGATGCTCACGCCTTCGCTGGCGGTGTGGAAGTGCTCCAGCAGCACCGGCGTGACGTCGGCGCCGTGCACGCCCCGCTCGGCGACGAGCGCGAGGCCTTCGGCGAGCAGCCGGTCGTGCAGCTCTTTGTCCATTTCGGACTCTGCGGGGATCGGATTCGCCAGCAGGACACCGGAATCCGCGTACGCGCGGTGTGCGGCGACCACCGCGGCGGCCTGCTTCGGGTCGTCGACCCGCCAGCCGACCGCGTGCCCCGACGAGCGGAGGTAGAACGCCGGGAAGTCGTCGGTGCGGTAGCCGAGCACCGGCACCGAGTTCGTTTCGAGGACCTCGAGCGTCGCCGGGATGTCGAGCACCGACTTCACGCCGGAGCAGACGACGACGGTCGGCACCTTCGCGAGCACGCCGAGGTCCGCCGAGACGTCCCACGACTGCGCCGCGCCGACGTGCACGCCGCCGAGCCCGCCGGTGGCGAACATCCCGATGCTGGCCGCCGCGGCCAGCGCCGACGTGCTCGCCACGGTCGTCGCGCCCGAGCGGCCGAGGCCGACGGCCGGGCCGAGGTCGCGCAGCGACAGCTTGTCGAGGCCGGCGTCCGGTGCGCAGACGCGCTCGAGCTCGGCGGGGGAGAGGCCGACGACGACGCGGCCGTCGAGGACCGCGATCGTGGCCGGGACGGCGCCGCCGTCGCGCACCACGCGCTCGAGGCGGCGGGCGACGTCGAGGTTGCGGCCCGGCGGCAGGCCGTGGGACAGGATGGTGCTCTCCAGCGCGACGACGGGGTGCCCGTCACGCAGCGCCGAGGCGATCTCTTCGTGCAGGTGGAGTGGGGTGGTCACGAGGAACCATCATCGGTGATCGTCCCGCTCGCGGCGCCAGTGGGTCAGCTCGGCCGCGAGGTTAGTTTCCGCGGCGCTCGCCCAGCGTGCCCGCGCGGCTTCGCTGCGGTAGAGCGGCCGGGCCAGCATGCCCTCGAGGACGGCGATGCGGCCTTCGCGCCAGACGTCGTCGGGGTACTTCGCGTACTCCTCGCGCACTCCGCGGGTGTACGTCGAGTACAGCTCCTTCGGCGCGCCGAGGATGGCGAGATCGGCGTCGAGGAGCGCGGTGGCGATGTCGTCGTCGGCCGGGGCGACGTGCTTGATCGTGGCGAGGATGAGGCCTTCGACGCGCTCGACGTGCGCTTCGGCGACTCCGGCCAGCGCTTCGCGGGCCCAAGCCGCGCTGGCGCGTTCGTCGTCGCCGGGCTTCGCGTCGTACACGATGTCGTGCGTCCAGGCCGCGACGGCGACCAGCGCCCGGTCGACCTCGCCGAGATCCGCGGCCAGCCAGGCGGAGTCGCGCGCGACGGCGGCCGCGTGGTCCAGCGTGTGGTAGCGGCGATGGGGTTCGCGATAGCGGGCTTCGAGCCGTGACCACGCATCGGACACGCCGCCCAGGACGGTGATCGCGTCGGCCCACTTCACGAGAACGTCCAGCGCGTCGGCGTAGCGGTGAAGTCCTTCTCCCGCAAGCCGAACGCCTTCTCCGGCCGCAGCCGCATCGACGCGTTGACGTCCGCGTCGAGGAACGCGATGTCGTACGCCGTCGCGTACTTCTCGTTCATCGCGTCGAGGAATGAGCGCAACGCCGCCGGGTCGGTGACGATCTCGGCGGTCCCTTCGACGACGACGGGCTCGTACGGGTCTTCCGTCGCGATCGACACCGCCGAGCCCGCGGCGATGTTGCGCGCCTTGACCGACCTCAGCGACGAGGAGAACCACAGCACCTCGCCGGTCCACACCGCCCAGACCGGCATCAGGTGCGGGCGGCCGCCGGGGGTCACGGTCGCCAGCCAGAAGTCGTGCGACTCCCGCAGCCGCGTCTCCGCCCACGACCAGGGCAACAGCCCCGCGCGCTCGGCCGCGATCCCGTAGCCGGGCATGTGCGGCCGCTCGGCGCGGGGCGTGGCCATCAGTCGAAGATGCCGCGCGGGCGGGCAAGGAGGTCGAGCCAGTCCTCGAGCTGCTTCTCCCAGTTCACGTCCGGCTTCATCGTGAACATCCCGAGGAAGTCCTGCCCGCGCCCGCCGAAGCCGCCGGTCTTGCTGACCCGGACCCGCTTGGTGACCTCGAGGACGACGTCCGTGCGGCTCGACGACGCCAGGAACGTCACCGCGAGCTGGGAGAACACGCTCGCGAAGCGCGGCGAAGGCGTGAAGCGGATCTCCTGGAAGAAGGGCAGCTGCTGCTGGGCGCCGTTGATCCGGCCCTGCTCGAGGATGGCTTCGCGGAAGGTGAAGCCGGTCCGGCTCAGCGCGTCGAGGACCCGCTTCTGCGCGGGGAGCGGCTCGATCGCGACGGCGTCGGCGTCGAACGGGTCGGACACGGCGGCGGCGAGGTCCAGCTCGGCCCGGACGCCGACCGCCATGCCGGTCAGCGGCCGGCCGTAGACGCTCGTGACCGGCGTCTCCCACGGCAGCGGCACCTCGAACGGGATGCGCACCTGCTGGCCGGCGCGGATCAGCTCGTTCCCGACCAGCTGCTGGGAGCCGAACGGGAGGTCTTCGGTCTTGTCCGTGCCGGCGACCTCGACGCGGGCCAGCAGCGTCACCGCGAGGCCCTTGATCTCCTGGTCGACCTCGCCGCCGGCCAGCAGCACCTCGCCGTGCAGCGGGCGGCCGGGAGAGGCGGTCCGGTCGAGCAGGCGGGCGTCGATCTTCGCCCCGCCCGAGCCGAACGTCGCGAGCACCTTCTGGAACATGCCGCCGATCCTGCCAGGTCGAGGGGCTTTCGTACGAGGTTCGGCGGGACTCGGGCACAATGGTCGCGTGAGCACCGAGACGCTGACGAAGCCGGAGACCACGCCCGAGGGCACGGACACCACCGACGACGACACCCCGAAGATGTTCCACTACGTGAAGAAGAACAAGATCGCCGAGAGCGCGGTCATGGGCAATCACGTGGTAGCGCTCTGCGGCGAGGTCTTCCCGGTGACGAAGTCGCCGAAGCCCGGGTCGCCGGTCTGCCCGGCCTGCAAGGAGATCTTCGACGGGCTGCGCCCGGGGGAGTGATCCCGGTCTGATCCCCGGCGGGTGAGCCCGCCGGGGCTTCTTGCTGTCCGGAAGCGGACAAGTCGTCGAACAAACGTGAAAAACCTTCATTCGGCGGGTGTGCCGGGTGCCGGGGAGCTGGTAAATCCTCCGTGCCAGGTTCCCTCACCCACCGGAGTCGCACATGCGCAGAACCGGGATCGTCGCCGCCGCCGTCGCCCTGCTCACGGCCTTCTCGCCCGCACTGGCCCAGGCCGCGACAGGCTGGACGGAGGTCGGCTCCGACCACGCACGGGCCCTCGACGAGAGCCAGGGGCTCGCCACGATCGTCCGGCCGTCGGGCACCACCATCCGCTACACCGGGATCGGCACCATCCCGGCGGACCTCAACTCCCAGGGCTGGAACCACGTCGGCGACCCCGGCTCGGCCCAGGGCTGGTACGTCGAGCCCTACCAGCGTGACGACCGGGGCGCGAAGCTCTTCCGCGTCCAGGCCCCGGACGGCTCGTGGAGCAACTACAAGCACAACCTCGAGTCGTGGGAAGCGAACAACAACTCCTTCGCCGCGGTGTCACCCGACGCGCGCTGGCTGGTGGCGGGCGAGTGGGGCACGATGGACCGCCTCCTGGTCCACCCGATGCCCGGCGTGGCGGCCACCGACCCCGCGCAGAACCTGCCGCTGTCCGGCACGATCCGCCTCGACCACCAGGTCCGCGACGTCCAGGGCTGCGACTTCCAGACGGCGACCCGCCTGCTCTGCGCGTCCGACGACCCGGACGGCAGCCTCTTCGGCACCACGAAGCCGCTGCTGCAGGTCGACCTCGCCGGCCCGCTGTCCGGTTCGGACGTCACGGGCCACGTGACGTCGCTGGGCCAGCTCCCGCTGCGCAGCGGCTGCAGCGGGACGTTCGAGGTCGAGGGCATCGACTTCGACGAGCGCGACGGCACGCTGCGCGTGATCGTGATGTCCCCGAGCATCTGCATCCTCTTCGACAGCATGACCTACCGCTTCCGCCAGTAGCCGGACCGGGCATCGCCCGTGCTTGGAGGGGCATCACGCGTGATCAGAGGGGCATCACCCGTGATTGGCGGGGCATCGCGCTGATGCCCTCCCAATCACGGGTGATGCCCCCTCAAGCACGCGTGATGCCCCTTTTCAGGCGGTCGGAGCCGGGTTCAGGGACTCCGACTCCGGGGCCTTCGCCGGGGTGCGACGCGCTTCGCGGCGGGCGCGGCGGCGCTCCTTGCGGGTCTCGACCATCGTGTAGAGGGTCGGGACCAGGACCAGGGTCAGCAGCGTGGAGCTGACCAGGCCGCCGATCACCACGATCGCCAGTGGCTGGCCGATGAAGCCGCCCTGGCCGGTGATGCCCAGCGCCATCGGGATCAGCGCGAAGATCGTCGCCGCCGCGGTCATCAGGATCGGCCGCAACCGGCGCCGGCCGCCTTCGGTGACGGCGTCGGCGACGCTCATCCCTTCGGCGCGGTACTGGTTGATCAGGTCGATCAGCACGATCGCGTTCGTCACCACGATGCCGACGAGCATCAGCATGCCGATCAGCGCGGGCAGGCCCAGCGCGGTGCCGGTGGCCAGCAGCAGCCCGATCGCGCCGGTCGCCGCGAACGGGATCGACACCAGCAGGATCAGCGGCTGGATCAGGCTGCGGAACGTCGCCACCATGATCAGGAACACGATCGCGATCGCGGCCAGCAGCGCCAGGAACAGGTTCGAGAACGCCTCCTGCTGGTCCTGGCTCACGCCGCCGAGCGAGTACGACGCGCCGCCGGCGAACGTCAGGCCGTCCAGCTTGGACTTGATGTCCGCGGTCGTCTTGCTCAGGTTGTCGCCGGTGTTCTTGGCGGTCACCGTGGTGCTCAGGTCGCCGCCGGTGCGGTGCACCGACGCCGGTCCGTCCACAGTGGACACCTTCGCCACCTCGTCGAGCCGGACGACGCCCGCCGGACCCGGGATCGGCAGGCCCTTCACCTGGTCGACCGTCGCCGGCGCGGTGCCGGCGCGCAGCACGACGTCGGTGCGCTGGCCGTCGACCGGCAGCTGCGTCACCGTGCGCCCGGCGATCGCCTGGTTGGCGACCTGGCCGATGGTGCTCGCCGACAGCCCGTGCGCGGCGGCCGCGGCGTCGTCCACCTCGACCTGCACCCGCGGCGAGCCGACGGCCAGGTCGCTGGTCACCTCGGTCAGCCCGGACACCCCGCCCAGCGCCTGGACGACCTGGTCGGACGCCGGCTTCAGCGCGGCCTCCGACGGCGCGGTCACCGTCACCGAGACCTGGTCGGAGTTGAACCCGGACGCGTCCGCGCCGATCTTGATCTCGCCCAGCTCGGGCCGTGACGTCAGCTTCGAGCGCAGCCGGTTCGACAGCGCGTCGAGATCGGTGTCCTTCGCGACGGTGACGGAGATGCTCGTGTTCGTCCCGCCGCCGAAGCCGAACGCGCCGCCCCCGCCGACGCTGACCTGGTAGGTCCGCACGGACTGCTCGGCGGCCAGCGCCTGCTCGACCGCCGTGGCGGCCTTCTCCTTGGCCTCGACGCTGGTACCCGCGGGCAGCTTCTGCGTCATGTTCAGCGTGGTGCCGCCGGACTGGTCGAGGAAGTTCGTGTTCAGGCGCGTCGCGAGCCCGACCGTGCCGGCGAAGATCAGCAGCGCCAGCAGGACGACGGTCAGCCGCCGCCGGGTCGCGAACCGGATCACCGGCAGGTAGGCCCGCTGCAGGAACGACCGGCGCTCCTTCTCCACGGCGGCTTCGCGGGCGCGCTCGGCCTCGATGGCGTCCGCCGGGACCGTGGGCGGCTTCAGGAACCAGTACGCCAGCACGGGAACCACGGTCAGCGACACGAGCAGCGACGCCAGCAGCGCGACGGTCACGGTGATCGCGAACGGCGAGAACAGTTCGCCGACGAACCCGCCGACGAACGCGATCGGCAGGAACACTGCGACGGTCGTCAGCGTGGACGACGTCACCGCGCCGGCCACCTCGCGGACGCCGTCGAGCACTGCCCGGTGCTTCTCCTCGCCGTAACCCAGGTGCCGCTTGATGTTCTCCAGCACGACGATCGAGTCGTCGACCACCCGGCCGATCGCGATGGTCAGCGCGCCGAGGGTGAGCAGGTTGAGCGACAGGTCGCCGGTCCACAGCGCGATCAGCGCGACCACCACCGACAGCGGGATCGACACCGCGGTCACCAGCGTCGAGCGCACCGACAGCAGGAACAGCAGGATGACGACGACGGCGAACGCCAGGCCCAGCAGGCCTTCGGTGGTCAGGCCGCTGATCGCGTCCTTCACCGGCGTGCCCTGGTCGAACACGACGCTCATCTCGGAGCCGGTCTTCTTCGCCAGATCCGGCAGCTTGGCGCGGACGGCGTCGGAGATCGCGACGGCGTTCCCGTTGTCCACCATGGTGATCGAGAGGCCGAGGCTCGGCTTGCCGTTGGTGCGCGTGATCGACGTCGGCGGCGCGAAGCCGGTCTGGACGTCGGCGACGTCACCCAGCTTCACCGGTCCGTGCGGCGCGGCACCCGGACGAGAAGCGCTCGGCGTGAGGTACAGGTTGCGCAGAGTGTCCACAGTGGTCTGTCCGCCGCCGACCTGGACGGACAGCGTCTTGCCGCCTTCGGTCAGCGTGCCGGCGGGAACCGCGGCGCCGGCGGTCTGCACCGTGGTCGCGATGGACGCCGGGTCGACGCCGGCCGCGGCCAGCTTCGCGTAGTCCAGGGTGATCGTGACACGCGGCTGCTGCACGCCGGTGACCGTCACCGTGCGGACGCCCTCGATCTTCCGCAGCTCCGGCGCGACCTCGTCGGTCAGCGCGGGCGCGAGCTGCTGCGGGTCCCCCGTGGTGCCCGCGGCGACCAGCACCACCGGCAGGTCGTCGGTGCTGCCCGCGGAGACGGCGGGGTCGGAGTTCTGCGGCAGCCGCGGCCGGACCTGGTTCACCGCCTGCTGGATCTGCGAAACCGCCGCGTCGAGGTCGGTGCCGAACGCGAACTGCGTGACGACGCGCGAAACGCCGTCCGACGACGTCGAGTCGACCTCCTTCAGGCCCTTCAGCCCCTGCAGCGCGCCTTCGAGGGGCTCGCTGACCTGCCGGTCGACCGCGTCGGGCGACGCGCCCGGGTACTGGGTGACGATCTGGGCCTGCGGGAACTGCAGCGACGGGAACAGCTGCTGCTTGATCTGCGGCAGCGCGAACGCGCCGAAGCCGACGATCACGAGCGCGAGCAGGCCGATCAGGCTTCGGTTGCGCAGGCTCAATCTGGCCAGCACGGACATTGCTTGGAACCCCCTCGGGAATGACGCGGCGACCGACGCCTGCGTCAGTGACGGGGGAAGCGTGCCACGTCCGACCTGAGGAGCGACTCAGTCTGGGGGTGGATTCCGGGTCGTCCCCTGGGAGGAGACCCGACCCTGAGCAGCGCTGGGTGCCGGGTCCGGCGCGCTCGGTGACGATCCGTCCTCATCGGACGGTGCCGCGCCGTCGCCGTTCGGGGAGACGGCGGGGATGTCTTCGGCACGCGGGCGCCGCAGCGGCGTGGTCGTGCGCTCCCACAGCTTGCGGCCCTCTTCGGTGCGCAACCGCTCGGAGGCGCGTTCCATCTCCAGCCGGCGCCACTTGCGCCGCTGGCGCCGGGTCGCCTTCGCCGGCCACAGCTCCTGGATCGCGCTGTTGAAGTACGCGCCGCCGACCACGGCCAGCCCGATGAAGAACATCAGCAGCAGGAACGCGATCGGCGCGGCGAGCGCGCCGTAGGTGTAGCCGGTCTTGGTGATCCAGTTCAGGTAGACCCGCAGGCCGACCGAGGAGAGCAGGAACACGACCATCGCGAGGACCGCGCCGGGCAGCCCGCGGTGCCACGGCAGCTTCCGCGGCAGGGCGAGCTTGTACAGCGTGGTCAGCGCGAGCGTGATCATCACGCCGAGGGTGGGGAAGTACAGCGCGCTCACCCACGCCGTCACGGTCGGGCGCCAGGCACCCGGGAAGAACTCGGGCAGCAGGTCCGGGCCGATCGCCAGCAGCGGCAGCCCGACCACCAGGATGACCAGGCCGCACAGGTACAGCAGGAGCGCGAAGATCCGCTGCCAGACGTCGTTGCGGACGCCGTACTGGTCGTGCGCGACGGTGATGGCGTCCACGAACGACGACATCGCCGACGACCCGGCCCACAGCGAGATCAGGAAGCCGATCGAGACGATCTCGCCCTTGCCGACGGTGAGGATGCTGTTCACGGTCGGCTCGATGATGTCGTGGACGGCGTTCTGGCTGAAGACGGTCCGGCAGAAGCCGATGATCCGGTCGTGCACCGCGGCGACCACGTCCTGGCCGAACCACTCGCCGACGAAGCCCAGGCTGCCGAGCAGCCCCAGCAGCAGCGGCGGCAGCGACAGCGTCTGCCAGAAGGCCGCTTCGGCGGCCTCGGAGAAGATGTTGCCTTCCCAGGCCTTCGCGAGCGTGCGCGTGAGGAGGCGCCAGGGCCCCTTGCGGGCCACCTTCGTCGCACCGGACGGCTGCACCTCACCCATGACGTGTCCAGCATGGTCCATCCGTGCTGATTTGGCTCGTCACCCGGTCCGCACCCGGGCGTGTCGGGGGACATCACCCGTGCCGGTGCCGGGAACTGTCGGACCCGGCCGGTAGACTCGCTCCAGTGCCCTCACCGCAGTCGCCAGCCCGGTTGTCACAGCCGAAGTCGGTACCACAGTGAGGGTTTTCGCACGTCACAGCACTTGAGCAGGTGAGCGAGGGGGAGGACCGGCGATGACGGAGACGCAGCTCGGGGCGCCTCCCGCGGAGAAGGACTCGACCGCGCGCCCGCTGCGGGCGTGGCAGCGGCGGGCGCTGACGAAGTACCTGACGTCGAAGCCGAAGGACTTCCTCGCGGTGGCGACGCCGGGAGCCGGCAAGACGGTGTTCGGCCTGCGGATCGCCGCGGAGCTGCTGAGCGACCGCACGATCGAGGCGGTCACCATCGTGACCCCGACCGAGCACCTCAAGCACCAGTGGGCCGCGTCGGCCGCCGCGGCCGGGATCCAGATCGACTCGAACTTCCGCAACACCACCGGCGTCACCTCGTCGGACTACAACGGCGTCGCGGTGACGTACGCGCAGGTCGCGGCGCACCCGACGCTGCACCGGGTGCGCACCGAGAACCGCAAGACGCTGGTGATCCTCGACGAGATCCACCACGGCGGCGACGCGAAGTCCTGGGGCGACGCGATCCGCGAGGCGTTCACCCCGGCCGTCCGGCGGCTGTCACTGACCGGGACCCCGTTCCGGTCCGACGACTCGGCCATCCCGTTCGTCACCTACGAGCCCGACGCGGGCGGGTTCCAGCGCAGCAAGGCCGACCACTCGTACGGCTACGCGGACGCGCTGGCCGACGGCGTGGTCCGGCCGGTCGTCTTCCTGGCGTACTCGGGCGAGGCCTCCTGGCGCACGAGCGCGGGGGAGGAGTTCACCGCGCGGCTCGGCGAGCCGCTGACGGCGGAGCAGAACGCCCGGGCGTGGCGCACGGCACTCGACCCGGCGGGCGAGTGGATCCCGGCGGTGCTGCAAGCGGCCGACACGCGGTTGTCCCAGGTGCGCCAGCACGTGCCGGACGCGGGCGGCCTGGTGATCGCCACCGACCAGGAGTCGGCGCGGGCGTACGCGAAGATCCTGGAGCGCATCTCGGGCGAGACGCCGACGCTGGTGCTCTCGGACGACCCGAAGGCCTCGGGCCGGATCAAGGAGTTCTCCGAGACCAAGGAACGCTGGATCGTGGCGGTCCGCATGGTCTCCGAAGGCGTCGACGTCCCGCGCCTCGGCGTGGGCGTGTACGCGACGAGCGCGTCGACGCCGCTGTTCTTCGCCCAGGCGATCGGCCGGTACGTGCGGGCACGGAAGAAGGGCGAGACGGCGAGCGTGTTCCTGCCGTCGGTGCCGGTGCTGCTGGAGCTGGCCAGCGAGCTGGAGGCGCAGCGCGACCACGTGCTCGGCAAGCCGCACCGCGAGAAGGAGGGCTGGGAGGACGAGCTCCTGGCCCAGGCCAACCGCACCGAGGACGAGCCGGGCGAGGAGGAGAAGGCGTTCACGTCCCTGGGCGCCTCGGCCGAGCTCGACCAGGTCATCTACGACGGCAACTCCTTCGGCACGGCGGTGTTTTCGGGCTCGGACGAAGAGCAGGAGTATCTCGGCCTCCCAGGCCTGCTTGAGCCCGACCAGGTCCGCGCGCTGCTGCGGAAGCGGCAGGAAGAGCAGGTCGCGGACGAGAAGCGCCGCAAGCCCGCGAAGGAGGAGCCGGCACCGCAGGCTCGTCCCCAATCGGTCAGCGAGCGGCTCGGCGCGCTGCGCAAGGAGCTGAACGCGCTGGTCGGCATGTACCACCACCGCACGAAGAAGCCGCACGGCGCGATCCACAACGAGCTGAGGCGAGTTTGTGGTGGCCCGGTGACGGCCATGGCGACCGTCGAGCAGCTCGAGGAACGGATCGTCACACTGCGGACCTGGTGACGCGCGGCTTCCCCCGCCGGACGCCGGCTCACCCCGCCGGTGTCGCCCAGGAGGCTGAACCCACTCGTCACCGTCCGTTCCACCGAGGCCGCGCCGGACCTTCCACACCTCTGTGACGTTGCGTGCCCGATCGGTCGGCCTTCGCCTGCCCGCGCGTCCCCCGGCCGGTGGCGCTTCGGGCACGTTCCGAGCCGAAGTTCGCAAGTCGGCGACCAGTTTCGCGGGTTTGCCGTGGGTTCACCACCACTTCGCGGCGGATCGCGCTCGGTGTACACCGTCGGAGTATCTTCACCTCGGCACGAAACCTGGATGTAACACACGGTGAGTGCTGGCGATCACATCGTCAGCGGATCTACTCTTTCCGGGCGACGCTCAGCCTGTGTTGCCGAACCGTGTCCAATTGGTGTCATTTAATCGATCCAGCTATCTTCCCCGCAGCCGCTCAGCGGCATATGTTGTCGCCCACAACATATGCGCGTCGGTGCGCCGGGACCCTCCGGATCGCCGCCTCGCAGGGCCCGAGACGACGTCGACGGCCCACTCGTCACCAATGCTTGGATCCGGAAGGAACGAGGATGCGCAGCAGAACCCTTACCCTCCTCGCCGCCACGGTGAGCACCGGCCTGGTGCTGACCGCTTGCGGTGCCAACAGTTCAAACAGCGGGGGCACGGGGAGCAGCTCCGCTTCCTCCTCCGCGCCGGCCGCCGGCGGCGCCAGCGGCAAGGTCGGTGTCATCCTGCCGGAGACCGCCACGTCGGCCCGCTGGGAGGCGTTCGACAAGCCGATGCTGCAGGCCGCGCTGACGGCACAGGGCTTCGAGGTCGACGTACAGAACGCCCAGGGTGACAACCAGAAGTTCTCGACCCTGGCCGACGGCTTCATCAGCTCCGGCGTCAAGGTCCTGGTCATCGCCCCGGGCGACCCCGCCGTCGGTGCCGCCGTCGAGGCCAAGGCCAAGACCGCCGGCATCCCGGTCATCGACTACGACCGGCCGAGCCTCGGCGGGTCCGCCGACTACTACGTGTCGTTCGACAACGAGAAGGTCGGCCAGCTGCAGGGCCAGGCCATGGCGGACGCGCTGAAGAGCAAGCCGGGCGCGGGCGTCGTCCAGATCGAGGGCGCCCCGACCGACAACAACGCCACGCTGTTCACCAAGGGCCAGGACTCCGTCCTCGAGCCGCTGTTCTCGGCGGGCACGCTGAAGCGCATCCAGAAGCAGCCGATCAACGACTGGGACAACCAGCTCGGCGGCACGACGTTCGAGCAGATCTTCACCGCCAACGGCGGCAAGGTCGACGGCGTCGTCGCGGCGAACGACGGCCTGGCCGGCGCGGTCATCACCATCCTCAAGAAGAACGGCCTCAACGGGAAGGTCCCGGTCACCGGCCAGGACGCCACCGCCGACGGCCTGATGGCGGTCATGCGCGGCGACCAGTACATGACGGTCTTCAAGCCGATCAAGGAAGAAGCCGAGTCCACCGCCAAGCTGGCCGCCGCCCTCGCCAAGGGCGACACCGCCGGCGCGGACGCCATCGCGACGGGCAAGCTGCACGACCCGAAGAACAACCGGGACATCAAGTCCGTGCTGCTCACGCCGACGACGATCCTGGCGAAGGACATCAAGACCGTCGTGACCCAGGGCTACGTGAAGGCTGCCGAGATCTGCGGTGGCGACCTCGCCGCCAAGTGCAGCTCGCTCGGCATCTCCTGAGCCGCCCGCACCACCCATGAACAGCCGGGCCGGGACGCGCACCCCGACGGCGCGTCCCGGCCCGGTCCCCACTCCCCCAAGCGCGGCGGCACAGGGGCATGACAAATTCGGAGAAATGCCATCCATGAGTGAGCCCATTCTCGAGATCAAGGGCCTGAACAAGAGCTTCGGCCCCGTCCACGTCCTCCACGACGTGGACTTCGACGTGCGTGCGGGCGAAGTGACCGCCCTGGTCGGCGACAACGGCGCCGGCAAGTCGACCCTCGTCAAGTGCATCGCCGGCATCCACCCGTACGACTCGGGGGCCGTGCGGTTCAACGGTCAGGACGCCCACATCCGCGGTCCGAAGGACGCGGCCGACCTCGGGATCGAGGTCGTCTACCAGGACCTGGCGCTTGCCGACAACCTCGACATCGTCCAGAACATGTTCCTCGGCCGCGAGCGCGGCAGCTCGTGGAAGCTGGACGAGGCCAGCATGGAGAAGGCCGCCCGCGAAACGCTGGCCTCGCTCTCGGTCCGCACGGTCAAGTCCGTGCGCACCCCGGTCTCCTCGCTGTCCGGTGGTCAGCGGCAGACGGTCGCCATCGCGAAGTCGGTGCTGTGGAACAGCAAGGTCGTCGTCCTCGACGAACCGACCGCCGCCCTCGGTGTCGCGCAGACCCGTCAGGTGCTCGACCTCGTCCGCAGGCTCGCCGAACAGGGCCTGGGCGTCGTGCTGATCAGCCACAACATGGCCGACGTGTTCGAGGTCGCCGACCGCATCGCCGTGCTGTACCTCGGCCGGCTCGTCGCCGAGGTGCACACCAAGGACGTCAGCCACGGCCAGGTCGTGGAGCTGATCACCGCGGGTCGCTCCGGTGACCTTGGCCTGGCCCGGCCCGAAGCCGTCGTCCTGTGAGCGCGAAGAAAGATCCGGAAATGACTGAAACTCCCGCCAAGCACGAGGTCGGCAGCCCCGCCGAAGCGCTCGCGCAGACCCAGACCGCCACCGCGGCGATCACCGACTTCGGGATCGACACGACATCGATGTCAACCGGCGAAGCGGTCCGCGACTACTTCGCCCGCCTGCGGGCCGGCGAGCTCGGCGCGCTGCCGTCGCTGTTCGGCCTGCTCGTGCTCGTCATCCTGTTCAGCGCGCTGTCGGACAACTTCCTCACCCTCGCCAACATCGCCAACGTCTTCCCGCAGGGCGCCGGCGTGATCATCATCGCGATGGGCATCGTCTTCGTGCTGCTGCTCGGCGAAATCGACCTCGCGGCCGGTGTCGCCTCGGGCACCGCCGCGTCGGTGATGGCCCTGCACTACGTGCACGCCGGGAACCTGCTGGGCTCCATGGGCTCCGGCGTCTTCATCACGTTCATCGCGGTCCTCGCCGCGGCCATGCTGCTGTCGGCGTACCAGCGGATCTGGGCCGGCGCCGCGTTGTCGCTGGTCGGCTTGCTGATCGTCGCGATCGGTGTCCCCGCCAACGCCTGGCTGGAGATCCTGCTGGCGATCTGCGTCGGCACCGCGATCGGCTGCATCACCGGCTTCCTGGTGTCGAAGATCGGCATGCCGTCCTTCGTGGTGACGCTGGCGCTGTTCATCGTGTGGCAGGGCGTCCTGCTGCAGTTCATCGGTGAAGGCGGCACGATCGGCATCACCAACTCGGACGTGCTGTACAAGATCGCCAACGGCAACCTGAACGTCCTGGGCAGCTGGATCTTCTTCCTCGTCGCCGCGGGCGGCTTCGCGCTGGTCACGTTGCTCAGCCACTTCCGGCGGCTCCAGCGCGGCCTGGTCGTGCAGCCGACGGCGCTGGTGATGATCAAGGTCGGCGCGCTCGTCGTGCTGTCCGCGGTCGGCACCTGGCTGCTGACGTTCAACCGCTCGCCGAACAAGACCGTCGTCACGATCGAGGGCGTCCCGTACGTCATCCCGATCATGCTGGTGCTGCTGGTGGCCGGGACCTACGTGCTCAACCGGACCCGGTACGGCCGGTTCGTCTACGCGGTCGGCGGCAACAAGGAAGCCGCGCGCCGCGCCGGCATCGACGTGCCGAAGATCCGCGCGAGCGTGTTCGTCATCGGCTCGGCGGTCGCGGCCATCGGCGGCATCGTCGCCGCGTCGAAGGTCGGTTCGGTCAGCCCGCAGTCCGGTGGCCTCAACACGCTGCTGTTCGCGGTGGGTTCGGCCGTCATCGGCGGCACGTCGCTGTTCGGCGGCAAGGGCCGGGTCTCCGACGCCGTCGTCGGCGGCCTGGTGATCGCCGTGGTCATCAACGGCCTGGGCCTGCTCAAGCAGCCGGCTGCGGTGGTCAACATCGTCACCGGTCTGGTCCTGCTCCTCGCCGCCACGGTCGACGCGCTGTCCCGGCGCCGCGCGGCTGCGTCGACTCGCTGAACCAGCATGGGATGATCAAGCCCGTGTCCAGCTCACCCGTCGCGCGACCGGACGAGGTGCGCCGGCACAACCGCACGACCCTGCTCCGCCTGCTGCACGTCGGCGGGCCGAGCACCCGGGCGACCCTGGCCGCCGAGCTGGGGCTCAACCGGAGCACGATCAAGACCCTCGTCGACGGGCTCGCCGAAGCCGGCGTCGTCGAGGAGAAGGTGCCGAGGCCGGGACGAGGGGCGGGCCGCCCCTCGCTCCTGGTCCTGCCCCAGCCGCACGCGGCGGTCGTGCTCGCGGTCGACCTGCAGGTCGAGCACGTCGCGATCGCGCTGGTCGGGCTGGGCGGCCAGATCCTGGGCCGCAACAGCTGGAACCTGCGGGGCCGGATGGGCCAGCCCGACGAGGTCATCACGCACGTCATCGAGTCGACGGCCATCCTGGCCGGCGACCTCGACGTGACCCCGGTGGCGGCCGGGGTGTCGGTGCCCGGCGTCATCCGGCGGGCCGACGGGTACGTGCACGAGGCCCCGAACCTGCGCTGGACCGACGTCGCGCTCGGCGAACGGCTCGGCGGGGTGCTGCAGATCCCGATCCTGGTCGGCAACGACGCCGAGTTCGGTGCGGTCGCCGAGCACCTGCGCGGGGCGGCCCGCGGCGCGTCCGACGTGGTGTACATCTCGGCGGACGTCGGGGTCGGCGGCGGCGTCATCTCCGAAGGCTCGGCGCTGCGCGGCGGCGCGGGGTACGTCGGCGAGATCGGGCACATGGTGATCCGCCCGGACGGGCGCGCCTGCTACTGCGGCAGCAGCGGCTGCTGGGAGACCGAGGTCGGCGAGGCGGCGCTGTGCCGCGCGCTCGGCCTGCCGGAGGACACCCCGCGCGGGGCGATCCTGTTCGAGCTGCGCGAGCTGGGGCGGGACCCGGAGGCGGCGCTGACGCGGCTCGCGGAGTTCGCCGAATGGCTGACGCTGGGGCTGATCAACGTCGTCAACCTGCTCGGCCCGCAGCTGGTGATCCTCGGCGACCTGCTGACGGTGCTGCCGGAGGCGGTGCTGCGGCACGTCGGCTCGGAGGTCCGCCGGCGCAGCCTGGTGAGCCGGGCGGTCGGCGGCACCCGGATCATCAGCTCGGCGCTGGGGGCCGACGTGAAGCTGCTGGGCGCGGCCGAAGTGGCGTTCGAAGTCGTGCTGGATTCTGTCTGATTTCTTGTCCGATTACGTGACCGCAATCACGGCATTCCGCGGCCGGAGCGTGACATTCGCCGGGTGGGGGTTCGAGCACTTTGCAAGTTGCAGAAAATGCGAAGGCGGCCAGTGCCTGTGCGCACTGGCCGCCTTCGCGTGTTCTGGGTTGTTACCGCTGGATGTCGGCGGACAGTTCCTTGAGCTTGGCCTCGTGCTCGCGGGCGTGGTGCCCGCAGAAGAGAAGCTCGCCGCCCTTGAGGACGGCGCGTACCTGAGCTGCGGCCCCGCACCGGTCACAGCGGTCGGCGGCGGTCAGTTCGGGGCGGGTGAGCGTCGGCGTTGTCATGGGGGTCTCCCTCCGTCCCGGCACCGGTTGCCCGGTGCCATCGATCCAGCTACGCCCACTTCGGGACTGACCCGGTGGCGGCGATCGCCTCCGGCTCCGCGGTGTTCGTGCTTCCACTCTTCCAGACGTTTCGCGGCCCGCAAGTGTTCCCGCGCCGGTGGGACCTGAGTCACGCCGATTTACCCCGGATGTCGTAGCCGCGTCCCGCAATGCAGGAGACGAATACCCGGAGAGTTACGTTTTCCGTGGTCAGGCACCATGGGAAGGTGAGCACGGTGACTACGCCCCGACGGGATTCCGCGGTACCCGCGCCGCTCTTGTTCGTTCTCAGCGGAATTTCCATGTACGCCGGAGCGGCCGTCGCAGTCGATCTTTTCGGCCACGCGACGCCCGCCGGGGTGGCGTGGCTGCGCTGCCTCGGCGCGGCGGTGGTGCTCCTGGCCTGGCGGCGCCCGCCGCGGGCCGCGTGGCGGGGCCGCCGGCTGCTGCTGGCGATCGTCTTCGGCGTCGTGACGGCGGGCATGAACGTGCTCTTCTACGAAGCGATCGCCCGCCTCCCGCTGGGGACGGTGGTGGCGATGGAGTTCGCCGGCCCGGTCCTGGTGGCCGCGCTGGGGTCCCGGACGCTGCGGGACGTGCTGGCGGTGGTCCTGGTGGCGTGCGGCGTGGCGGCGATCGCGGACGTCCAGCTCGCGGGTTCGGTGTCGGGTGTGGTGTTCGCCCTGGCCGCGGCGGCGGCCTGGGCGGGCTACATCCTGCTGGGCAAGCGCGTGGCCTCGGCCGAGGGATCGGGTATCGACAGCCTGGCGATCGGCTTCGCGGCGGCGACGGTGGCGCTGTCCCCGCTGGCCTTCGGAATCGGCGAGGTGTGGTCTTCGCCACGGATGCTGCTGCTCGGGGTGGGGGTCGGGGTGCTGTCGACGGTGGTGCCTTATGCGCTCGATCAGGTCGTGCTGCGGAGGGTGGGGCAGGCCCGGTTCGCGGTGCTGCTGGCGTTGCTGCCGGTCACGGCGGGGGTGATGGGGTTCGTGGTGCTGGGGCAGGTGCCGTCGCTGGTGGAGGCGTTGGGGACGCTGGCGGTGGTCGGCGGGGTTGCGTTGCGGAGCCGGGACGAGGTCGGGCGGCCGGTGCCGGAACCGCCGAGCTGAGGTCTGCCGGGTTCGGTCGGTGTGGGGTTGGGCTGACGCCGCCGCCGTGGGTGGTGGGGTCGGTCGGTGGCGGGTTCGGCCGGTGCCGGGACCGGACTGAGCCCGCCGTGGCCGGCGGGCGCGGTCGGTGCCGGAGTGGCGAGATCGACGGTTTAGGGGTGTGCAGGTTGGTTGGGGCGGTCGAACCCGCCGCAGCCGGCGGGCGCGGTCGGTGCCGGAGCCGCCAAGCTGAGGGTTCCGCTCGGCTCGGCCGTGGTGCAGCTGGCGGCCTCGAGCCCAGACTGCGGCGGCCCTGGCCGAGCCGGTTGCCCACAGCCTGCCCGTGATGTGGACAACCAGCCCCCGACCACTGCCGTTCCGGACTTTTCGTCGGGGGCCGCCGATACGCTGGAAGCGGGGCCGCCCCCCCAGGGAAGGGCGGGGCGTGCTCGTGGCCGGGTCGGCTGCTCGCAGGGCCCTCCTGCGGCCGGGGCGCCTCTGCGGCCGGGGCGCCGGGCGGGGCCGGATCGTGATGGCCTCCATCACGCCCGACCGGGATACTGGGCCGGGCGGCAGGAGGCGGGTGGCCATGACCAAGGCGGCGTCGGCGGCGGCGAAGGACTTCGCCGCGGCCGGAGTGGGGGGTGTGCACCTCGCCTGGGCGGACAACAACGGCATCCCGCGCTCGCGCATCGTGCCCGTCGGCGGGCTCGCCGATGCCGCCACGCGGGGGGTCGGGGCCACCTCGCTCTTCGCCGTCTTCGACAGCCACGACGCCATCACCTACGGGCACGCCGGCCTCGCCACGCCGTCCGGGGACATCCGGCTCGTGCCCGTCGTCGAGCGGCTGCGGCGGCTCGCCGGGCAGCCCGCGCTCGCCTGGGCGCCCGTCCGGCAGCTCACGCAGAGCGGCGAGCCCTGGCCCTACTGCCAGCGTGCCGTCCTCGAAGCGCAGGTCGCCGAGGCTGCGCGGCGCGGGCTGGAGTTCCGGGCCGGCTACGAGATCGAGTTCGCCGTCGCCCCGGCGGGCAGCACCGACGTCGTCAGCTCGCCCGGGCATCCCGGGCCGGCCTACAGCCCGCACGCCCTCGTCGGCCTCGACGACTTCGTCGCCGCTCTCCTGCGCGACTTCGCCGCCAACGGCCTGCGGATCGGCCAGCTGCACGCCGAGTACGGCGTCGCGCAGCTCGAGCTGTCGCTGGCCGCCACCGATCCGGTCGCCGCCGCCGACGACCAGCTGCTGGCCCGCCAGACCATCCACGCCGCCGCGCACGCGCACGGCCTCGTCGTCAGCTTCGCGCCGCTGATCGGGCTCGGCGCGGCCGGCAACGGCTGGCACCTGCACACCTCCGTCCGCCGGAAGGGGCGCAACCTGCTGGACGGCGACGGGCGGCCCGACGGCGACGGCGCCGCCTACCTCGCCGGCCTGCTGCGCGACCTGCCGGCGCTCACCGCGATCACCGCGCCGAGCGTCCCGTCGACCCTGCGCCTGCGCCCCGGCTTCTTCGCGGGCGCGTACGCGTTCTGGGGCGTCGAGAATCGCGAAGCGCCGCTTCGGTACGTCCCGGGTTCGCCGCTGCTGGGCGCCGACCACGCGAACGTCGAGCTCAAGACGTCCGACGCGTCCGCCAACCCCTACCTCGCCCTGGCCGTGGTGCTGGCCGCCGGGATGGCCGGGATCGAAGACGCCGCCGCGCTGCCCGAGCCGATCGCCGAGGATCCGGGCGGCTGGACCGACGGCGAACGCGAGACGCGCGGGGTGCACCGGCTGCCCGCGGACACCGCCGGACAGGACGCCGCCCTCATCGCTTCACCGCGCGTCGCCGGGGTGCTCGGGGACGACCTGCTGGGCGCCTTCCGCGCGGTCCGGGCGTCCGACGCGGCGTGGGCGGCCGACCGCACGGCCGACGAGATCGTCGCCGCCCACCTGTGGCGCTACTGAGGGGACCGATGTCTTCGGGGATCGACGGCGGGCAGCTCGACCTGTCCGGGGTGCGCTGGCTGCCGGGCGGGGCCCGGCTGGCCGCGGTGGCCCAGGCGGAGCTGCCCCAGAAGGACGGGCTGGCCGCGGCGTTCTGCGGGCTCGCGGCCCTGCGCGCGGCCGGGCTCGACGTGCTCGACCAGGACGCCGTCGCGGTGGCCGCGGGCACCGTCCGCGGGCCGGTCGTGCGGCCGCCGGGCGAGGCGGGCCGGCCGGAGTTCCGGCTGCCGGTGCCGCTGGTCGACGACCCGGCCGCGGCGGGGACGCGGGTTTCCGGGCTGGCGGCGGCGCTCGGCTCGCTCTCGGGCGGCACCCTCGCGGCGGTGCCGGTGACGGGGGAGTGGACCACCGAGACGCTCTTCGACCTGCTGGCCGGCCTCTGGGACCTCCCGCGCGTCGCGGTGATCGCCCGGATCGACGGCGCCGAGCTCGGTGCCCACGACACGCCGGAACGCGCGCTGCTCGACTACCTCGACACCGGCGTCCCGCCACTGTGGACGTCGCGGTGGCGCCCGCCCGGCGGCCACTTCGTGCTCGTGGCGGGCATCCGCATCGGCGCCGAAGGCACCTTGTTGTCCATTGTGGACACTTATTCGTCGTTCGGGGACAACGGGATCCACGACCAGCCCGTCGAGTGGGTCTCGGCGGCCCTCGCCGGGCTGGGGGTGCTGGTGGTCGTCGACGCGGACCGGATCGCGGTGGCGCACGAGGCGGCCCGCGTCGCCGGCCTCACTCCGTCCTTCTGGGACTGACCGGTTCGGCGTCCTCGGTCGCGAACCGCGAGTGGCGGCGGCCGTAGGCGAAGTAGATGACCAGGCCGACCACCAGCCACGCGGCGAACCGGATCCAGGTCAGCACGTTGAGGTTGAGCATCAGGTACAGGCACGCCAGCGCTGCCAGGACGGGGACCACCGGCGAGAACGGCACCTTGAACGGCCGGTCCAGGTCGGGACGGCGGCGGCGCAGCACCGGGACCGCGACGGCCACGATGATCATCGCCGACAGCGCGCCGATGCTCACCATGTCGGCCAGCTCGGAGATCGGGATGAACGCGGCCAGCACGGCGATCAGCGCGGCGCCGCCGATGGTCATCCGGTGCGGGGTGCCCCAGCGCGGGTGCGCGGTGCCGAACGCCTTCGGCAGCAGGCCGTCGCGGCCCATGGCGAAACCGATCCGGCCGATCGTGACCAGTTCGACCATCATCACCGACGTCAGGCCGGTCACCGCGCCGAGCGAGATGAGCGCGCCGACCCAGTGCTGGCCGACCTTGTCGAACGCGTCGGCCAGCGGCGCGCCGGTGTCGATGTCGGTGAACGGGATCATGCCGGTCAGCACGATCGACACGCCGATGTAGAGCAGCGCGCACACGCCGAGCGCGCCGAGGATGCCGACGCGGAGGTCCTTGCGCGGGTTGAGCGTCTCCTCGCCGAGGTTCGCGAGCGCTTCGAAGCCGGTGTAGGCGAAGAAGACCACGGCGGCGGCGGTGATCATCCCGGCGATGCCGTAGACCGACTGCTCCAGGCCGAGCGCGGCCTGCACGATCGGCTGCTCCAGCACCGTCGTGCCGTTCGCGGGGGCCTGGGCGGGCGGGATGAACGGCGTCAGGTTCGCGCCCTTGACGAAGAACAGGCCGACGGCCAGCACGAGCACGCAGACGGCGACCTTCACGCAGACGAGCAGGTTCGTCAGCCAGGCCGACTCCTTGATCCCCAGCACGGCGACCACGGTCAGCACGGCGATGATCAGCACGGCGCCGACGTTGACCGTCGCGTCCTCGCCGAACCACGCCGGCGACAGCCCGAGCAGGTTGGCCAGGTAGCCGGACCAGCCGCGTGACACGACGGCGGCGCCGAGCGCGAACTCCAGCAGCAGGTCCCAGCCGATGATCCAGGCGAACACCTCACCGAGCGTGGCGAAGGCGTACGTGTAGGCGCTTCCGGCCGTCGGGACGCTGGAGGCGAGCTCGGCGTAGCAGAGCGCCGCGAGTCCCGCGACGACCGCGCCGAGCACGAACGACAGCGTCACCGAGGGCCCGGCGTGCGTCTTCGCCTCGACGCCCGCGAGCGTGAAGATACCGGTGCCGATGATGATCCCGACGCCGAACCCGACCAGGTCGCGTCCGCGCAGCCGCCGCTTGAGCTCCCCGGACTCCTGGCGCTTCAGGACGTCGTCCACGTTCAAGGTTCTCCGCACACCCATGAGGAGAAGTTAGAAGGTCACGGGGATTCGCGCAGATCGGCTCCGGGGTGACGTGGTCCCGCGCGGATGGCGGGAACGGCCCAGCACCGGAATGCTGGTCCCCGTGCCCGACGAGATCCCCGCCCGCAGCGCCCTGCACCAGCTCGCCGACCGCCACGGCGTCGCCACCCGGTACGAGAACGCCGACCAGGAATGGGTCGAAGTCGAAGACGACGTCGTCGTCGCTGTGCTGAGGCAGTTCGGCGTCGACGCCACCAGCGACGAAGCGATCGCCGAAGCCCTCGCGCAGGAGATCCCGGCCGCACTGCCGCCGACGATCGTCCTGAAGGAGGGCACGAGCAGGCCTCTGCCCGGCGACGCCGAGATCGTCCTCGAGGACGGCAGCCGCCGGCGGGTGACCGGCGCGCTGCCGGCGGACCTGCCGCTCGGCTGGCACCGGGTGGTCACCGACGGCCAGGACGTCGTGCTCGCCGTCGTGCCCGCGAAGCTGCCGGACGTCCCGCCCGCCTGGGGCTGGATGCTGCAGCTCTACGCCCTGCACTCGGCCGGTTCCTGGGGCATCGGCGACTACGCCGACCTCGCCACCTTCGCCGCCCGCTCGGCCTCGGAACTCGACGCGGGCGTCCTGCTCGTCAACCCCGTGCAGGCCTTCAGCCCGGCCCACCCGGTCGAGCGGTCGCCGTACTCGCCCGCGAGCCGTCGCTTCGCCAACCCGATCTACCTGCGCGTCACCGCCACCGAGACGTTCGCGAAGGCCGACGCGGCGACGCGGGCGGCGGTCGAGTCGCTGATCCCGGACCGCGACGGCGAGCTCATCGACTACGACAAGGTCTGGACGGCGAAGCGCGCCGCCCTCGAGCTGCTGTGGCCGCACCGCGTCGAGGAGCCGCCCGAGGACCGCGACCTGCTGGACTTCGCCCTGTTCTGCGCCCTCGCCGAGCAGCACGGCGCCGACTGGCGGGACTGGCCGGAGGCCTTGCGCGACCCGGCCGGCCCCGAAGTCGAGAAGGCCCGTGAGGAACTGAAAGAGCGCGTCGGCTTCCACGCCTGGCTGCAGCACCTCTGCCGGGAGCAGCTGGAAAAGGCCCGCAAGGACGCTCGCGCCGCCGGGATGACCGTCGGGATCGTGCACGACCTGCCCGTCGGCGTGCACCCCGGCGGAGCCGACACCTGGGCGGTGCGGGACGTCTTCGCCGCCGACGTCCGGGTCGGCGCGCCGCCGGACGCCTTCAACCAGCAGGGCCAGGACTGGAACCTGCCGCCGTGGCGGCCGGACAAGCTCGCCGAGGCCGGGTACGCGCCGTTCCGGGACGTCATCCGGGGCGTGCTGCGCTACGCCGACGGCATCCGCGTCGACCACATCGCCGGGCTCTGGCGGCTGTGGTGGATCCCGCCGGGCGAGCCCGCGCACCGGGGCACGTACGTCCACTACGACGCCGAGGCGATGGTCGGGGTGCTCGCGCTCGAGGCGCACCGGGCCGGCGCGGTCGTCGTGGGGGAGGACCTCGGCACGGTCGAGGAGACCGTCACCGAGACCATGCACGAGCGCGGCATGCTCAGCTCCGCCGTCCTGTGGTTCGAACGCGACTGGGACGCGCCGGGCAAGCCGTTCACGCGCCCGGACGGGTGGGACCCGGAGGCGATGGCCAGCATCTCCACGCACGACCTGCCGACGGTCTCCGGCTGGCTGACGGGCGAGCACGTCCGGGTCCGGGCCGAGCTGGGACTGCTGGACCGCGGGGTCGAAGCCGAGGAAGAAGCGGCCGCCGCCGAACGTGAAGCTTTGTTCGAACTCCTTGCGCGCGAAGGGATTCCGGCCGACGACCCGGTCGTCGCGCTGCACACGCTGCTGGCCTCGGCCGCGTCGCGGCTGGTGCTGACGTCGCCGGCGGACGTGACGGGCCAGGTGCGGCAGCCGAATCTGCCCGGGACGGTCGACCAGTACCCTAACTGGCGGATTCCCCTTCCCGTCAGCGTCGACGGCTTCTTCACCGCGAAGGGGGTGCGCGCCGCGGTGGCGCCACTGGCGGCGGCGCGTCCGTTGCCCGGGTAACGGGTACCCCACCGCGCACGACCCCCGCAGTGACGCACGTCCGCAAGCGCGGACGCGCCCGTACACCCTGTAACAGCTCGAGGAGACCCCAGTGCGGCCCTGGCCCGGAACGCCCTACCCGCTCGGCGCCACCTACGACGGAGTCGGGACGAACTTCGCCCTCTTCTCCGAGGTGGCCGAGCGGGTCGAACTGTGCCTGTTCGACGCCGAGGGCAACGAGACGCGGTACGCGCTCGAAGAGGTGGACGGCTTCGTCCACCACGGCTACCTGCTCAACGTCGGCCCCGGCCAGCGCTACGGGTTCCGGGTGCACGGCCCGTACGACCCGGCCCGCGGCCTGCGCTGCAACCCGAACAAGCTGCTGATCGACCCGTACGCGAAGGCCGTCTCGCACGGCGTGAAGTGGGACGAATCGCTCTTCGGCTACCAGTTCGCCAACCCGGACGAGCGCAACGACGCCGACTCCGCCGGCCGGGTGCCGTACTCGCTGGTGGCGAGCCCGTTCTTCGACTGGGGCAACGACCGCCAGCCGAAGCGGCCGTACAACGAGACGGTCATCTACGAAGCCCACGTCAAGGGCATGACGGTGAATCACCCGTTCGTGCCCGAGGCGCTGCGGGGCACGTACGCCGGCCTGGCGCATCCCGCCGTCGTCGAGCACCTGCAGAAGCTCGGCGTGACGGCGGTGGAGCTGCTGCCGGTGCACCAGTTCGTCTCCGACCACGGGCTGGAGGAGAAGGGCCTCACGAACTACTGGGGCTACAACACGATCGGCTACTTCGCGCCGCACGACTCCTACGCCGCGATGCCCGGCGAGGGTGGCCAGGTCCAGGAGTTCAAGGGCATGGTGAAGGCCTTCCACGAGGCCGGCATCGAAGTGATCCTCGACGTGGTTTACAACCACACCGCCGAGGGCAACCACCTCGGGCCGACGCTGTCGATGCGGGGCATCGACAACGAGGCCTACTACCGGCTGGTGGAGGGGGAGCCCGAGTACTACATGGACTACACCGGCACCGGGAACTCCCTCAACGTGCGCAACCCGCACACCCTGCAGCTGATCATGGACTCGCTGCGGTACTGGGTGACGGAGATGCACGTCGACGGCTTCCGCTTCGACCTCGCTTCGGCGCTGGCGCGCGAGTTCTACGACGTCGACCGGCTGTCCACGTTCTTCGACCTGGTGCAGCAGGACCCGATCGTCAGCCAGGTGAAGCTGATCGCCGAGCCGTGGGACGTCGGTCCCGGTGGCTACCAGGTCGGCAACTTCCCGCCGCTGTGGACGGAGTGGAACGGGCAGTTCCGCGACACCGTCCGCGACTTCTGGCGCGGCGAGCCCTCGACGCTCGGCGAGTTCGCGTCGCGGATCACCGGCTCGTCGGACCTCTACCAGGACGACGGCCGCCGCCCGTTCGCGTCGATCAACTTCGTCACCGCGCACGACGGCTTCACGCTGCGGGACCTGGTGTCCTACAACGAAAAGCACAACGAGGCCAACGGCGAGGACGGCCGCGACGGCGCCGACGACAACCGGTCGTGGAACTGCGGGGTCGAGGGCGAGACCGACGACCCCGAGGTGCTGGCCCTGCGCGCCCGCCAGCAGCGCAACATGCTGGCCACGATGCTGCTGTCCCAGGGCGTGCCGATGATCCTGCACGGCGACGAGATGAGCCGCACCCAGCAGGGCAACAACAACGTGTACTGCCAGGACTCCGAGCTGTCCTGGATGGACTGGTCGCTGGCCACCGAGCACGCCGACCTCGTCCGGTTCACCGGTGGGCTGGGCGCGTTCCGGCACCGGCACCCGGTGTTCCGCCGCCGCCGGTTCTTCCAGGGCGGCCCGGTCGGCAAGGGCGAGAAGCTCGGCGACATCGCCTGGTTCACCCCGGCCGGCGAAGAGATGACCGAGCAGAACTGGGACGACGGCTTCGGCAAGGCGGTCGTCGTGTTCCTCAACGGCCAGGCGATCCCGGACCTCGACCAGCGCGGGATGCACGTCGAGGACGACTCGTTCCTGCTCGCGTTCAACGCGCACTACGAGGACATCGACGCGAAGCTGCCGGGCAACGGCTACGGCGAGGCCTGGACCGTCGTCGTCGACACCGCGACCGGCGAGGTGGAGCCCCTCGACGCGAAACCCATCGAAGGCGGGGGCCAGCTCACCCTGCCTGCCCGGTCCCTGATCGTGCTGCAGCGGACGGAGCCCGCATGACGGTGCCGGAGTCGACCTACCGGGTGCAGCTGCGCCCGGACTTCTCCTTCAGCGACGCGGCGGGCATCGCCGGCTACCTGCGTGACCTGGGCATCGGCGCGCTCTACGCGTCGCCGGTGCTCGACGCCACGCCCGGCTCGACGCACGGCTACGACGTCGTCGACCCGACCCGCGCGCGGCCCGAGCTGGGCGGCGAGTCGGCCCGGCAGGAGCTCAGCACGCTGCTGAAGGAACTCGGGCTCGGCTTCGTGGTCGACATCGTGCCGAACCACATGTCGGTCGAGGTGCCGAAGGCGAACAAGTGGTGGTGGGACGTGCTCAAGCACGGCCGCGGCTCCGAATACGCGTCGTTCTTCGACATCGACTGGGAGCGGGGCCCGCTGCTGCTGCCGGTGCTCGGCGACGACGGAGCCGTCTCGGAGCTGTCCGTCGAGGGTGACGAGCTCGCCTACTACGACCACCGCTTCCCGCTCGCGCCCGGCACGGAAAGCGGGACGCCGCAAGAGGTCCACGAGCGCCAGCACTACCGGCTGATCGGCTGGCGGCGCGGCAACGCGGAGCTGACCTACCGCCGGTTCTTCGACATCACGAACCTGGCCGCGGTCCGCGTCGAGGACCCGACGGTGTTCGCCGCGACGCACGGGGAGGTGCTGCGCTGGGTCGCCGACGGCGACGTCACCGGCCTGCGCGTCGACCATCCGGACGGCCTTGCCGACCCCGGCGGCTACTTCCGCCGGCTGCGGGAGAACGCGCCGACCGCGTGGATCGTGGCCGAGAAGATCCTGCACCCGGGCGAGCCGCTGCCGCAGAGCTGGCCGGTCGACGGCACCACCGGCTACGACGCGCTGCGTGAGATCGCCGGCGTCTTCGTCGACCCGGCCGCCGAGCCGGACTTCACCGCGCTGGCCACCGAGCTGGGCGTGAAGACCGGCTACCACCGCGTCGAGGCCGAGGCCCGGCGCCTGGTCACCGACCACATCCTGGTCGCCGAGGTCCGGCGGATCGCCGCGCTGCTGCCCGACGTCGACCCGGAAGCGGCCCGGCAGGCCGTGGCCGAGACGATGGTCGCCTTCCCCGTCTACCGCTCCTACCTCCCCGAGGGCGAGGACCACTGGGTGGCCGCGATCGACGGCGCCCGCCGGGCCCGGCCCGACCTCGCCGACGCGCTGCTCATCCTCGACGCCCACGTGCGCAAGAACCCCCGAAGCGAGCTGGCCACCCGGATCCAGCAGACGTCCGGCATGGTCGTGGCCAAGGGCACCGAGGACACGACGTTCTACCGCTACACGCGCTTCGCCGCGCTCAACGAGGTCGGCGGCAACCCGGACCGGTTCGGCCTCGGCGTCGAGGAGTTCCACCGCCTGGCGGCCGAGCGCGAAGCCGGGCACCCCGCCTCGATGACGACGCTGACCACGCACGACACCAAGCGCTCGGAGGACACCCGAGCGCGGATGGCCGTGCTGGCGGAGGTGCCGGGCGAGTTCGCCGACGCCGTCCGCCGCTGGACCGCGCGGCGCGGGATCGACGAGCCGTCGCTGAACCTCCTGGCCTGGCAGACGCTGGTCGCGACCTGGCCGATCGAGCCCGCCCGGCTGCGGGACTACCTCGACAAGGCGGCCAAGGAGGCCAAGCTCCGGACCAGCTGGACCAGCCACGACGAGGCGTTCGAGGCCGACGTCGCCGCCTGGCCCGAGGACGTCATGGGGGACGCCGAGCTGGCGTCGGACA
This sequence comes from Amycolatopsis sp. NBC_01488, assembly GCF_036227105.1. Classification (NCBI taxonomy): domain Bacteria; kingdom Bacillati; phylum Actinomycetota; class Actinomycetes; order Pseudonocardiales; family Pseudonocardiaceae; genus Amycolatopsis; species Amycolatopsis sp. NBC_01488. Next base: position 9,016,392 of record NZ_CP109434.1, on the reverse strand, counting down.
TCGAGGCGTTCGTCGGCCGGATCGCAAAGCCCGGCTACGCGAACTCCCTCGGCCAGAAGCTGGTGCAGCTGACCGCACCCGGCGTCCCGGACGTCTACCAGGGCACCGAGCTGTGGGACTTCTCGCTGGTCGACCCGGACAACCGCCGGGCCGTGGACTACGTGGCGCGGCGGGAGATCCTGGCGCGGGTCGTCGACGGCGAGCTGCCGGAGATCGACGCGTCGGGCGCGGCGAAGCTGCTCGTCGTCCACAAGGCACTGCGGCTGCGCCGCGAACACCCGGCGCTCTTCCACGGCTACCAGCCGTTGCGAGCGGAAGGCGTCGCCGCGGAGCACTGCCTCGCTTTCACCAGGAGCGCGGACCTGGCCGTCGCGGTGACGCGGCTTCCGGTCGGTCTCGAAGCGGGCGGCGGCTGGCGTGACACCGTGCTCCCGCTGCCGGCCGGCGTCTGGACCGACGTCCTGACCGGCCGCGAGGCGACCGGCGACCTGACCGGCCTGTTCGAGCGGTACCCCGTGGCGTTGCTGGTGCGAGGAGACGCATGAGGTTCAGCGTGTGGGCCCCGGCGGCCCGCCGGGTCCGGGTGAGCGTCGACGCCGGTGTGCACGAGATGACCGCCGGTGACGGCGGCTGGTGGCACGCCGAGGCCGAGGGCGTCAACTACGCCTTCCTCCTGGACGATTCCGACGACCGCCTGCCGGACCCGCGGTCGCGGTGGCAGCCCCACGGCGTCCACCAGGAGTCGCGCGTCTACGACCACGCCGAGTTCGAGTGGACCGACGACGCGTGGCACGGCCGTCAGCTCCCGGGCGCCGTCCTCTACGAGCTGCACGTCGGCACGTTCACCGAGGGCGGCACCTTCGACGCGGCCATCGACCGGCTCGAGCACCTCGTCGACCTCGGCATCACCCACGTCGAGCTGCTGCCGGTCAACTCCTTCGACGGCACCGCGGGCTGGGGCTACGACGGCGTCCTCTGGGGCGCGGTCCACGAGCCCTACGGCGGCCCGGACGGCTTCAAGCGGTTCGTCGACGCGGCCCACGCGCGCGGCCTGGCCGTGGTGCTCGACGTCGTCTACAACCACCTCGGGCCCTCGGGCGCCTACCTCGACCGGTTCGGGCCGTACTTCGCCGGGCAGAACGACTGGGGTCCCGGGCTGAACCTCGACGGCGCCGGCTCGGACGAGGTCCGCCGGTACGTCGTGGACAACGCGCTGAGCTGGTTCCGCGACTTCCACGTCGACGCGCTGCGGCTGGACGCGGTGCACGCGCTGCTCGACCGGCGGGCCGTCCACCTGCTCGAACAGCTCGCCGTCGAGACCGAGGCGCTGTCGGCGGCGCTGAACCGGCCGCTGACGCTGATCGCCGAATCCGACCTCAACGACCCTCGGCTGGTCACGCCCCGCGAGCGCGGCGGCTACGGCCTGCACGCGCAGTGGTCGGACGACTTCCACCACGCGTTGCACGTCAAGCTCACCGGCGAGGAGTCCGGCTACTACACGGACTTCGCCGCGCTCGACGCCGTCGAGCGCGTCCTGCGCGAGGTGTTCTTCCACGCCGGGACCTGGTCGTCGTTCCGCGAGCGGACCCACGGCCGGCCGGTCGACACCCGGACCGTGCCGGGCCACCGCTTCCTCGCCTACCTGCAGAACCACGACCAGATCGGCAACCGGGCGACCGGCGACCGGCTCTCCGCCACGGTGTCGCCGGGCCGGCTGGCCTGCGGTGCGGCCATCCTGTTCTGTTCGCCGTTCACGCCGATGGTGTTCATGGGAGAGGAGTGGGCGGCGAGCACGCCGTGGCAGTTCTTCGCCTCCTTCCCGGACCCGGAGCTGGCCGAGGCGGTCCGCACGGGCCGCCGTCGCGAGTTCGCGCGGCACGGCTGGGGCGAGTCCGACGTGCCCGACCCGATGGACCCGGCGACCGTCGAGCGGTCCCGGCTGGACTGGGCCGAGATCGAGCGGCCTGGTCACCGGGAGACGCTGGAGCTGTACCGCGCGCTGATCCGGCTGCGCCGCGAACGCCCGGAGCTGGCCGGCCCGTGGGCCGCCGACCTGCGGATCGACGCCGCTCCGGACGGGTCGTGGCTGGTCCTGCACCGCGGCGGCCTGCGGCTGGCCGTCAACTTCGGGCCCGGCCCGGTCACGCTCCCACTCGGGGCCACCACGACTCTGCTGACCTGGGCGGACGCCAGTGTGGACGGAGGTGCGGCGCACCTGCCGCCGGACACCTTCCTGCTGGTCGAAACGGCTGCGGCCGGGTAACTGTCCCGGCATATCCCGCGCGGGGAGCGGGCGGCATCTGGGACGATTCAGGAATGGCCACACGACCCTCGACCCAGCACGTCCGCGCCGGACGCCCGTTCCCGCTCGGCGCCCACCCGGAGGCCGGCGGGGTCCGGTTCGCGATCACGTCCGCCGTCGCGGACGCGGTGGACCTGTGCCTGATCGACGCCGACGGGTCCGAACGGCGGATCGCGCTCACCGAGCGCACTTTCGGCGTCTGGCACGGCCTGGTGCCCGGGGTGACGCCGGGGCAGCGGTACGGCTACCGGATCCACGGCCCGTACGACCCGGCCCGCGGCCTGCGCTGCAACCCGCACAAGCTGCTCGTCGACCCGTACGCCCGGCAGATCACCGGCGGGCTCACCGACCTGCGCGCGGCCCAGGGCTTCACCGGCGACCCCGAGCGCGGCCCGATGTCCACAGTGGACTCGCTGGGCAGCGTGCCGCTGTCGGTGGTGTCCTCGCCGGGCGGCCCGGACACCGGCGTCAAGCCCGAGGTGCCGTTCGAAGAGGCGGTGATCTACGAACTGCACGTCAAGGGGTTCACCCAGCAGCACCCGTTCATCCCGGAGGCGCTGCGCGGCACCTACCTCGGCCTGGCCCACCCGGTCGCGATCGAGTACCTGACCCGGCTCGGCGTCACGTCCGTCGAGCTGCTGCCGGTGCACACGTTCCTCGACGAGCCGTCGCTGGTGCGGGCCGGTCGGCACAACTACTGGGGGTACTCGCCGCTCGGCTTCTTCGCGCCGCACGCCGCCTACGCCAGCGAGCCCGGCCACGAGGTCGAGGAGTTCCGGCTGATGGTGGCCGCGCTGCACGCGGCCGGCATCGAGGTGATCATCGACGTCGTGTTCAACCACACCTGCGAGGGCGGGCCGGACGGGCCGACGCTGAGCTTCCGCGGGCTGAACGCGCCGGTGTACTACCTGCACACCGACCGCGGGCACATGGCCGACATCACCGGCTGCGGCAACACCCTGGAGGCCGGCTCGCCGACCGTGGTCCGGCTGGTCACCGACTCGCTGCGGTACTGGACGCAGGAACTCGGCGTCGACGGCTTCCGGTTCGACCTGGCCAGCACGCTCGGCCGGGCCCGCGGCGGCGTGTTCGACCCCACCTCGACGCTGCTCACCGCGATCACCACCGACCCGGTGCTTTCCCGCTGCAAGCTCATCGCCGAGCCGTGGGACGCGACCGGCGAGGGCTACCGCGTCGGCGGCTTCGGTGCCCAGTGGGCGGAGTGGAACGGCCGCTACCGCGACACCGTGCGCGACTTCTGGCGCGGCGCGACCGGCGTGCGCGACCTCGCCTACCGGCTCTCCGGTTCGTCGGACCTCTACGACCACAACCTGCGCCGGCCGTGGCAGTCGATCAACTTCGTCACCGCGCACGACGGCTTCACGCTGCGGGACCTGGTGTCCTACAACGAAAAGCACAACGAAGCCAACGGCGAGGACAACCGCGACGGCGGCAACGACAACCGCTCGTGGAACCACGGCGTCGAGGGCGAAACCGCCGACCCGGAGATCCGCGAGCTGCGCGCGCGGCAGGTGCGGAACATGTTCGCCACGCTGCTGCTGTCCACCGGCACCCCGATGATCACCGCGGGTGACGAGTTCTGGCGGACCCAGCGCGGCAACAACAACGCGTACTGCCTCGACGACGAGACGTCCTGGGTGGACTGGACGCCGGAGGACCCCGAGGCCGAGGCCATGCTGGCCTTCGCCCGCCGGGTCGTGCGGCTGCGGTCGATGAGCCCGGCGCTGCGGCAACCGGAGTTCTTCGAAGGCCGGACCACGCCGACCGGCAAGCCCGACCTGGTCTGGTTCCGCCCCGACGGCGAGGAGTTCGGCGAGACCGACTGGTTCGAGGACCGGCACACGCTCGGCATGTGGATCGACGGCTCGAACAGCCAGGCCCGCAACCGCGACGGCGAGCTGGTGCCCGACCACTCGTGGCTGCTGTGGCTGCACGCGGGGGAGGAGCCGGCCGAGGTGGTGCTGCCGGGCCGCGAGTACGGCGAGACGTTCAAGCCGACGCTCGACACGAGCACTTCGGACGGCAGCCCGGCCAACCCGGGCCCGCTGGAGGCCAAGAGCCGGGTGACCCTGCAGTCGCGTTCCCTCCTCCTGCTCCGCGCCCCCCGCCTGGCCTCCGAGCAACCGCCGGAAGGCCCCTGACCGACGTGATCAGAGGGTCGACACGGGTCCGGCTGCCGTGTCGACCCTCCAGTCACGCGTGTCGACCCTCCAGGCACGACGCGGGTGTCGTCCATTCGGGTACGGCTGGTGGCCGTTCGGGTCCGCGTGCCGTCCATGCCGAGGCGTCGCCCGGCGCGACGCCTGCGTAACCTGCCGGACACCGGCCGGAAATTCGTTGCGGCGGAAGCGTTTCGACCCGGTGAACCTGGGTACTCCGCTAGAGAACCCTGCCTCCCAGGCGCTTGATCGAGTCAGGCAGACTGTCGTCGCCTGCGTCCAACCGACACACCGAGGGGCGTTGCCCATGACCGGCCGGCTCGGCATCGACGACGTCTCCCCCAGCGTGAGCTGCGGCCGGTATCCGGCCAAAGCCGTTGTGGGGGAACACATCCCGGTCACCGCGACCGTCTGGCGGGAGGGTCACGACGCGGTCGCCGCGACCGTCGCGTGGCGCGGCCCCGGCGATCGGCTGACCCGCCAGACGCGCATGGTCCCGCGCGGACCCGACCACCCCGACGAGTTCGCGGCGGTGATCGTCCCGGACACCACCGGAACGTGGAACTACCGCATCGACGCCTGGGGCGACCCCTGGGCGACGTGGGAGCACAACGTCGAGGTGAAGGTCGCCGCCGGGCAGGGGCCCGAAGACCTCGCCAACGACCTCGAGAACGGCGCCCGGCTGCTGGAGCGCGTCTCCCGCCGCCCGGACCGCCGGGCCGAGAAAGCGCTCTTGACCGGTGCGGTGGCCGCGCTGCGCGACGAAGGGCGCAGCCTCGCCGAACGCGTCGGGCCGGCGCTCTCGCCCGAGATCCGCCAGCTCATGCACGAGTTCCCGGTGCGCGAGCTGATCACCAAGGGCAAGCCGCACAAGGTGTGGGTCGACCGCCGCCGGGCGGCGTTCGGCTCCTGGTACGAGCTGTTCCCCCGCTCCACCGGCGGCCTCGACGCCGAAGGCAAGCCGGTGCACGGCACCTTCACCACCGCCGCGGCCGCGCTCGACCGGGTCGCGAAGATGGGCTTCGACGTCGTCTACCTGCCGCCGATCCACCCCATCGGCCGCGTGAACCGCAAGGGCCCCAACAACACCCTCGACGCCAAGCCGGACGACGTCGGCTCGCCGTGGGCGATCGGCTCGGACGAGGGCGGCCACGACGCCATCCACCCGGACCTCGGCACGTTTGACGACTTCGACGCCTTCGTCGCCCGTACGGAAGAACTGGGCATGGAAGTGGCGCTGGACTTCGCGCTGCAGGCCGCGCCGGACCACCCCTGGGTGCTCAAGAACCAGGAGTTCTTCACCACCCGCCCGGACGGCTCGATAGCGTACGCGGAGAACCCGCCGAAGAAGTACCAGGACATCTACCCGATCAACTTCGACAACGACCCCAAGGGCATCTACGAGGAGATGCTGCGGGTCCTCACGGTCTGGATCGACCACGGGGTGAAGATCTTCCGGGTCGACAACCCGCACACCAAGCCGCCGGACTTCTGGGCCTGGCTGATCCAGTCGGTGAAGGACGCCCACCCGGACGTGCTGTTCCTGGCCGAGGCGTTCACCCGCCCGGCGCGGCTGTGGGGCCTGGCCCGGCTCGGCTTCACCCAGAGCTACACGTACTTCACGTGGCGGACCGGCAAGCAGGAGCTGATCGACTTCGCCATCGACCTGCGGGAGCACTGGCACGAGGGCCGGCCGAACCTGTTCGTCAACACCCCGGACATCCTCCACGAGTCGCTGCAGCGCGGCGGCCCCGGCATGTTCGCGCTGCGGGCCGCGCTGGCCGCGACGATCTCGCCGACGTGGGGCGTCTACTCGGGGTACGAGCTGTTCGAGCACGTCCCGGTCCGCGAAGGCAGCGAGGAGTACCTCGACTCCGAGAAGTACCAGCTGCGCCCGCGCGACTTCGAGCGCGCGCTCGCCGAAGGGCGCTCTCTGGAGCCGTGGATCGCGAAGCTGAACGCCGTTCGCCGCGCGCACCCGGCGCTGCAGCAGATGCGCACCCTGCACTTCCACCACGTCGACAACGACGCGCTGCTGGCCTACTCCAAACAGGACCCGGCCACCGGCGACACCGTGGTCACCGTCGTGACCCTCGACCCGTACGGGCCCCAGGAGGGCACGCTCTGGCTCGACACCGGGGCGCTCGGCTTCGAGGCGCACGAGCGGCTGATCGCGCACGACGAGGTCACCGGCGACACGTGGGACTGGGGCCCGGCGAACTTCGTGCGGCTCGAGCCCTGGCGCGCCGTGGCGCACGTGGTGTCGGTCCGGCGGCGGCTGGCCGGTTAGCCGGAACGCAGCGGATCGAACAACCGGGATCGAGGGACTGAGGTGGAAGACATGGCGGAGGAGGCCCGCCCCGACGCGGCACTCGGGCTGGACGGGGTGCCGCACACCGGTGAGGCGATGACCGCCGACGGCATGCTCGTGGAGCCCCAGGCCGGCGACTTCCGCTCGGCGCAGCAGGCGCCGAGCAACCCGGAGTGGTTCAAGGGCGCGGTGTTCTACGAGGTGCTGGTGCGCGCGTTCGCCGACTCGAACGGCGACGGCACCGGCGACCTGCGCGGCCTGGCCGGCCGGCTGGACTACCTGGCCTGGCTCGGCATCGACTGCCTCTGGCTGCCGCCCTTCTACGCGTCGCCGTTGCGCGACGGTGGCTACGACATCAGCGACTTCCGCGCGGTGCTGCCGGAGTTCGGCAGCGTCGAAGACTTCGTGTTCCTCCTGAACGAGGCGCACCGGCGGGGCATCCGGGTGATCACCGACCTGGTGCTCAACCACACCTCGGACGCGCACCCGTGGTTCCAGCAGTCCCGCAGCGACCCGGACGGCCCGTACGGCGACTACTACGTGTGGAGCGACGACGACTCCCGCTACGCCGACGCGCGGATCATCTTCGTCGACACCGAGACGTCGAACTGGACCTACGACCCGGTGCGCGGCCAGTTCTACTGGCACCGGTTCTTCTCCCACCAGCCCGACCTGAACTTCGAGAACCCCGACGTCCAGAACGCGATGATCGACACCCTGCGCTTCTGGCTCGACCTGGGCATCGACGGGTTCCGCCTCGACGCCGTGCCGTACCTGTTCGAGCAGGAGGGCACCAACTGCGAGAACCTGCCGCGCACGCACGAGTTCCTCAAGCGCTGCCGCAAGGTCGTCGACGACGAGTACCCGGGCCGGATCCTGCTCGCCGAAGCGAACCAGTGGCCGTCAGACGTCGTCGAGTACTTCGGCGACCCGGCGGTCGGCGGCGACGAGTGCCACATGGCGTTCCACTTCCCGCTGATGCCGCGGATCTTCATGGCCGTGCGCCGCGAATCGCGGTTCCCGATCTCGGAGATCCTCGCCCAGACCCCGCAGATCCCCAGCGGCACCCAGTGGGGCATCTTCCTGCGCAACCACGACGAGCTGACCCTCGAGATGGTCACCGACGAAGAGCGCGACTACATGTACACGGAGTACGCCAAGGACCCGCGGATGAAGGCCAACATCGGCATCCGCCGGCGGCTGGCTCCGCTGCTGGACAACGACCGCAACCAGCAGGAGCTGTTCACGGCGATGCTGCTGTCCCTGCCGGGCTCGCCCGTTCTGTACTACGGTGACGAGATCGGCATGGGAGACAACATCTGGCTCGGCGACCGCGACGCGGTGCGCACCCCCATGCAGTGGACCCCGGACCGCAACGCCGGGTTCTCCTCCTGCGACCCGGGCCGGATCTACCTGCCGGTGATCATGGACCCGGTCTACGGCTACCAGGGCCTGAACGTCGAGGCACAGTCGAACAACGACGCCTCGCTGCTCAACTGGACCCGGCGGATGATCGAGGTGCGCAAGCAGCACCACGCCTTCGCCGAAGGCGAGTTCGTCGACCTCGGCGGGTCCAACCCGAGCGTGCTGGCCTACAAGCGCCAGTGGCGTCGTCCGGACGGCGGCGAAGACGTCGTGCTCTGCGTGAACAACCTCTCCCGGTTCCCGCAGCCGGTGGAGCTGGATCTGTCCGCGCACCGCGGGTGCACGCCGGTGGAGCTCACCGGTGGCGTGCGGTTCCCCAGCATCGGGGACCTGTCGTACCTGCTGACGCTGCCGGGGCACGGCTTCTACTGGTTCCAGCTGACGAGCCCGGGAGACGAAGGCGAAGCGAGGTGAGTCCCTTGTCCGACCCGCGTGAGCTGGTCGACGAACTGACCGGCGACCTGAAGCGCTGGCTGCCCGAGCAGCGCTGGTTCGCCGGCAAGGACCGGCCGGTGACCGGTGTCCGGCCGCTCGGGGTGACCGAGCTGGTCGAAGGCGACCCGCAGCTGCTGCACGTGGTCGTCGAGGTCGCCCAGGACGATCGGCGCGAGCCCTACCAGCTGCTCGTGGGCCGGCGGACGCACCCGCCCGAGATCGCGTCCACCAGCTGGATCGGCGCGGTCGGCGACCTCAACGCCTACGAGGCGTCCGGCGACCTCGACGTCACCGGCGTGCTGCTGGACCTGATGGCGCGGGAGGGCCGCGTGGGCTCGCTCGTCTTCGAGCACGAGCCCGGCGTCGAGCTGGACACCGGTCTGCGGGCGCGGCCGATCACCTCGGAACAGAGCAACACGTCCCTGGTCTACGGCGGCCAGTACATCCTCAAGCTGTTCCGGAAGCTGACCCCGGGCAAGAACAAGGACCTGCTGCTGCACCGCGCGCTGCAGGGCGTCGGCAGCAAGCACATCGCGCAGGTGCTCGGCTCGATCACCGGCGACCTCGACGGCGAGCCGACCACGGTCGGCATGCTCCAGCAGTTCGTCGCGGACGCCGTCGACGGCTGGGCGATGGCCACCACCAGCGTCCGCGACCTGATGGCCGCGCCGGAGCTGCACGCCGAGGAGGTCGGCGGCGACTTCGCGGGCGAGGCCGAGCGGCTCGGGCGCGCGGTCGCCGAGGTGCACGCGGACCTGGCCGAGGCCCTCGGCACCGAGCCGGTCGACGCCGACGAGCTGGAACGGTCGATGAAGGCGATGCTCGACCGGCTCGACACCGTCGCCGGCCGGGTGCCGGAGCTGGCCGCGTACGCCCCGGCGCTGCGGGCGGCGTTCGAGACGCTGCGGACGATGCCCGTCGACGCCGTGACCATGCAGTACATCCACGGCGACCTGCACCTCGGCCAGGTGCTGCGGACCGTCACCGGCTGGCTGCTGATCGACTTCGAGGGCGAGCCGGCCGCGCCGGTGGAGGAACGGCACGCGCTGCGGTCGCCGTTGCGCGACGTGGCGGGCATGCTGAGGTCGTTCGACTACGCGGCCCAGCAGATGCTGGTCGGCCAGCCGGACGACCCGGCGCTGGCGGAGCGCGCCCAAGAGTGGTCGGAGCGCAACCGGGCGGCGTTCTGCGAGGGCTACGCCACGGTGGCGGCGGACCCGCGCGACCAGGGCGAGCTGCTGCGCGCCTTCGAACTGGACAAGGCGGTCTACGAGGTGAGCTACGAGCACGCGAACCGGCCGGACTGGCTGGGCGTGCCGCTCGCCTCGATCGCCCGGATCACCGACGGAGAGGGATGACGCCGTGAACGCGGTTCCGGAAGGCCTTCCGGCCGCGGCCCCGCCGGCCGCGGACATCGACCGGCTGCTCGCCGGCTCGCACCACGACCCGCACTCGGTGCTGGGCGTGCACGCGGTGGGCAAGGGCTTCGCGGCGCGGGCGCTGCTGCCCGGCGCCAAGGCCGTCGCCCTGGTCACCGGGGAGGACCGGCACCCGATGGAGCCGGTCATCGACGCCCTGTTCGCCGTCGCGGTGCCGGAGCACCCGGGCGACTACCGGCTGGAGATCGACTACGACGGGCACTCCGTCACCGCCGACGACCCGTACCGCTGGCTGCCCACGGTCGGCGAGCTGGACCTGCACCTGATCGGCGAAGGCCGGCACGAGCGGCTCTGGGAGGCGCTCGGCGCGCACGTCCGCAGCTACGAGACGCCGGGCGGCGTCGTCGAAGGGACGTCCTTCGCGGTCTGGGCGCCGAACGCCCGCGGCATCCGCGTGATCGGCGACTTCAACGGCTGGGACGGCCGCGGGCACGCCATGCGCTCGCTCGGCTCGTCGGGGATCTGGGAGCTGTTCGTGCCCGGCGTCGGCGCCGGGACGTGCTACAAGTTCCGGATCCTCGGTGCCGACGGGAACTGGCACGAGAAGGCCGACCCGATGGCGTTCGGGACCGAGCAGCCGCCCGCGACGGCCTCGGTCGTCACCACGTCTTCCCACGTGTGGGAAGACGACGAGTGGGTGGCGACCCGCGAAGCGACCCAGTGGGCCGCGGCGCCGATGAGCGTCTACGAGGTCCACCTCGGCTCGTGGCGGCCCGGGCTGGATTATCGCGAGCTGGCCGACCAGCTCGGCGACTACGCGGTCGAGACCGGCTTCACGCACGTCGAGCTGCTGCCGGTGTCTGAGCACCCGTTCGGCGGCTCGTGGGGCTACCAGGTGACGTCGTACTACGCGCCGACGTCCCGCTTCGGCTCGCCCGACGACTTCCGCTACTTCGTCGACCGCCTGCACCAGCGCGGGATCGGCGTGCTCGTCGACTGGGTGCCCGCGCACTTCCCCAAGGACAGCTGGGCGCTGGCCAAGTTCGACGGCACCGCGCTGTACGAGCACGCGGACCCGCGCCGCGGCGAGCAGCCCGACTGGGGCACGCTCGTGTTCGACTTCGGCCGCAACGAGGTCCGCAACTTCCTGGTCGCCAACGCGCTGTACTGGATCGAGGAGTTCCACCTCGACGGCCTGCGCGTCGACGCCGTCGCCTCGATGCTCTACCTCGACTACTCCCGCAAGGAAGGGGAGTGGCTGCCGAACCAGTACGGCGGTCGCGAGAACCTGGACGCGGTGAAGTTCCTGCAGGAGCTGAACGCGACCGTCTACAAGCGACACCCGGGGATCGTGATGGTCGCCGAGGAGTCGACGGCCTGGCCGGGCGTCACGCGCCCGACGCACCTGGGCGGCCTCGGCTTCGGCTTCAAGTGGAACATGGGCTGGATGCACGACACGCTCCGGTACCTGTCCCACGAGCCGATTCACCGCGCGTACCACCACAACGAGATGACGTTCTCGCTCGTGTACGCGTGGAGCGAGAACTTCGTGCTGCCGCTTTCGCACGACGAAGTGGTGCACGGCAAGGGATCCCTGTGGGGCCGCATGCCGGGCGACGCGTGGAACAAGGCGGCCGGGCTGCGCTCGCTGCTGGCGTTCATGTGGGCGCACCCGGGCAAGCAGCTGCTGTTCATGGGCGGCGAGTTCGGCCAGCCGGCGGAGTGGTCGGAGCAGCGGTCGCTGGACTGGCACCTGCTGGACGAGCCGCTGCACCGCGGCGTCCACGACCTGCTGCGGTCGCTGAACTCGGTGTACCGGAGCTGCCCGGCGCTGTTCAGCCAGGACACCTCGCCGGACGGCTTCCGCTGGATCGACGCCAACGACTCGAGCGGCAACGTGCTGAGCTTCCTGCGCATCGGCACCGACGGCTCGCGGCTGGCCTGCGTCGCGAACTTCGCGGGCGTCCCGCACCACGACTACCGCGTCGGCCTGCCCGCCGCGGGCCGCTGGCGCGAGGTGGTCAACACGGACGCGGAGGCCTACGGCGGTTCGGGCGTCGGCAACCTGGGCGCGGTGGAGGCGACGGAGGACGCGTGGCACGGCCAGCCGGCCTCGGCCGTCCTCCAGCTCCCCCCGGCCGGAGTCCTCTGGCTGATCGAAGAAACCCCGGAGCCCCCCGACGTCCCGTGACGAAACAGGCATCACCCGTGTCCCGAGAGGCATCACCCGTGATTGGGCAGGCATCGCGCTGATGCCCGCCCAATCACGGGTGATGCCCTCCTGATCACGCGAGATGCCCCGCCAATCACGCGAGTTACGCGCCCAATCACGCGAGTTCCGGCTCTGATCACGCGAGTCGCGTCTTCGAGCACGCCTGCCGTCCGAAAATGGGTCCGCCGGAGGCGTGTCGCGGGCTTACCATCGGTGCATGGCCGGCGCCGGCGGCGTCCTCGCGAACCTGATCCTCTTCGCCGTGGTCTGCATCGCTCCCACGGTGCTGTTCTGGTGCGCGCTGCGCGTCCCCAAGCTGGTCCGACGGCTTCTCGAGAGGCGCGCGAAGCCGCAGCCCCAAGGGCCGCCGATCGAGCGCGTCGCCGCGGACCTGCGGCGGGTGCACCGGCTGCTGGCCGGCTACCCGTCCGGCACCCCGGCCGCGCGGCGGCTGGGCACGCGCCAGGCGTACGACGAGCTGCTCACCCAGGCGTGCCGCCAGGTCGGCGTCTCGCACCGGCTCGCCGAGCTGCCCGAGGGCATGGACCGCGAGATCGAACGCCTGCGCGTCGAGGAGTCGCTGCGGGAGTGCGGCCTGGCCGTGCCCTGAGTTGTACGGCCCGTGTACGCGCGCCGGGCACGCTCTCGGCATGCGACCGGTACTCGGCCTCGTGGCGCTGCTGCTGCTCGGCCTGACGACGACGGCCCAGGCCGCCGCGAACTTCCCCCGCCTCGACGCAGCGACCGTCGACAGCTACACGCTCACGCCGGGCGGCTCCTTCGCCACCTACGGCAGCCGGATCGCCGCGCTCGACGAGAAGCTCCCGCCGCGCGGGCTGTCGGCGGTCCTCGGTGACGCCAACCGCACGGCCCGGCCGCTCTGCCACGGCACGTACCTCGCGGCCGCGCTGAAGCCCGCCGGCTTCTGCTGGGAGGACGCGAACGACGACCAGGCCAACGACTGGATCCCCCAGGGTCTGACCGGTTCGGGTGACGCGGACCCGGCGACCGGGACGGTCGGGGGCAAGCGCGTCGTCGCGACGTCGTGGCACACGCCCGGCGACACCATGGTCCGGCTGTCCTTTGTGGACGTCAATGGGCTCGGCTACCGGCACGTCCTGCTCGTGGAACCGACGTCGGACACCGATTTCGCGGTCGTCTCCGGGCACGGCCACGGCATGACGTGGTCGGGGAACCTGCTCTACGTCGCGACCACGGGCGGCCTGATCCGGGTCTTCGACACGACGCACTTCTGGAAGGTCGACGACAGCTCCGCGACGGTCGGCCTCGGCACCGACGGCAAGTACCACGCGGCGTACTACGACTACGCGATGCCGCAGATCGGCGCGTACTGGTACCCGGGCGGCGGCACGTGCACGACGGCGACCGGCGCGCGCCCGTGCCTGTCGACGCTTTCCTTCGACCACACCGATTCCACGTTCGTGACGGCCGAGCACGCGGCCGAGGCGGGCGGCCGCGTCCTGCGCTGGCCGTTCGACGCGGTCGCCGGCCGCTTGAAGACGTCGGCGGACGGCTTGGTGCACGCTTCCGAGGGGTTCTCGTCCCCGGTGTGGGGCGTGCAGGGCGCGGTGTCGCGCAACGGTTACTTCGTGCTGACGGGCGTCTGCCCGGAGTACGCCGGAGTGGCGGGCGACCACCCGTCGTGCCTGCACGGCGGAGTGGGCGGCGTCTCGACGTCGAGGCTGGCCGGGCAGGCACCGGTGAACAGCCAGAACCTGTCGTACTGGCCGGCGACGGGGGAGCTGTGGTTGCTTAACGAGCAGCTCCGGGAGCGCGTGGTGGTCCACGTCCCGTGGACGACGCTGACCGGCCGGGCCTGAACGCGGAAGAACCCCGCCACCGAGGTGACGGGGTTCTTCCGTGGGTACGACTCAGTCCAGGTAGTCCCGCAGGACCTGGGACCGCGACGGGTGGCGCAGCTTCGACATCGTCTTCGACTCGATCTGCCGGATGCGCTCGCGGGTCACCCCGTACACCTGGCCGATCTCGTCGAGCGTGCGCGGCTGGCCGTCCGTGAGGCCGAAGCGCAGCCGGACCACGCCCGCCTCGCGCTCGGACAGCGTCTGCAGCACCGACTGGAGCTGGTCCTGCAGCAGCGTGAACGACACCGCGTCCACCGCGACGACCGCTTCGGAGTCTTCGATGAAGTCACCGAGCTGCGAGTCGCCCTCGTCGCCGATCGTCTGGTCGAGCGAGATCGGCTCGCGCGCGTACTGCTGGATCTCGAGGACCTTCTCCGGGGAGATGTCCATCTCCTTGGCCAGCTCTTCCGGGGTCGGCTCGCGGCCGAGGTCCTGGAGCAGCTCACGCTGTATGCGGCCGAGCTTGTTGATGACCTCGACCATGTGCACCGGGATGCGGATGGTGCGGGCCTGGTCGGCCATCGCGCGGGTGATCGCCTGGCGGATCCACCACGTGGCGTACGTCGAGAACTTGTAGCCCTTGGTGTAGTCGAACTTCTCCACCGCGCGGATCAGGCCGAGGTTGCCCTCCTGGATCAGGTCCAGGAACGCCATGCCGCGGCCGGTGTAGCGCTTGGCCAGCGACACCACGAGCCGGAGGTTCGCCTCCAGCAGGTGGTTCTTGGCGCGCTCGCCGTCGCGCACGATCCACTTGAGATCGCGGCGCATCTGGGTGACGAGCTTCTCGCCCTCTTCCTCGGCGGTGCGCACGCGCTCGGCGGCGTAGAGCCCGGCCTCGATGCGCTTGGCCAGCTCCACCTCCTCCTCCGCGTTCAGCAGCGCGACCTTGCCGATCTGCTTGAGGTAGGCACGCACGGAGTCGGCCGACGCGGTGAGCTCGGCGTCCTTGCGCGCCTGGCGCAGGGCCTCCGACTCCTCCTCGTCCCAGACGAAGTCCGGGTTGTCGGAGCTCTTGGCGGCGGCCGCCTTGTCGGCGGCAGCGCCCCGGCGGCGCTGCGCCGGGGTCTCCTCGTCCGACTCGTCGTCGTCATCGTCGTCGTCGGCCGAGTCGGCGTCCGGCTCGTCGGTGACCGTCTCGTCGACGACGTCGACCTCGACCTCTTCCAGGTCCGACAGGTCGGGCGTGTCGAGCTCGGCTTCGTCGATCTCGACGGGGCCGTCCGGCTCGCCGTCTTCGGTCTTCGCGCCCTTGGTCGCCGGCTTCTTGGCCGGAGCCTTCTTCGCCGGAGCCTTCTTGGCCGTGGTGGTCTTGCGGGCCGCCGGCTTCGCCGTCCCGGTGGCTGCCTCTTCGGCCGGCTCGCCGGCTGCGGTCGCGGTCTTCGTCCCGCCTCGGGTTGCGGTTCTTGCGGCTGCCACTTACGCCCTTTCGCAGCGGTCGATCATGACGAGCAACGGCACGCGTGCCACTGCTGCCTCACATTCGGGGATCACGCCTCGGCCTGCGGTTTTCGCCTCCGCAGCCGTGGGCCGTGTTCCATTGTAACGACGGTACGCGCATGCGTCGCGAAGCGATCACCCTCCGGCCCGTCCCGGCGCCGGGATCGGCCCCGCGACTAGTGCTGGATGCCCTCGCTGGCGGCGGCCGCGGCACCCACGATCCCGGCGTTGTTCTGCAGCGTGGCCACCAGTACCGGAGTGCGGATGTCCAGCAGCGGCACCCATTTCTCGGCCTTCTTGCTGACCCCGCCGCCGACGATGAACAGGTCGGGCCAGATCAGGTTTTCGAGCACGGTCAGATAACGGTGCACGCGCTTGGCCCATTCGGGGTAGGAGAGGCCCTCGTTGTCCTTCACCGAGGCGGCCGCGCGCTTCTCCGCGTCGTGGCCGTCGATCTCCAGGTGGCCGAACTCGGTGTTCGGGACGAGCTTGCCGTCCTGGAACACCGCGCTGCCGATGCCGGTGCCGAAGGTGAGCAGCGCGGTGACGCCCTTGCGCGCGACGGGGTCGCCGAAGCGGATCTCCGCCATGCCCGCCGCGTCGGCGTCGTTGAGCATCGCGATCTGGTCGACGCCGCGGCCGAGGCGCTTGGCGAAGAGGGCGTCGGCGTCGGTGCCGATCCACTGCTTGTCGATGTTGGCCGCGGTGTGCGCGACGCCCTTCTTGACGACCGCCGGGAGCGTCACGCCGACCGGGCCGTCCCAGGCCGCCTGCGTCACGACGTCGTGCACGACGTCCGCCACCGCCGAGGGGGTGGACGGCTTCGGCGTCTCGATCCGGATCCGGTCGCCGATGAGCTGCCCCTTGTCCAGGTCGACCAAGGCGCCCTTGATCCCGCTGCCGCCGATGTCGATGCCGAAACCTCGGCGGGTCGCCTCCACCACGGACGTGGTCCCTTCTCGCACGATTCAGAAGCCTGCCTCGGAGACTTTAACCGGATGTGGTGACATGTCGGACGTGGGAGTTGACGAGTCGTTGCTGAAAAGCGTCGCGGTGCAGGTCGCGACGGACGCCGCCGAGCTGGTCCGCGAGGCCTGGGAGGGGATGGCGCGGGGGCGCTCGGTGGCCGTGGACACCAAGTCGGCGGACACCGACGTGGTGACCGCGGTGGACCACGAGTCGGAGCGGCTGGTGCGGGATCGGCTGGCTGCCCTGCGGCCGGGGGAGCCCGTGCTGGGCGAGGAGGGCGGCGGCACGGCCGGCGACGGCGTGACCTGGGTCGTCGACCCGATCGACGGGACGGTCAACTTCCTCTACGGGCTGCCGTGGTTCGGGGTCTCGGTCGCCGCGCAGGTCGGCGGCGAGTCGGTGGCCGGCGCGGTGGTGGAACCCGCCAGTGGCCGCGTCTGGTCGGCCGCGCGCGGGCAGGGGGCGTTCCTGGACGGCCGCCGGCTGGCGGTGTCGGCACCCGCGCGGCTGGAGCTGACGCTGGTCGGGACCGGTTTCGCGTACTCGGCGGAGCGGCGGGCGCGGCAGTCGCGCTTCGCGGCGGAGCTGCTGGGGCGCGTCCGGGACATCCGGCGCAACGGAGCGGCGTCGCTGGACCTGTGCGCGGTGGCGGCGGGCTGGCTCGACGCGTACGTGGAGCACGGGCTGCACCGCTGGGACTGGGCGGCGGGGGCGCTGATCGCGGCGGAGGCGGGCGCGGAGGTGCACCTGCCGGGTTCGGCGCCGGAGCTGGGCGCGGACGCGACGTACGCGGCGGCGCCGTCGATCGCCGGCCCGCTGCGGAAGGTCCTGGCCGACTGCGGCGCGGCGGACGTCTGACGGGGCATCGCGCGTGTCCGGAGGGGCTTCACGCGTGATTGGCGGGGCATCGCGTGTGTCCGGCGGGGCATCACGCGTGTCTGGCGGGGTGGGTCAGCAGGCGACGTCGCGGGCGGAGGCCAGCAGGGTCTGGTCGATGACCGGGGCTTTCGCGCCCGCGGACTGCTCGTTCGAGCCGCCGCCCTGGTGGGTCTTGGACCAGTCGGCGAGCTGGGTGAGGATCCGGCGGGCCTCCGGGAGGGGCTGCAGGTCCCCGAAGAGGGTGCCGGTGACCAGGTCGACGCTCGCGTCCTTGCGGTTGTCCTGGACCAGCTCGGCGCACGGCACCACGAGGCTGAGCGTCCGGGCCGCGGTGACGCCGTTCTCGCCGAAGCGGATCTGGCCGCGGCACTTGGCCACGCGGCCCTGGTAGGCGGGGTCGTTGGCCGGCTCGGCGGCGCCGGTGAAGCCCAGCTCCTTCAGCGCGGTGGTGGCGATGCCGCCCTGGCCGCGGGTGCTGGAGGCGTTGAGGACCTTGACGGCGACCTTGTCCGGCGGCACCGGCGCGCGGTCGTCGAGGGCGTTGTGGGGGAGGGTGCTGAACGTGACGCCCGGCGGCGGGCTCGCGGCCGGGTCGCACTTCACGGCCTCGTCGACGTCGCCCTTGCCGACGGCCGCGTTGATCCAGACGATGATCGCGCCGAGCGCGAGCACGCCGATGACGATCAGCGCCGGCAGCGGCTTGTGCTTGCGATACGGCCGCGCCCCACGGTCCCCGATGCCGTTCCCCGACGCCACCTGCCCGTCCCTTCCCGAACACCGAACCCGGCCGGTGCGAACCCGGCACCGTCGTGGCCGATGAGCCTAGGCGCTGCGGCCCGCGCCCACCGTGCCGGGGGCCCGGTTTCCCGTGCCCCGCCCGTCGTCGCGGGACCCCGCCCGCGACCGATCCCCGTGCGGCGATCGCACCACGCCGGGGTCGGCCGGGGCAAGCGGACACGGGCCGCCCGTGAAGTTCTCCACCCGCGGGCAACCCGAATGGACGACAACGCGTCTTACCTGCGGGTTCCCCCTGTCGGGTGACGAATCCCCGGCAATGTCTGACTCGGTGCAGAACCGTCGCGGGCGTGAGCTACCCTTCCCGGGCTCCGGCCGCAGGAAGAGGCGCGAAAAGAAGAGACCTCGGTCACTTCGGCCGTCGGGCACAAACGAGGGCCCTGGAACGTTGACCAGCGGCACGGCGGACTCACGGGCGCACCCGGGGGTCCGGGTAAACGACTACGCAAGCTGATCGCAGGGGTGAGGGACACATGGCTACCGACTACGACGCTCCGCGCCGCAGCGAAGCCGACGAGCTGGCCGAAGACTCGTTGGAGGAGCTCAAGGCCCGGCGGAACGAGAACCAGTCCGGCGTCGTCGACGTCGACGAGGACGCGACCGCCGAGAACTTCGAGCTGCCGGGTGCCGACCTCTCCGGGCTTTCCGGTGAGGACATGACCGTGAAGGTGGTGCCGAAGCAGGCGGACGAGTTCACCTGCTCCGTGTGCTTCCTGGTGCACCACCGCAGCCGCCTGGCCGAGGAGAGCGGCGGACGCCTGATCTGCCGCGACTGCGCCTGACACGCGCGGGATCTCGGACAGGGGTTCGGTGAGGCTTATTCAGCCGTCGGCCGCCACAGCACTTCTGCGGCGAGCAACAGTGCGAGGGCGGGGCGCGGCGGCCTAACCAGAATAAGCCTCAAGGGGACGAACAGACGCGACGGAGAGCCTCGAGGGAGACCTTGGGGGAGGCTCGAAGCGCGCTGGGGACAAGGGGGCCGGCCGGCAGGCCGGCCCCCTTCCCGCGTCTTGAGGGGCGGAGCCGGGGTCAGGCGCCCTTGACCAGCTCGGCGAGCCGCTGCGGGTGCCGGGTGCTGAACAGCCAGTACGGCGTCGGGTCGGCCGGGTCGGTGAGCGTGATCCGCACGGCCGGGCCGACCCAGCCGCGGTGCAGCACGTACGCCGCGGGATCGCCGTCGCGGCCCAGCGCCTTGCGCTTGGCCTCCTTGTCGAAGATCTCGACCTCGCCGACGTAGCGCAGCGGCAGGTGCGCGTCGCCCACCCACAGCTCCGGTTCGGCGCCGCCGGTGACGCGGACCTTGGACCGGCCGAGCGACAGCATCAGCCCGACGACGACCGGCAGCGCGATCACGTACGGCAGCCACGCCCGGACGCCCGGGTAGCCCATGTCGACCTCGGCGGCCAGCAGGATCGCGCCCAGCACCGGCAGCGGCCAGCCCCACCACGGCACGTAGAGCCGTTCGGAGTGCCGGACCGCGGCACTCGCGGCCGTCTTCGCAGATTCACCCACGGGTAGAGAGTAATCTCGCCGCCCGTGTCCAGCGTTCAGGTACTCCTCTCCCGGCTCGACCCGGATGTCCCGCCGCCCGCCTACGCCCGGCCGGGCGACGCGGGCGCCGATCTCGTCACCACCTCGGATATCGTGCTGAAACCCGGGGAACGCGGCGTCGTCGGCACCGGCGTCGCGATCGCACTCCCGCCCGGGTACGCGGGGTTCGTCCACCCGCGGTCGGGCCTGGCCGCCCGGGTCGGCCTCTCGGTGGTGAACACGCCGGGCACGATCGACGCGGGCTACCGCGGGGAGATCAAGGTCTGCCTGATCAACCACGACCCGGTGCACCCGGTGCAGCTCACGCGCGGCGACCGCATCGCCCAGCTGGTCGTGCAGCGGGTCGAGCACGCCGAGTTCGTCGAGGTCGCCGAGCTCGACACGACCGAGCGGGGCGACGGAGGCTACGGCTCGACGGGTGGACACGCCACACTGGGAGCACAGGTGTCCGGCGCGAGCGCCGGCGCGGGGGAAGGAACGGAGAAGTAGTGGGGATTTTCGGACGCAAGCGGCGGACCGAGGGCGAGTCCGCCGGCAGGCACGCCGCGCCCGAGGCCGACGACACGATCGAGGACGACGCGTACGACGACGAGGCCGACGAGCTGTCGGACGTCTCCGACGGGCCGTTCGACGTCGCGGACTTCGAGGACGACGGCGTCCCGCGGATCGACCTCGGCTCGGTGAAGGTGCCGGTGCCCGACGGATCCCAGGTCCAGGTCGAGATGGACCCCGAGACCGGGGGCGTGCGCGCCGTGCACGTCGTCACCGAGCAGGGGCAGATCACGGTCAGCGCCTACGCCGCGCCGCGCTCGGGCGGCCTCTGGCGCGAGGTGAGCACCGAGCTGGCCGAGCAGCTGCGGGCCGACGGCGCGAAGGTCAACATCGGCCGCGGCGTGTGGGGCCTGGAGATCTCGGCCATCGTCGGCGACGTCGCCCTGCGCTTCGTCGGCGTCGACCGGCCCCGCTGGATGCTGCGCGGCGTCATCGCCGGCCCGCAGTCGGAGGCCGCGGGCGCGGTCGAGGTGCTGCGCGGGATCGTGCGGCGCACGATCGTCGACCGCGGCGACGCGCCGATGCCGGTCCGGACCCCGCTCACCATCACGCTGCCCGAGGCGGTCGCCGAGCACATCGCGGCCCAGCAGCAGGGCTGAGCACGTCCCATGAGGGGCACCTTCATGGCTTTCCCGGCCATGAAGGTGCCCCTCATGGCGTTTCGAGGGCCCGCAGGAAGGCCAGGACGGTCGCCCGGCCGAGGGATTCGCGGTCGGCGCCCAGTGCGGTGAGCGTCGTCTCAACGAGCGCCGCGCGGGGGAGTGCGCGAGCCCACTCCGACGCGACTTTCGTCGGGTGGATCGGGTCGTCGGCGCACGTGCCGATCCCGGCCGGGACGTCGAGCGCCGTCAGCTCCTCGAGGGTGGGGGAGGGACGGCTCGCCGCGACCCGCAGCCCGTCGGCCAGGCCGTCGCCGTGGCGGCGCCACGCCCGGTCGAGCTCGGCCCGCAGCCAGCCCGGGCTGCCCGCCGTCTGCGCCAGCGCCGCGTCCACCCCGGAGCTGGCCACCAGATCGGCGGACAGCGTCGCGGCCAGCGACGCGGGTGCCGAGCCCGGGACGCCGTTCCAGGCCGGGAGCGCGGCCAGCAGGCCCCCGCAACGGCCCGGATTGGCCACGGCCCACTCCGCGGCGAGGTGGGCGCCGAACGAAATGCCGCCTACGAGCAGTTCGCCGTGTTCGCCCGCGAGCGCGTCGAGGGTCGCGAGGTAGCCGTCCGCCAGTGCCGCGCCGTCCGGCGGCGGTGGCGCGATGAGCGGGACACCGAGGGCGCGCAGGGGGCCGGCGAAGACCGCCCGGACGAACACCTCGTCCGAGCCGGTGCCGGGCAGCAGCACCGCGACGGGAACTCTGATTGCGGACGTCACGTTGCGATCTTTGCGCAAAGGGGTTTCCCTGGCGGAGACCGCAGTACGCTGGAATCGTTCGGGCCGCAAGCACCAGTCGGGGGCCCCGGAGCACAGGAGCACCTATGTCCGCCAAAGACGGCGGCTACTTCAGCCGGTTGGTACGCAAGCTGACCAGCGACGTCGACGAGCTCGACGCCGACGAGATGTCCATGAGGTCCGGCGCCGAGGGCGCGCAGCGGGCCTGCGACTGCCGGTCCGGCGAAGAGGTCACCGTGATGGGGAGACTCCGCAGCGTGGAGCTCTGCCCGACGAACGAGGCCGCCACGCTGGAGGCGGAGCTGTTCGACGGGACACAGGGCGTGACGCTAATCTGGCTCGGCCGCCGCCGGATCCCGGGCATCGAGCCTGGCCGGACGATCAAGGTGCGCGGCCGGATGGCCGAGCGTGACGGCCAGAAGGTGCTGTACAACCCCTATTACGAGCTCCAGAGCCCAGTGAGTTGATCACCCATCGTGACTGAACCCGCCCCGAGCGATAAGAAGACCGACGCGGAAGAAGAACCGCAGCCGACCCTGCTCGAGCAGATGGGCGGCGTGTCCGGCCTGATCTACTCGTCGGTGCCGGTGATCGTCTTCGTCCTGGCGAACGCGTTCTTCGGCCTGACCGCCGCCATCTGGACCTCGGTGGGCAGCGCGGTGGCGATCACCGTGCTGCGGGTGGTCCGCAAGGAGCCCCTGCAGCCGGCGATCTCCGGGTTCTTCGGCGTCGCGATCGCGGCGTTCATCGCCTACCGCACCGGGTCCGCGAAGGGGTTCTTCCTCTTCGGGATCTACGCGAGCCTGGTCTACTGCGGCATCTTCGTGCTGTCGGTGGTCGTGCGCTGGCCGATCGCGGGCGTCGTCTGGAACGTGCTGAACGGCACCGGCCAGGCGTGGCGCAAGGACAAGCCGTCCCGCTACGGCTACGACGTCGCGACGCTGGCCCTGGCGCTGGTGTTCGCGGCCCGGTTCGTCGTCCAGCGGTGGCTCTACCAGGAGGACTACACCGGCTGGCTGGCCTTCGCGAAGATCGCGATGGGGTACCCGCTGTACGCGCTGGGCCTGCTGGTGGTGGTCTGGGCGGTGCGCCGGTCGGACAAGCGGCTGAAGGCGCTCGAGGAGACCGAGCCCAAGCCGGAGACCGACGCCGAGGTCGAGGCCCGGCTGCGCGCGAAGTACGCCGAAGCCCCCGAAGGCTGACAACCCCCCGAAGCCTGACAACCCGCGCGCGTGGGGGCGCCCCCGTTTTCCACGCTACCGGAGAGCACCGACAGTTTCGGACCACGAAGAAGGCCCCCGACGCGAGCCGGAGGCCTTCTTCGTGCACTCAGTAGCCCAGCGCCGTCCGGATCTCCGGTTCGACGTCGGACGTCGCCACGAACAGCAGCTCGTCGCCCGGCTCCAGCGGGTCTTCCGGCTGGGGGATGATCACGCGGTCGCCGCGCAGGATCGTCACCAGGGCCGCGTCGCGGGGCAGCGACAGCTCGCTCACCGGCTTGCCGGCCAGCGGCGTCTCCGCCGGCAGCGTCAGCTCGACGAGGTTGGCGTTGCTCTGCCGGAACGTCATCAGCCGCACCAGGTCGCCGACGCTGACCGCCTCCTCGACCATCGCCGCGAGCATCCGTGGGGTCGACACGGCGACGTCGACGCCCCAGGCGTCGTTGAACAGCCACTCGTTGGCCGGGTTGTTCACCCGCGCCACCACGCGCCGGACCGCGAACTCGGTCTTCGCCAGCAGGGACACGACGAGGTTCGCCTTGTCGTCGCCGGTCGCGGCGATCACGACGTCGCACTGCTCGATCCCGGACTCCTCCAGGATCGACACCTCGCAGGCGTCGCCGAGCACCCAGTCGGCCTGCTCCACGGTGTGCGGCTCGAACTGGTCGGCCTCCCGCTCGATGAGCATCACCTGGTGCCTGCCGTCGATCAGCTCGTTGGCGATCGAGCGACCCACCGCGCCCGCCCCGGCGATCGCGACCCTCATGCTTCGTCCTCCGGCTCGCGGTTGGCCACACTGGTCACGTCGCTGACGGTGCCGGAGCGCGCGGCGACCCACACGTCGTCGCCGTCCTGCACCATCGTCTTGCCGTCGGGCAGCACCGGGGTGCCGAAGCGCATGATGAACGCCACCCGCGCGCCGGAGGCCTCCTGGAGCGACCGGACGGAGTGCCCGACCCAGCCCTCGTGCAGCGGCAGCTGCAGCAGCGCGACGTTGCCCGACGGGTCTCGCCAGGCGGACGCGACGCCGTCCGGCAGGAGCGTCCGCAGGAACCGGTCGGTGGTCCACGGGACGGTCGCCACCGTCGGGATGCCCAGCCGCTCGTAGACGGCCGCGCGCTTGTGGTCGTAGATCCGCGCGACGACGTGCTCGATGCCGAAGTTCTCGCGGGCGACCCGCGCGGAGATGATGTTCGAGTTGTCGCCGCTGGACACCGCGGCGAACGCGCCCGCCCGCTCGATGCCCGCTTCGATCAGCACCTTGCGGTCGAACCCGACCCCGACGACCTGCTGGCCGTGGAAGTCGCTGCCCAGCCTGCGGAACGCCTGCTGGCTCTTGTCGATGACGGCCACCTCGTGGCCGAGCCGCTCCAGCGCAGCGGCCAGGGACGCGCCTACCCGGCCGCACCCCATGATCACCACGTGCACGCCCTGCCTCCTCCTTGGCGGTTTACCCGTCCGTCGTACCCCCGACATGCCAGGGCCGAACCTACCGTGCCCCCTACGGTTAGGCTTTCGTGGTGTCGAAGTTTCCGACCGTGCTGAAACGCCTGGTCCTCGGACGTCCGTTCCGCAGTGACCGGCTGTCCCACACGCTGCTGCCCAAGCGCATCGCGCTGCCGATCTTCGCGTCCGACGCGCTCTCGAGCGTGGCGTACGCGCCCGAAGAGATCTTCCTGACGCTCAGCGTCGCCGGGCTGTCCGCGTACGCGCTCGCGCCGTGGATCGGCATCATGGTCGCCGTCGTCATGCTCGTCGTCGTCGCGTCCTACCGGCAGAACGTGCACGCCTACCCGAGCGGCGGCGGCGACTACGAGGTCGCCACCACCAACCTGGGCGGCAAGTTCGGGCTGACCGTGGCGAGCGCGCTGCTCGTCGACTACGTGCTGACGGTCGCGGTGTCCACTTCGTCCGGTGTGGCCAACATCGGGTCCGCGGTGCCGTGGGTGGCGCAGCACAAGGTACTGGCCTCGGTCGTCATCGTGGTCGTGCTGACTTCGTTGAACCTGCGCGGTATCCGGGAGTCGGGGAAGGCCTTCGCGATCCCGACATACGGGTTCATCCTGGGCATCCTGGTCATGGTCGCGTGGGGCCTGCTCCAGGCGGCGACCGGCACCGAGATGAAGGCCGAGAGCGCCG
Organism: Amycolatopsis sp. NBC_01488; assembly: GCF_036227105.1. Classification (NCBI taxonomy): domain Bacteria; kingdom Bacillati; phylum Actinomycetota; class Actinomycetes; order Pseudonocardiales; family Pseudonocardiaceae; genus Amycolatopsis; species Amycolatopsis sp. NBC_01488. The sequence goes on along the minus strand of NZ_CP109434.1, from coordinate 8,991,340 downwards.
GGTTCACGCTGAACGCCGAAGGGACCTTCGCCGGCGTGGCGTACGGGTTCCTGGTGCTGCGGGCGTTCTCCTCCGGCGCGGCGGCGCTGACCGGGGTCGAGGCGATCAGCAACGGCGTCCCGGCGTTCCAGAAGCCCAAGTCGAAGAACGCGGCGACCACGCTGCTGATGATGGGCCTGCTCGCGGTGACGATGCTGGTCGGCATCATCACGCTGGCTTCGATCACCGACGTCAAGTTCGCCGAGGACCCGGCGCGCCAGCTCGCCGGCGCGCCCGCCGGCTACGAGCAGAAGACGATCGTCGCGCAGATCGCGCACGCGGTGTTCGCCGACTTCCCGCCGGCGTTCTACTACATCTCGTTCTCCACCGGCATCATCCTGCTGCTGGCCGCGAACACCGCGTTCAACGGCTTCCCGGTGCTGGGCTCGATCCTGGCGCAGGACCGCTACCTGCCGCGGCAGCTGCACACGCGCGGCGACCGGCTGGCGTTCTCCAACGGGATCCTGTTCCTGGCGGCGTTCGCGCTGGTGCTGATCATCGCGTTCGACGCCGAGGTGACCCGGCTCATCCAGCTGTACATCGTGGGCGTGTTCGTGTCGTTCACGGTGAGCCAGGCCGGCATGATCCGGCACTGGAACCGGTTGCTGGCCAAGGAAACCGACCCCGCCAAGCGGCGGCGGATGCGGCGCTCCCAGACCGTCAACGCGGTCGGCCTCACGTGCACCGGCGTCGTGCTGGTGATCGTGCTCATCACCAAGTTCCTGCTCGGCGCGTGGATCGCGATCGCGGCGATGGTGGCCATCTTCGTGCTGATGACGGCGATCCGGCGGCACTACGACCGCGTCGCCGACGAGCTGAAGGAGCTCGGCGACACCCCGACCGTGCTGCCGTCGCGCAACCACGCGATCGTGCTGGTGTCCAAACTGCACCGGCCGACGCTGCGCGCGCTGGCCTACGCCAAGGCGATGCGCCCGGACGTCCTCGAAGCCGTGACGGTCAACGTGGACGACGCGGACACGCGACGGCTCACCGCCGAGTGGGACGCGCACAACTTCAAGGTGCCGCTGAAGGTCGTCGAGTCGCCCTACCGCGAGATCACGAAGCCGGTGCTGGACTACGTGAAGCGCGTGCGCGGGGACAATCCGCGCAATGTGGTCACGGTGTTCATCCCGGAGTACGTCGTCGGGCACTGGTGGGAGCAGGTGCTGCACAACCAGAGCGCGCTGCGGCTCAAGGGCCGCCTGCTGTTCCAGCCGGGCGTGATCGTGGCGAGCGTGCCGTGGCAGCTGGAGTCGTCGGCCAAGGCGGCCGCGCGGATCCGGAACGAACGGCCGGCGGCCGGCGACGTCCGCCGGGGCTTCTCGCCCAACGGGAAGCCGATCGTCACGCCCAAACCCAAGGAGCCCGCCGAATGACCAGCTGGCAGGGCCGGATCCTCGAGGTGGAGGTCGGCGCGGTCGCGCACGGCGGCCACTGCGTCGCCCGCGCCGACGGCCGCGTCGTGTTCGTCCGGCACGCGCTGCCGGGCGAGCGGGTCCGCGTCGAGATCACCGAGGACAACGGCGGTTCGTTCTGCCGCGGCGACGCGATCGAAGTGCTGTCGGCCTCGGAATTCCGGGTGCCGCCGCCGTGCCCGCTGGCCGTGCCCGGCGGCTGCGGCGGCTGCGACTGGCAGCACGCTTCCCCCGCGTACCAGCGTTCGTTGAAGGCCTCGGTGGTGGCGGAGCAGCTGCAGCGGCTGGCCGGGATCGAGCGGGACGTCGTCGTCGAAGCGCTGGACGGCGGCCCGCTGGACTGGCGCAGCCGGGTCCGGCTGATCGCCGGCCAGGACGGGCGCGCGGGCCTGCGGGCCCACCACAGCCACCGGGTGGTGCCGCTGGAGAAGTGCCCGATCGCGGTGCCGGGCGCGCTGGACGACGTCCTGGCGCGGCGCTGGCGGCCGGGCAGCGAGCTGGAGGTCACCAGCGACGGCGACGGCGGTGTCCACGTCCGCGAGCTGTCGACCGTCCGAGGCAAGGTCCGCGCGCGCCAGCTGGCGGGCGGGGTGGCGGTCCAGCACGCGGCGGACCGCGACTGGCGCCTCGACGCGCACGGCTTCTGGCAGGTCCACCCGGCCGCGGCCACGACACTGGCGGCGGTCGTGGCGGAGTGGGCGGAGGCGCCCGAGGGCGGGACGGCCTGGGACCTCTACGCCGGCGTCGGGCTGTTCGCGTCGGTGCTGGCTTCGCAGGTCGGCCCGGCGGGCCGCGTGCTCGCGGTGGAGTCGGGCCGGCGCGCGGTCGCCGACGGCGAGAAGAACCTGGCCGACCTCCCGCAGGTGTCGTGGCAGGCCGGGCGCGTCGAGCACGTGCTGACGTCGGCCGCGAAGCCGGTGGACGTCGTGGTCCTGGACCCGCCGCGCAAGGGCGCGGGCAAGCCGGTGGCGGAGTCGATCGTGGCGGGGGAGCCCGACCGGATCGTGTACGTGGCGTGCGACCCGGCGGCACTGGCCCGCGACGTGGCGATCTTCGCTTCGCACGGGTACGCGTTGACGGATCTCCGTGCGTTCGACGCGTTCCCGATGACGCACCACGTGGAGTGCGTGGCGCTGCTGTCCTGAGTTCGTCGGTGCCGCTTGGGGGCTTCGGCGTCAGTCGGCTCGGCGCACCGCGAACGCCGCCGCCAGGCCGGTGGCCGTCATCGCGATGCCCGACACCAGCAACACCCACGCGCCCGCGCCCGGCGCCACGCGTGCGGCCGGCTGGATGCGCGTCACACCTGGCAGCGTCACCACCAGGTGGCGGAGGATCACGCCCGTCACCACCAGCCCCGGGAGGCTCGCCATCGCCAGTGGCTCGTCCTGGCGGCGGGCGAACGTCAGGTACGCCAGCGTGCCCGCCACCAGCACCGCCGCCGCGCAGATCAGGCGCAGGCCGAGGGCCAGCTCCGGGTCCGGGGTGCCCGGGGGCAGCAACCCCGGGTAGTCCGCCGTGCGCAGGGTCAGGCCCGCGATCACCCCGACGCCGGCGACCCCCGCCGCCAGCGCCCGGGGGACCCGCCATGCTCGCGTCACGCACGCAGCATAAAACGCCGGAAACTCCCTTTCCGATCACATTTCCCGCGCTGGGCCGTTCGGTGGATCCCGATCGTGGGAGGGCTCAGCCGGCGAACCAGTGCTGCGGGCCCGGCCGCAGGTTCTGGTAGATGTGCTTGATCTCGGTGTACTCGCCCAGCCCGGTCGGCCCCAGCTCGCGCCCGAACCCGGACTGCTTGTAGCCGCCCCACTCGGCCTGGGGCAGGTACGGGTGGAAGTCGTTGATCCAGATCGTGCCGTGCCGCAGCCGCCCGGCCACCCGCTGCGCGCGCCCGGCGTCTTGCGTGAACACCGCTCCCGCCAGGCCGTAGTGGGTGTCGTTGGCGATGCGGACCGCGTCGTCCTCGTCGGTGAACGTCTCGACCGTCAGCACCGGCCCGAACGACTCGTCGACGACCGCCGACGACCCCTGTTCCACCTGGTCGAGGATGGTCGGCAGGTAGTAGCAACCGTCGGCCAGCGCCGGGTCGTCCGGACGGCGGCCGCCGGTGCGCAGCACCGCGCCCTCGGCCAGCGCCGCCGCCACGTACGCCTCGATCTTCGCCCGGTGCGCCGCCGAGATCAGCGGCCCGGTCTCGGCGTGCGAGTCGAACGGCCCGCCCAGGCGGATCCGCTCGGCCCGGCGCACCAGCTCGTCGACGAACTCGTCGTGCCACTCCCGCTGGACGATCAGCCGCGCGCCCGCCGAGCACACCTGGCCGGAGTGGAGGAACACCGCGGTCAGCGCGTAGTCGACCGCCGTCTCGAAGTCGGCGTCGGCGAAGACCACGTTCGGGTTCTTGCCGCCCAGCTCCAGGGCCACTTTCTTGACCGTCCCGGCGGCCGCGGCGGCGATCACCTTGCCGGTCGCCAGGCCGCCGGTGAACGACACGAGGTCGACGTCCGGGTGCGACGACAGCGGCGCGCCCACCTCGGCGCCCGCGCCCAGCACCAGGTTCCCGACGCCCGCGGGCAGGCCCGCCTCGGTGAGCAGCTTCAGGAACAGGATCGACGTGTGCGGTGTCAGCTCGCTGGGCTTGAGCACGAACGTGTTGCCCGCGGCCAGCGCCGGCGCGATCTTCCACACGGTCTGCAGCAGCGGGTAGTTCCACGGCGTGATCAGCCCGCAGACGCCGACCGGCTCGTGCACGATCCGGCTGACCGCGTCGGGGTTGCCGGTGTCGACGACGCGCCCGGCGTCCTGGGCCGCGAGCTTGCCGAAGTAGCGCAGGCAGGCGGCGATGTCGGCCATGTCGTAGCGGCTCTCGACCAGGCGCTTGCCGGTGTCGAGCGACTCGGCGCGGGCGAACGCCTCCGCGTCGCGGTCCAGCAGGTCCGCGGTGCGCAGCAGCAGGTCGCCGCGCAGGTGCGCGGGCGTGCCGGGCCACGGGCCGGTGTCGAACGCCCGGCGCGCCGCCGCGATGGCGGCCTCGGTGTCCTTCGCGGTGCCCTCGGCGACCGTCGCGACCAGGGAGCCGTCGGCCGGGCAGCGGATCTCCCGCCGGCCGCCGCCGAGCGCGTCCACCCATTCGCCGCCGATGAAGAAGTCCGCCATGCGCCCCATTCTCGTGGCCACGCCGCGTGACCGCCACAGCACCGCGGGGAGACGAGCTTCACCCCGCGAGATGACGGGTGATCGCGCTCCGCCTGTGACGCCGGACGCGGCGGGCGGAAGGCGGGTGGCCGTCCTCCGTAGACTGGCCGGAACATGGGGTGCCCGTACACGAGCGAGGTGGAGACGAGTGACGTTGCTGGAGTCCGTGAACGGACCGGCGGACCTGAAGCGCATGAGTGTCGAGGACCTCGGCGAACTGGCCGCGGAGATCCGGGACTTCCTCGTCGACAAGGTCCGCCGCGCCGGCGGGCACCTGGGGCCGAACCTCGGCGTCGTCGAGCTGACCCTCGCGCTGCACCGCGTGTTCGATTCGCCGCGTGACGCGATCGTCTGGGACGTCGGGCACCAGGCCTACGTGCACAAGATCGTCACCGGCCGCGCGGCGGGGTTCGACCGGCTGCGCCAGACCGGCGGCGTCACCGGTTACCCGTCGCGCGCGGAGAGTGAGCACGACTGGGTGGAGAGCAGCCACGCGTCGTCCGGACTGTCCTATGTGGACGGCCTGGCGAAGGCGTTCGCCCTTGGTGACGGCGAGCGGCACGCGGTCGCCGTCGTCGGTGACGGCGCGCTCACCGGCGGCATGTGCTGGGAGGCGCTCAACAACATCGCCGCGCACCGGGAGCGCCCGGTCGTCATCGTCATCAACGACAACGGCCGCTCGTACTCGCCGACCATCGGCGGCCTGGCCGACCACCTCGCCGCGCTGCGCCTGCAGCCGGGCTACGAGCGGCTGCTCGACGGCGGCCGCGAGATCCTCAAGCACACCCCGGTCGTCGGCAGGCCGATCTACGCCGCGCTGCACGCCGCGAAGGCCGGGCTGAAGGACGCGCTGAGCCCCCAGGCGATGTTCTCCGACCTCGGCCTGAAGTACCTCGGCCCGGTCGACGGCCACGACCAGGTGGCGCTGGAGAAGGCCCTGCAGAGCGCGAAGGCGTTCGGCGGCGCCGTGATCGTGCACGTGGTGACCGAGAAGGGCCACGGCTACGCGCCCGCGGTCAACCACGAGCACGACCAGATGCACCAGACCGACCCGATCGACCCGGAGACCGGCCTGCCGCCGGTGAAGGGCCCGAGCTGGACCGGCGTGTTCGGCGACGAGCTGGCGAAGATCGGCGCCGAGCGCGAGGACGTCGTCGCGATCACCGCGGCGATGCTGCGTTCGACCGGCCTCGACAAGTTCGCCGAGGCGTTCCCGGACCGCTGGTACGACGTCGGTATCGCCGAGCAGCACGCCGTGACGTCGGCGGCCGGTCTCGCGATGGGCGGGCTGCACCCGGTCGTCGCGATCTACTCGACGTTCCTCAACCGCGCGTTCGACCAGGTGCTGATGGACGTCGCGCTGCACCGCCAGCCGGTGACGCTGGTGCTGGACCGCGCCGGCATCACCGGGCCGGACGGCCCCAGCCACCACGGCATGTGGGACCTGTCGCTGCTGGGCATGGTGCCGGGCATGCGCGTGGCCGCCCCCCGCGACCCGGCGACACTGCGCGAGGAACTGCGCGAAGCCGTGGCGGTGTCCGACGGCCCGACGGCGCTGCGCTTCTCGAAGGGCAAGGTCGGTTCCGACGTCTCCGCGGTCGAGCGGCTCGGCACGGTCGACGTGCTGCGCCGCCCGAAGGAGGGCGCGGACGTCCTGCTGGTGACGGTGGGCCCGTTCGCGACCCTGGGCCTGGCGGCCGCCGACCGGCTCGCCGACCAGGGCATCGGCGTGACGGTGGTCGATCCGCGCTGGGTCCTGCCGGTCCCGGCGGAGCTGGTGGCGCTGGCGGCGCAGCACAAGCTGGTGGTGACGGTGGAGGACAGCGGCCGCCACGGCGGCTTCGGCTCGGCGTTGGCGGCGATGTTCCGGGACGCGGAGTGCGACGTCCCGCTGCGGGATCTGGCGGTGCCGCAGTCGTTCCACGACCTCGGGAGCCGCGACGAGGTGCTGGGGCGCATCGGCCTGACGGCGCAGGATGTGGCCCGCCGCGTGACGGAGTGGGCGTCCGGCCGCCTCGGCTCGACCTCGGAGCCCGAGAAGAAGGACGCCAACCGCAGCTGAGCGGCCGGCCGGCCCCCAGCGCCACATGGGGGCGCTGCGATCAGGCTTGCGCGGCCGCCCGAAACTGTCGGTGCCCGCCGGTAAAGTCGAAAACGGGGGGCGCCCCGGCGGGTATCGGGGTCAGGCCTCGGCCGGGAGTGCGGTGGTGACCAGGGGCGGAGCCGAAGCGAAGACCTCCGGCGGTTCCGGGAACAGCTTCACCAGCACCGGGTACGCCACCGCCGCGGTCACCAGCGTCACCAGGAGGCTGACGTCCACCCCGCCCGCGACGTCCCGGAACGGCCCGGCGATCATCGGCGTGTTCGCGCACAGCAGGCCCAGCGTCGTCGCCGGGATCCAGGCCGCCATCGCGCGCCAGTTCACCCCGCGCGCGAACCAGTACCGGCCGCCGCGGCGGCCCTCGTTGAACACCTGCAGGTCCGCGACGTCGTAGCACCCGCGCCGCTGGACGAAGCCGATCATCATGATCACCATCCACGGCGATGTGCACAGCACGATCAGCGTCGCGAACGCGTTGATGCTCGACACCATGTCCAGCACGAAGTTGCCGACGAAGATGAACGCCACGCTCAGCGACCCGATCAGCAGTGTCGCCTGGACCCGGGACAGCCGCGGGAAGATCGAGCTGAAGTCCAGGCCCGTGCCGTACAGCGACGTCGTGCCCGTCGACAGGCCGCCGATCAGGGCCACCACGATCAGCGGGATCGCGTACCACAGCGGGGAAATCGCCGTCAGCCCGGTGATGTAGTCGGCCGGGTCCGCGACCAGCGTCGCCGTCGCGATGCCGAAGCCGAACGGGAGCAGCGTCGCCACCTGGGCCAGGAACGGCGCCGCCAGCAGAGAGCGCTTGCTGTGCCGGGCCGGGATGTACCGCGCCCAGTCGCCGAGGAACGCGCCGAACGAGATCGGGTTGGCCAGCGCCGTCAGCGCCGCCAGGGTGAACGTCGGCCAGAACGTGCCCAGCGCGTACGTCCCGGTGCCCGCGTAGCCCGGGTCGAACGTGCCGCCGTACGCCACCACGCCCAGCAGCATGATCGCCGTGCCGAGCACCACCGCGATCCGGTTCACCAGCAGCATGAACCGGTAGCCGTAGATGCACACGACGAGCGTCGCGATCGCGATCACGCCGTACGCGACGCCGCGCAGCACCGCGCCGCCGTCGAAGCCGAACAGCCGTTGCGCCGCACCGGCCACGGCGTCGCCGCTGACCCAGACCGAGATCGCGAAGAACGTGATCGCCGTCAGCAGCGAGAGGAACGACCCGACGCAGCGGCCGACCACGCCGAAGTGCGCGCCGGACGACACCGCGTTGTTGGTCCGCGTGCGCGGCCCGAACAGCGCCATCGGCGCCAGCACCAGGCCACCGACGACCACGCCGAGCGTCGTCGCCAAGGCCGCGTCGCGGAAGCTCAGCCCGTACGCGATCGGGAGCGTGCCCAGGATGATCGTGGCGAACGTGTTCGCGCCGCCGAACGCCATCCGGAACAGGTCACGCGGGCGCGACGTCTGCTCCTCCGGCGGGATCGGCGCGATGCCGTGCTGCTCGACTTCGGTGATCTTGTCGCTCATGCGAACCTCGTCATCACGTGCTTGATGCGGGTGTACTCGGCGAAGGCGTACGACGAAAGGTCCTTGCCGTGTCCGGAGTGGCCGAACCCGCCGTGCGGCATTTCGGCGACCAGCGGCCCGTGCGTGTTGACCCACACGCAGCCGAAGTCCAGCTCGGCCGACACGCGCGCGGCGACGGCGAGGTCGCGCGTCCAGACCGACGACGCCAGTCCATAGGGGACACCGTTGGCGAGGGAAACCGCCGCGGCTTCGTCCGAAAAGGACTGGACGGTGACGACCGGCCCGAAGATCTCCTCCTGGACGATCTCGTCGTCCTGGCGCAGCCCGGAAATCACGGTGGGCGAGAAGTAGAACCCCCGGGAGCCGAACCGGGTGCCGCCGGTCTCGATCCGCGCGTGCGACGGCAGCCGCTCGATCAGGCCCGCCACGCGGGCGAACTGCGCCGCGCTGGTGAGCGGCCCGAAGTCGACGCCCGGCGTCTGCGCCGCGGCGACCTTGGCCAGCTCGGCGACGAAGTCGTCGTGGATCGACGCGTGGACGAGCACCCGGCTGCCCGCGGTGCAGTCCTGGCCGGCGTTGTAGAATGCGGCGCCCGCGATGCCTTCCGCCGTGGAAGCGAGATCGACGTCGGGGAACACCAGCAGCGGCGCGTTGCCGCCGAGTTCGAGGTGGGTCCGCTTGAGATCGGCGGCCGCCACGGTCGCGACGTCGATGCCCGCCCGCGTGGACCCGGTGATCGACACCAGTTCCGTGATCGGGTGGCGAACCAGCGCGCGGCCGGTGTCCCGGTCGCCGGTCACCACGGTGAACGCGCCTTCCGGCAGGAACTCGGCCGCCACGCGAGCGAGCAGCACGGCCGTCGACGGCGTCGTCTCGGCGGGCTTGAGCACGACGGTGTTGCCCGCGGCCAGCGCCGGCGCGATCTTCCAGACCGCCATCATCAGCGGGTAGTTCCACGGCGCGATCTGCGCGCAGACCCCGACCGGCTCGCGGCGGATCACCGACGTGTGGCCGGGCGCGTACTCCCCGGCCGCGGTGCCCTCGAGGTGCCGCGCGGCGCCCGCGAAGAACCGTAACGCGCTCACGCACTCCGGGATCTCCTCGGCCAGCACGACCGACCGGATCTTGCCGGTCTCGCGGACCTCCAGATCCGCGAACTCCGCAGCACGCGCCTCCAGGGCGTCGGCGATCTTCAGCAGCGCGAGCTGCCGCTGTGCGGGCGTACTGCGACGCCAGACCGCAAACGCTTGCGCGGCCGCTTCGAGTGCGGTGTCCACATCGGACTGCCCGGCGATGACGCTGGTGCCGAACACCTCGCCGGTCGCCGGGTCGGTCAGGTCGAGCGTGCGGGTCATGCCTGCTCCAGGTGGGTCGGCGCGAACAGCTTCAGCAGTGCGGGGAGGACGACCACGGACGGCCCGGGCGTGCACAGCGCTTCGGCGACGTCGGCGCCGACAGTGTCCAAAGAGGACAGGCAAGCGCGCACCCCGAACGACGAAGCCAAAGCCACGAAGTCGGGCCGGGTCAGCTCGGTGGCCGTCGTGTGGCCGAAGGTGCCGGTGAGGTATTCGCGCAGGACGCCGTAGCCGCCGTCGTCGACGACCAGCCACGTGACGTCGAGGCGGTGCTGCACCGCGGTCGCCAGCTCGGCGACGCCGTACATCGCGCCGCCGTCACCGGACACCGCGAGCGTCGCGCCGCCGGCGGCCGCGCCGCCGAGGGCGCCCGGCAGGCCGTAGCCCAGGCCGCCCGCGCCTTGCGCGGTGTGGATCGGCGCGCCCTCGGGGTTCCACGCCGACCAGGCCCAGTACGCGGCGATCGTCATGTCCCAGTACGTCTGCGTGCCCTTGGGCAGCGCGCCGCGGAGGTCGTCGATCAGCTTCCGCTCGACGGCCAGGTCCTGACCGGCCAGCCGGGATTCGACGCGCGAGAGCAACCCCGAAACGGCGGTCTCGGCCCGGCCGTCGGACGACCGCATCGGCACCTGCTCCAGCAGCGCCTGCAGCGTGAGCCGGACGTCGGCGTGGATGCCGAGACCCGGGTAGTTCGACTCGAGCTTGCCGAGGTCGGCCTCGACCTGGATGACCCGGCCGCGCGGCGCGAACTCGCGGTAGTTGCTGGACAGCTCGCCGAGGCCGGAGCCGAGCACGAGCAGCAGGTCGGCGTCCGCGAGGAACTCCGTCGTGTGCCAGTCCTCCAGCCAGGACCGCCCGGACAGCTCGTGGTCCCAGCCGAACACGCCCTTGCCGCCGAAGGTCGAGATCACCGGCGCGCGCAGGGCCTCGGCCAGTGCGGTCAGCTCGGCGTGCGCGCCCGACCGCAGCGCCCCGCCACCGGCGAGGATCACCGGGTTCGACGCCGCGGCCAGCAGCTCCGCCGCCGCGGTGACCAGCTCCGGCAGGGGCTCCAGCAGCGGGGGAGTGGCGGCCACCGAGGTGATCGGCGGGATCCCTGGCGGGCCGAGCAGCACGTCCTGGGGGATCTCGACCCACACCGGGCCGTAGGGCGCGGTCGCCGCCGACGTCCACGCTTCCCGCAGCGCCGTCGGGATCTGGCTGGCGCGGCGCACGACGTGCACCGACTTGACGACGTCCCGGAAGCTCGCCTGCTGGTCGGGCAGTTCGTGCAGGTAGCCGTGCCGCCCGCCGCCGAGCCCGGCGACCGGGACCTGGCTGGAGATCCCGAGCACCGGCACCGACGCGGCCCGGGATTCTTGCAGCGAAGCCAACGTCAGCAGCGCGCCCGGGCCGGTCGACACGACCAGCGGCGTCACCGGCACCGGGCCGTCGGGGTCCGCCGCGAGCCGCGCGCGGGCGAACCCGTCGGCGGCGAAGGCGAGGTTGTTCTCGACGCGTCCGCTGATCACGCGCAGGTCGTCGGCCCGCCGCAACGCTTCGAACAGGCCCAGTGCGTGCTGGCCCGGCAGGCCGAACACCGTGTCGGCGCCCAGCGCGCGGAGGGTCTCGACGACGACGTCGCCGCCGATGCGCGTCATTCGCCCTTCCCGAGGGTCAGCAGGCTCACCAGGTCGTAGGCGACGTGGGAGGCCGCGATGGCGGTGATCTCGGCGTGGTCGTAGGCCGGGGCCAGCTCGACGACGTCCGCGCCGACCAGGTTCAGGTCGCGCAGTCCACGCAGGATTTCCAGCAGTTCCCGGCTGGTCAGCCCGCCCGCCTCGGGCGTGCCGGTGCCGGGCGCGTGGGCCGGGTCGAGGACGTCGATGTCGACCGAGACGTACAGCGGCCGGTCGCCGATGCGCTGCCGCAGCGCGTCGACGGTCTCGGCGACGCCGCGGCGCAGGACGTCGCCGGAAGTGACGATGCCGAAGCCGAGCCGCCGGTCCTCTTCGAGGTCCCGCTTGCCGTACAGCGGGCCGCGCGTGCCGACGTGCGACAGCGCGCTCGTGTCGAGGATGCCCTCCTCGGACGCGCGCCGGAACGGGGTGCCGTGGGTGTACGGCTCGCCGAAGTAGGTGTCCCACGTGTCGAGGTGCGCGTCGAAGTGCAGCAGCGCGACGGGTCCGTGCTTCTTCGCCACGGCCCGCAGCAGCGGCAGCGCGATGGTGTGGTCGCCGCCGACGGTCACCAGCCGCGTCCCGTTCGCTTGCAGCGCTTCGGCTTCCTGCTGCAGCGTCTCGATCGCTTCGCCGATGTTGAACGGGTTGACCGCGATGTCGCCGGCGTCGACGACCTGGCGCTCGGCGAACGGCGAGACGTCCAGCTCCGGGTGGTACGGCCGCAGCAGCCGGCTCGCCTCGCGCACGGCCGCCGGGCCGAACCGCGCGCCGGGCCGGTAGGACACGCCGGAGTCGAAGGGCACCCCGACGACGGCGACGTCGGCGTGGGCGACCTGGTCGATCCGCGGCAGGCGCGCGAAGGTCGCGAAGCCGGCGAAGCGGGGGACCCGGGACGAGTCGAGCGGGCCGACCGGGGGCATGTCGTTCACTGCAGTGCGCTCCTGTTCTCGTGGTCAGGCTCGGACGGACGCGGGGGTGGCCACGTCTTCGGGTGCGGTCTCGTCGCCGTTCAGGCGGCGGGTCCACGTGCTGAGGATCGAGTCGGCCGTGCGCGGCGTCGCGAAGCTGACGGCCAGGTACACCACCAGGCTCGCGCCGAGGCCCCAGTAGATCGGGGAGTTGGCTTCGACGCCGTCGACGATCATGAACGTCACCACGGACAGGGTGCCGGCGATCATCGACGCGTACGCGCCCTGCCGCGTGCCGCGCTTCCAGAACAGCGCGCCGACGATCGCGACCAGCAGGCCGCCGACCAGGATGTCGTAGGCGATGGTGAGCGCGTCGACGACGTCGTCGACGACCATCGCGATGCCGATCGCGACCAGGCCGAGCACCAGCGTCGTGACGCGGTTGCGGCTGACCTCGCCGCCCTTCTTCAGGCCCAGCTTGGACAGCAGGTCCGACGTCGTGGTGGTGGAGCACGCGATCAGCGCGCCGCTCGCGGTCGACATCATCGCCGAGAGGGCGGCGGCCAGCACCAGGCCGCGGACGCCGGTCGGCAGCAGGCGTTCGACGATCGTCGCGAAGGCGTCCTGCGCGCTGGCGAGGTCCGGGTACAACGCGTGCGCCGCGGTGCCGATCAGGGCGCCGGCCAGGCCGTAGACCAGGCAGTAGACGCCGGAGGTGAGGCCGCCGGACGTCGCGATCGCCGGGGTGCGGGCGGTGAACACGCGCTGCCAGATGTCCTGGCCGATCAGCAGGCCGAAGGTGTAGATGACGAAGTAGGTGATGATCGTGTCGGTGCCGATCGAGGTGAAGCTGAAGAAGCTCGCGTCGAGCTTCGCGCTCATGCCGGAGAAGCCGCCGGCGGAGCTGATCGCGACCGGCAGCAGGATCGCCAGGATGCCGATGGTCTTGATGACGAACTGGGCGATGTCGGTGAGCGTGATCGACCACATGCCGCCGAGCACCGAGTAGAGCACCACGATCGAGCCGCCGATCGCGATCCCGGCCCAGCTCGGCAGGTCGAAGAGCACCTTGAAGATGGACGCGAAGGCCAGCGTCGAGGTGACCGTGAGCATCAGGGTGTAGCCCCACATGACGATGCCGGACACGGCGCTCGTGTGGCCGCCGTAGCGCAGGTCGAGCATCTCGCCGACGGTGTAGACCTTGAGCTTCACCAGCCGCCGCGCGAACAGCGCGTGCAGGACCAGGATGCCGACGCCGATGCTGACGACCAGCCACATGCCGGAGATGCCGTAGGTGTAGCCGAGCTTCACGCCGCCGACGGTGGACGCGCCGCCGAGCACGACGGCCGACATGGTGCCGGAGTACATGAACCAGCCCAGCCGCCGTCCGGCGACGAGGTAGTCGGACTTCGTCTTCGCGAGCCGGAGGCCGTACCAGCCGACCCCGAGCATGCCCGCGATGTAGAGCGCGATCACCGCGTAGTCGCCGGTCACGGTGTCCTCCTTGCCTCGGTGGTGTTCGAGCCACCGTAGGTTCGCCCGCGACCCCTTCGGCATGGGATGATTCGTCTCCAACTCGACCTCGATAGGGATGAAATGACCTCGATCACGGATCCGGTGTCCACTGAGGTGAACATCCCGTTACGGGCGGTGGTCGGCCACCGGGAGCTGGCGCTCGACGTGGTCCGCGAGACCCTGCGGCCGGGTGCGCTCGACGCGGCGGTGCGCTGGGCCCACGTCAGCGAGCTGCGCGACCCCGCGCCCTACCTGGTGGGGGCCGAGCTGATCCTGACCGCGGGGGTGAACCTGCCGTCCGAGGCTTTCGAGGTCGACCGGTACGTGCGCGGGCTGCGCGAAGCCGGTGTGACGGCCTTGGGGTTCGGGCTCACCCCGACGGTGCACGAGACGCTGCCGGAGCCACTGCGCCGGGCGTGCGCGCGGCACGGGCTGCCGTTGCTGGTGGTGCCGTCGCGGACGCCGTTCCTGGCCGTCAACCAGGCGGTGTCGGTCGCGCTGACCGAGGCGGGCCAGCGGGAGCAGCGGCGGATCACGGCGGCGCGCGAGGCCTTGACGCGGGCCGCGGGTGGCGGGCTGGGCGAGCTGACGTCGTCGCTGGCGGCGCGGCTGCGCTCGTGGGTCGCGCTGGTCGGCGCGGGGGACGTCCTGGCGTCGGCGCACGACGCGCCCACCCCGCTGCCGCCCCCGGTGCGCGAGCTGATGGCGACGGTCCGTGCGGGCAGCGGCATCCGCAGCGCGACCACCGAGGCCGGCGCGGAGTTCGTCGTGGTCCAGCCGGTGTACCCGCAGGCCACGGCGTCGCACCTGGTGGTCGTCGGCCGGACCCGGCGCTTCGACGGCGCCGACCGGGCGATCCTCGCGGTCGGCGCCGCACTGCTGGGCCTGGTTGGACGGGCGGGTTCGGACGCGGCCGAGCTGGGCGCGGCGGCGACCGGGCTCCTGCTGGCCCGGGCGTCTCCGGGCGAGGTGGCCCGTTCCGTGGTCGGCTCGGACGTCGTCCGGCTGGTCGCCGGGGCGGCGTACCGGCGAGGCCCCGGCGAGGTGGCCCAGCGGCCGGACTGGCTGCGCGCGCGGCTCGACACGCCGTTGGTTTCGGTGCTGCCCGGGCCGTCTTTCGTGGCCATCGCGGGGGCTTCGCCGTCGCTAGCCTCGCTCGAGGACTTGCGGTCGTCGGGGTGGCTGGCGGCGGTGGGCTCGCCGGGGCCGGCTTCCCGGCTGGCCCAGGCTTGCGCGGAAGCGGACTTGCTGCTGGCACGCGCCCGCGCACTCGGCCGTCCGGTGCTCGCGGGAAGCGGGCCGCCGGACTTCGACGCCTTGGTGACCCCGGACGCTTCCCGGGGCTTCGCGGAGAAGGTCCTTGCGCCGCTGGTCGCGGTCGAGCGCGACCAGGACCGCGAGCTGGTCCGGACCTTGCGCACCTGGCTGGCCCACCACGGCGGCTGGGAACCGACGGCCGCCGAGCTGGGCGTGCACCGCAACAGCGTCCGGCACCGGATCGCCCAGGTGGAGAAGGCGCTGGACGTGGACTTGGCCGACCCGGAGACCCGGATGCGGCTGTGGTTCGCGCTCCGGTGGGCCACACCCGGCGCACATCGTCCTTAAAGGGCACTCTCAGGAAAATATGGAATTGTGGTCTTGTGCGAGTTTTGGTAGTCGAGGACGAAGAACCCCTGGCCGACGCGATCGCCCGTGGCCTGCGCCGCGAGGGCATGGCGGTGGACGTCGCGCTCACGGGTGACGACGGCCACGAAAAGGCCGCCGTCACGCGGTACGACGTCGTGTTGCTGGACCGGGACCTGCCCGGGATGTCCGGTGACGAGCTGTGCCGGGAGATCGTCGCGTCCGGGGAGCTGACCCGGGTGCTGATGCTGACCGCGAGCAGCTCGGTGTCCGACCGCGTCGAGGGGCTGTCCCTCGGCGCCGACGACTACCTGGCCAAGCCGTTCGCCTTCCCCGAGCTGGTCGCGCGCGTGCGGGCGCTGGGCCGGCGTGCCACGCCCGCCGCGCCGCCGCTGCTCACCGCCGGGGACGTCGAGCTGGACCCGGCGAAGCGCACCGTCCGGCGCGCGAGCGGGCCGGTCGAGCTCACGCGCAAGGAATTCGGCGTCCTCGAGGTGCTCCTGCAGGCCGCCGGGTCGGTGGTCAGCAGCGAGGAGCTGCTCGAGCGCGTCTGGGACGAGAACGCCGACCCGTTCACCACGACCGTCCGGGTCACCGTCATGACGCTGCGCAAGAAGCTCGGCGAGCCGGGGATCATCGAGACCGTCGTCGGCTCCGGGTACCGGGTGCCGGAGCCGGGCACGCCGCGCGCGTGAACCTGCCGGGCACCCGCAGCCTCCGCGCCCGGATCACCCTGCTGGCGACCGTGCTGGTCGCCGCCGTCAGCCTGCTGCTGCTCTGGCTGGCCTGGACGCTGGTGCGGGACTCGCTCGCCGCCGTCCCGCAGATGCCGCCGGGCAGCACGGTGGTCGTCGACGGCGTGACGGTCGACGCGTCGACGCTCGCCGAGCACCTGCGCGTGCACGCCCGCGACCGGATGCTGCTGTTCGGGTCGATCGCGTTCCTGCTGGTGGTGGCGGCCGCGGCGATCCTCGCCTGGACGTTCACCTCCCGCGTCCTGCTGCCGCTGCGCGAGATCACCGGCACCGCGCGGCGGCTGTCGGTCGAGTCGCTGGGGGAGCGGATCGGCGCGGTGCGCCCGCGCGACGAGCTGGCCGTGCTGGCCGAGACGTTCGACGACATGCTCGACCGGCTCCAGGCCGCCTTCGACGCGCAACGCCACTTCGTCGCCAACGCGAGCCACGAGCTGCGGACGCCGTTGGCGGTGATCCGCACCGAGCTCGACGTCACCCTCGCCGACGACGACGCCGACGAAGCCGAGCTGCGGCGGATGGGCGGCGTCGTCCGCGACGCGACCGAGCGCGCCGGGCAGCTGGTGAACTCGCTGCTGCTGCTGGCCCGCACCGACGGCGCCGGGCTCGGCGTCCGCGAGCCGGTCGACCTGGCAGCCGTCGTCGACCGGGCCTGGCGCGCGGCGCGCGCGGAAGCCGAGCAGCGCGGGATCCGGGCGACGTTCGCGGTGGTGCCGGCGCCCGCGTTCGGCGACCCGGCGCTGCTGGAGCGGATCGCGGGCAACCTGCTGGAGAACGCGGTCCGCCACAACGTCGAGGGCGGCTGGCTGGAGGTCGTGACGCAGCCGGGGCCGCAGTGGTCGACGCTGCGGGTGCGCTCGTCCGGCGGCCTGGTGGACCCGGCGACGGTGGCGGAGCTGTTCGAGCCGTTCCGCCGGGCCGGCGTGGCCCGGACGGCGCGTTCGGGCGCGGGCCTGGGCCTCTCGATCGTCCGCGCGGCGGTCGCGGCCCACGGCGGAAGCGTGACGGCGGAACCGATCGTGGGCGGCGGCCTGGGAGTGACCGTCCACCTCCCCGTGCGCTGACAGGCATCTCGCGTGATTGGGCGGGCATCACTCGTGATTGGGCGGGCATCTCGCGTGATTGGGCGGGCATCACTCGTGATTGGGCGGGCATCGCGGTGGTGCCCCTTCAATCACGGGTGATGCCCCGCTGATCACGCTTGATGCCTCTCCAAGCACGGGTGATGCCCCGCTGGTCACGCGCCGGGGCTGAGGGCGAGGCCGGCGCGGAGGACGCCGGCCGCGTGGAGCATGGCCGCGCGGGCGTCCGGGTCGATGCCGACGCGGTTGGCGAAGCCGTGCAGCTGCCCTTCGTGGCGCCGGTGCACCAGCGGGACCCCGGCGGAAGCGAGGCGGAGGGCGTAGGCCTCGCCTTCGTCGCGCAGCAGGTCGAAGCCGCACGTTGCCACGTACGTCGGCGGGAGGCCGGACAGCTGGTCGTCGTAGAGGACCGAAGCCCGCGGGTCCGCGTAGTGAGCCGGGTCGCGCAGGTACTGCGCGCGGTACCAGGCCCACTCGTCGCGGTCGAGGCGGAAGCCCGTCCCGAACCGGCGGTGCGACTCCGACGAGCCGAGCGCGTCCGTCGCCGGGGTCAGCAGCAGGCTGAACGCCGGGCGCGGCAGTTCGCCGCGGGCCGCCGCGTGGGCCACCACCGCCGCCAGGTTGCCGCCGCTGCTGTCACCGCCCACCGCGAGCCGTGCCGGGTCGATGCCGAACTCCGGCGCGTGGGACGACACGTGAGCGAACGCCGCCACCGCGTCCGCGGCCGCCGCCGGGAACGGGTGCTCCGGCGCCAGCCGGTAGCCGATCGACACCACCCGCACCCCGGCCTCCTCGGCCAGCAGCCGGCACGCGCCTTCGTGCGTGTCCAGGCTGCCGAGCACGAACCCGCCGCCGTGGAAGTACACGATCGCCGGCCCGGGCGCCGGGAGCCCGGCCGGTTCGTACAGCCGCAGCGGCAGCGGCCCGCCGGGCCCCGGCCACGACGAATCGCGCGTCCGGACGCCCGGGCAGATCCCGGCGCCCGCCAACGCGCCCGCCAGGTTCAGCTCCTGCCGGGCCCGCGCGAGGCTGCCGTTCTGGTGCGGCGCGTCGAACGGCGCGAACCGCGACACCCGCATCAGCATCCGGGCGGTCGGCACCGGCTGCCGCCCGTCCACCACGATCGGACGGCCGGCGAGCACGCGCAGCACCGGCGAAGGCAGGTTCAGCAGCCATCGCAGCCCGGTCATCACCACCCGGACGAGCAGCACTCTCCCGTTCAGCACACGTCCACGAAAATCGGGTTGGCGTACAACCACAAGTCCTCGAACGGGTTCGCCTGCCCGATTACGTCCGGCATGGGCTCGGCGTCACCGTTCGTCCCCCGGACCCGCGCGTAGAACGGCGAACGCACGTTCCGGAAGGTGTGCCGGAACACGACCTGCCGCCCGGGCGCCCAGCGCGGCTCGAACGACTTCACGACCCGGGTGCCCGGCGCGGTCGTCGTGTCGGGATCGACCACCGGACCGGTCACCGGGCCCGCGATGACGTCGAGACGTGCCAGGCGCGGCAGCGAACCGCCGCCGTTCGGCCGGGACGCCAGGCGCGCCGAGATCGCGACCGTGACGTCCGACCCGCGCGGCACGCGCAGCCGGCCGCCCAGCGTCGCCGAGGAACCGCCGCCGTACGCGCCGACCTGCAGGTCCTGCGCCAGCCCGCCGTGCGTCAGCCAGATCCGCCCGGCCCGCAGGCCCTCCAGGACGCCCTGGAGGCTTCGCCGCGTCACGCCGACGTACGTGCGGCTGAACTCGCCGGGGTAGAAGTCCGCGTATGGCGCCAGCAGCTGCGGGACGCCCGTGTCGATCGGGTCCGGGAACTTGCCGTGGGTGTCGTACCAGTCACCCGGCACGTCCGGACGGACCAGCGTGTCGCCGCGGTTGTAGTGCGAGTCGGAGTTCGTGGTGATCCACCACGGCTTGCCCTCGGCGAGCAGCGAGTCCCACAGGCCGCCGACCTTCGCCGTCGCCCAGTCCCAGCCGCCGAACGTCCGGTACGCCTCGGCCGGGAAGCCCGGCCACGAGTTCGGGCCGGGGCCGTTCGCGTAGCCGCCGCGGGCCGCCGCCGTTGCCGAGCGGCTTCGGGAAGCCGTCCGCCTGCGCGCCGGGTGCGCCCTCCATGCCGATCACGATGCCCGGCGCGGCGTCGCGGTAGGCGCGCAGCTCGTGCGGCGCGACGCGGCCGTTGCGCAGCGGGTGGTTGATCAGCACGACCGGCGCGTGGATCCGTTTCGCCTGTTCCTCCGACGCCAGCCAGCGCAACGCCCGCAGCGCGAGGGCTTCGTTCGCCGGGCTCGACGCCTCGGAGTTCGTCAGCCGCCAGTCGAAGCTCCGCTCGAACTCCCGCAGCTTGGCCGCCTGCTCCGAACCGGCCTCGAAGAACACGGTCGCGTGTTCGGCGCCCGGGACGTTCCACTCCACGCCGTGCCACAGCAGCAGGTCGGGGTACTTCCGCCGGGCGGCGAGGAAGTCCGCCTCCGTGGGCTCGACGGACGCCTTCTCGTGCTCGGCGTGGCCGTGGTCGGTGAACACGATCCAGTCCGCGCCGTGCGCCCGCCCGCCGCGGGCGATCTGGTCGATCCGGTACATCGCGTCGTAGGAGTACTGGCTGTGCGTGTGGTGGTCGCCCACCAGCCACTGGTAGCGGTCGCACAGCCGCGCGAGATCGAGGTCTGCGGAGGGCGCGGGGAGAGGCACGCCCGCGGTGGCGGCCGCGAGGCCGGCGCCCTTGAGGAACCGGCGTCTGTCGGTGGTCACGGCGGGACGCTAAGCCGCCGGAGTGAACGGGCGGTGTCCCGGCGGCCAACGTGTGCTGTGATCTTGGACGTGGCGCACAAGCCCCTGGCCCGAGTGGTGGTCCCGGTGTTCGCGCTGGCCTTGGCGGCCGGGGTGGGGCTGGCGTTCTTCGTCGCGGCGCTGCTGCGGCCCCCGGACCTGCCGGTGGACACGAACCCGGCACCGCTGGCCGGCCACGAGCTGTGCGCGGCGGTCGTCGTGTCCTTCGGGAGCGACGACGAGATGCGGGCGGCGGCCGCGTCCCTGCGCGACGACCCGAAGGCGCGGCGGGTCTTCGTCGACGCCCGTGACCTGCCGTCGGTGTCCTTGCTCGCGGTCCCCGGTACCGACCTGAAGGCGTGGGCGCAGGAGCTGCACGCGCGCTTCCGGACCGCCGAGCGGGTGACGGTCATCGACTCCGACGCGACGGCGGCGCAGCTGAAGCTCACTGCGCCGCCGCCGAAGTGCCCTAGAGCGGGCGAGTACTAGCGAGCCGGAACCGAGGCGACGCCCGGGGCGAGGAACGGCTTGCCGTTCACCCGCTCGGACACACCGGAGCGGTCCAGGTACGGCGTGATGCCGCCGTTCCAGAACGGCCAGCCCGCGCCGAGGATCAGGCACAGGTCGATGTCCTGCGCCTCGGCGACCACGCCCTCGTCGAGCATGATCCGGATCTCCTCGGCGATCGCCGCGAGCGCGCGCTCGCGCACCTGCTCCGAAGTGGACGGCCGGTCGCCCTGCGTCCAGAGTTCGACGACCTCGGGATCGGCCGACTGATTGCCCTGCGCGTCCCAGATCCAGACGCCCTTCTTGCCCGCCTTGACGAACTTGGCGAGGTTCTCGGACACAGTGAACCGGTCCGGGAAGGCCTCGTGCAGCGTCTCGCCGACGTGCAGCGCGATGGCCGGGCCGACGAGCTGCATCAGCGTCAGCGGCGTCATCGGCAGGCCGAGCGGCTCGAGGGCCCGGTCGGCCACGTCGAACGGCGTGCCCTCGTCGACGGTGACCAGCACCTCGCCGAGGAAGCGCAGCAGGAGCCGGTTGACGACGAACGCGCTGGCGTCCTTCACCAGCACGCTGGACTTCTTCAGCTGCTTGCCGACCGAGAACGCCGTGGCCAGGGCCGCGTCGTCGGTCTGCTCGCCGCGGACGATCTCCAGCAGCGGCAGCACGGCGACCGGGTTGAAGAAGTGGAAGCCGACCACGCGCTCCGGGTGCTGCAGCTTCGACGCCATCGCGGTGATCGACAGCGACGAGGTGTTCGTCGCCAGGATCGCCTCGGGGGAGACGTGCTGCTCCAGCTCGGCGAACACCTGCTGCTTGACGCCCAGCTCCTCGAAAACGGCTTCGATGACGAAGTCGGCGTCCGCGAACGCGGCCTTGTCGAGCGAACCGGAGACCAGCGCCTTGAGCCGGTTGGCGCCGTCCGGGGAGACGCGCTTCTTGGCCAGGAGCTTGTCGATCTCGGCGTGGACGTAGCCGACGCCCTTGTCGACGCGCTCCTGGTCGACGTCGGTCAGCACGACCGGCACCTTCAGCCGTCGCACGAACAGCAGCGCGAGCTGGCTGGCCATCAGGCCGGCGCCGACGATGCCGACCTTGTTCACCTTGCGGGCCAAGGACTTGTCCGGCGCGCCGGCCGGGCGCTTGGCGCGCTTGTTGACCAGGTTGAACGAGTACAGCCCGGCGCGCAGGACGTCGGACATGAGCAGCTCGGCGAGGCCGTCGGTCTCGGCGGCGTAACCGCGGTCGAGGTCGTTCTCGCGCGCCAGCTCCAGCAGCTCGACGGCCTTGGTCGCGCCCGGCGACGCGCCGTGCGTCCGACCGTCCACAAGGGACTTGGCGCGGGCGATGGCGGCGTCCCAGCCGGCGCCGCGGTCGATCTGGCGACGCTCCGGCGTGATCTCGCCGTTGACCACACGAGCCAGCCACAGCAGCGACTGCTCGAGGTAGTCGGCCGAGCCGAAGACCGCGTCGACGATGCCGAGTTCCGCCGCCTGCTTGACGTTCAGCATCTTGTTCTGCGCCAGGGCGTTCTCGATGATCACCGTGACGGCGGCGTCGGGGCCGATGAGGTTCGGCAGCAGCTGCGTGCCGCCCCAGCCCGGGAACAGGCCGAGGAAGACCTCGGGGAACGCGATCGCGGCGGTGTTCTCCGACAGCGTCCGGTAGTGGCAGGACAGCGCCAGCTCCAGGCCGCCGCCCATGACCGCGCCGTTGACGAACCCGAACGTCGGAATTTCGGTTTCGGTCAGCCGGCGGAAGACGTCGTGCCCGGTCTGGGCGATCTCGCGTGCCAGCTTCGGGTCGCTCACGGACTCGACGCCCGAGAGGTCGGCGCCGACGGCGAAGATGAACGGCTTGCCAGTGACGGCGATCGCGGCGGGATCGGCCTCGAACGCCTTGTCCAGCGCGGTGTTGAGGGAAACGAGCCCCTGCGGGCCGAAGGTGTTCGGCCGGGTGTGGTCGTGGCCGTTGTCGAGGGTGATCAGCGCGACGGGCTTCTCGAGCCCGGGCACCTTCACGAGGCGCGTCTTGGCCTCGGTGACGACCTCGTCCGGGAACGCGGCCTTCGCTTCTTCAGCGGTGAAAGTCATTACTTCGCCCCCTCGAAGGCCGGGTTCTCCCAGATCACGGTGCCGCCCATGCCGATGCCGATGCACATCGTCGTCATGCCGTACTGCACGTCGGGCCGCTCGGCGAACTGGCGGGCCAGCTGGGTCATGAGCCGGACGCCGGACGAGGCCAGCGGGTGGCCGCACGCGATCGCGCCGCCCCACTGGTTGACGCGCGGGTCTTCGTCGTCGATGCCGAAGTGGTCGAGGAAGGCCAGCACCTGCACGGCGAAGGCCTCGTTGATCTCGAACAGGCCGATGTCGTCGATGGACAGGCCGGTGCGCTTGAACAGCTTTTCGGTGGCCGGCACCGGGCCGATGCCCATGACCTCCGGCTCGACGCCGGCGAAGGAGTAGCCGACCAGCCGCATCGCGACGGGCAGGCTCAGCTCGCGGGCGGTTTCCTCGTCGGCGAGGATCGACGCGGTCGCGCCGTCGTTGAGGCCGGCCGCGTTGCCCGCGGTGATCCGGCCGTGCGGGCGGAACGGCGTCTTCAGGTTCGCCAGGGTTTCCAGCGTGGTGCCGGGCCGCGGCGGCTCGTCCTCGGTCGCGAGACCCCAGCCGAGTTCCTTCGAGCGGACGGCGACCGGGACCAGCTCGGGGCCGATCTTGCCGGTCTTGACGGCCTCGGCGTAGCGCTCCTGGCTGCGCGCGGCGTAGGCGTCGGTGCGCTGCTTGGTGATCGCCGGGAACCGGTCGTGCAGGTTCTCGGCGGTCTGGCCCATGACGAGCGCGGTCGGGTCGACGAGCTTGTCGGCGATGATCCGCGGGTTCGGGTCGACACCTTCGCCCATCGGGTGCCGGCCCATGTGCTCGACGCCGCCGGCGATGGCGATGTCGTAGGCGCCGAAGCCGATGCCGGACGCGGCGGTCGTGACGGCGGTCATCGCGCCGGCGCACATCCGGTCGATGGCGAAGCCGGGAACCGACTTCGGCAGGCCGGCGAGCAGCGCGGCGGTGCGGCCGATGGTCAGGCCCTGGTCGCCGATCTGGGTGGTGGCGGCGATGGCCACCTCGTCGACGCGCTCGGGCGGCAGTTCGGGGTGCCGCCGCAGCAGCTCACGGATGGCGTTGACGACGAGGTCGTCGGCGCGGGTCCCGGCGTAGATGCCCTTGTCGCCGGCCTTGCCGAAGGGGGTCCGTACCCCCTCGACGAAGGCGACGGTGCGCACGCCTCGCGCGTTCGGCGCGAGCGGCGTTGCTGGTGCGGCCACGAATGCTCCATCAAGTAGACAGGGTTGCTGCCCGCACGATAGCCCTTGTTACCCGCCGGTAACCAGGGGTGTGGCCCGGTCGAGTGGGCTACGGCACACTCTTGGGCGTCAGCGCCTGGCCCTTGAGCAGCCACGCCACCCCGAACGCCCAGACGGCGACGCTCTCCAGCCACAGCGCCGGGTGCCACTCCGGCACCAGGCCGAGCGCCTTGGTGACGGCGATGAGGGCCAGGCACGCGAGGATCACCACGCCGCACCCGCGGTAGACGACGCCGGTGCCGGGCGGCTGCTCGCCGTCGTGGGGGAACAGGCGCAGGCAGAAGTACGCCAGCATCAGGAAGAACACCGCCGCGAAGACCAGGTGCAGGACCCCCGACGTCCGGTCCCACGACGACACGTCGTGGGCGGGGGTGGTCGGGAACAGCGCCAGCCCGATCGCGCCGAGGCCCGCCACCGTGCTCGCCACGTTGTCGACGAAGTCGTGGCCGTAGTACGCCAGCAGGAACACCCCGGCCGCGCACATCGCGCCGACGAAGACGTTCCGGACGTCCGTGTAGTAGTACGCGCTGAGCGACCCGGCGAGCTCGCCACCCTGGAGGAGCTGCTTGCCGAAGATCAGGACGAACGGCAGTGCCAGCCCGATCAGGCCGATGGCGCGCCGCAGGAACAGGTACGAGTGGACGAGCGTGGTCTGCGGGGATCTGGTCGCCGTGGTCATGGCCGCCTCCGGAGGTTCCTCACCAAGGTCATCGGCGGTCTACTGCCCAGGGTCGAGGCTTGTTACCCGACGGGTGCCCAGATCCTCAGCTGATCGTTATCCAGTTCGGCGAAGGCGCCGCACGCGAGGACTTCCACGCCCCCGGTATCCGCGACCACGCATCCCGTTCACGGCCGGCGTGACCCCAGGTACGCCAACCAGCCGCCCTTGGCCGAGATGTCCTGCGCGCCTTCCGTCGCCGCCGGCTCGCACAGGAAGCCGGACACCCGGGAGCCGTCGGCCAGCTCGATCTTGCCGATCGCCAGCGGTGCGGGAATCCGCGAGACGAACTCGCCGAAGCCCCGCACCGGCAGGTCCCACACCTCGGCCGCGATCGCGACGCCGCCGGACGCGACCCGCACGAGCCCCGGCTTCGGCGGCACCGTGTCCAGCGCGTACAACCGATACGCGTCGGCGGTGGAAACCGCGGAGACGAAGCGCCCGCCCCGCGAAGTCAGCTCATGGTTCAACGGCTGCCCGCGCAGATGCGCGCCGACCACCACGAGCGGGACCCGTTCGCCGCGAAGGCTCGCCACCGCGGCCAGCTTCAGGTCGTCGTGCGGGGCGGCGACCAGCATCACGCCGAACGGGCGCCCGGCCACCTCGCCCGCCGGGACCGCCAGTGCCGACAGCCCGAACAGGTTGGTGGAGTTGGTGAACCGGCCCAGCCGCGCGTTGACCGCGACCGGGTCCGCCGCCACCTCGGCGATGGTGGGGTGCTCGGTCGTCGTCGGCGTGAGGATCGCGTCGACCCCGGCCAGGACGGCGAGGGCCTCGGTCCGCAGGCGTGCCAGGGTGGCCTGGTCGGCGAACAGCCGGTGCGCCCGGATGTCGCGAGCGCCGGTGATGATGCCGTGCACCACCGGGTCGACGGCGTCCGGGTGCGCTTCCAGGAACTCGCCGACGGCAGTGTAGCGCTCGGCGACGAACGCGCCGCCGTACAACAGCTGCGCCGCTTCGAGGAACGCCGACATGTCCACAGTGGTCACTTCGGCGCCTGCCGCGGCGTACTCCGCGACGGTGGCGTCGAAGGCTTCCGCCCAGCCCGGCGCCAGCGGGCCCAGCTGATCGGGAACGCCCAGGCGGAACCGTCCCGTGTGGACCTGCGCGGGTTCCGCCAGGCAGGTCAGCGCGAACGACGCCTCCTCGACCGTCCGCGCGAACAAGGACACGCAGTCGATGCTCGCGCACGCGGGCACGACACCGAGCGTCGGCAGCAGCCCGGGTGTCGGCTTGAGCCCGACGATCCCGTTGAACGCCGCGGGCACCCGCCCGGAGCCCGCGGTGTCGGTGCCCAGCGCCAGATCCACGATCCCGAGCGCCACGGCCACCGCCGACCCCGAACTCGACCCGCCCGACACGTACGCCGGGTCGACGGCGCACCGCACCGCGCCGTACGGGCTGCGCGTCCCGACCAGGCCGGTCGCGAACTGGTCGAGGTTGGTCGTGCCGAGCACCAGCGCCCCGGCCGCGCGCAGCCGCGCGACGACCGGCGCGTCGGCCTCCGGCTTGTACGCGTAGGCCGGGCACCCCGCTGTTGTCGGCAGCCCGGCGACGTCGATGTTGCCCTTGACCGCGACGAGCTTGCCGTAGAGCGGCAGCCCGCGTTCTTCCAGCGCGGCGGCCTCTTCCAGTACCTCGGCTTCCGGCCGCAGGTCGATCCAGATCTCCGGCCGGTCCACCTGCTCGATCCGCCGGTACGCGGCCCGGACGCGCTCTTCGATGGCGGTGTTCGATGCCGCCTCCGCGGGAAAGCGTGCGTCGGCGGTCATGCGAGCACCACCAGCGGTGTTCCGGGGGCGACCTGGTCGCCGGGGGACACGAGCACTTCGATCACCTCACCGCCGGCCGGCGCGGGGATCCGCGCCTCCGTCTTCATCGCTTCCAGCGTCACCAGCGACTGCGCGCCCTCGACGCGCTCGCCCGCCGCGACGTCCACCCGCCACACCGTCGCCGCGAACGGCGCCTCGACGACGTGGCCGCCCGGCGGCGCCTCGACCCGCTTCGGCGGCCGCGTCACCGGTTCCGGCTTCGGGTCGAACTCGCCCGCCGCGGCCCACGCCCGCCGTTCTGCTTCGAACGCCGCCGCCTGCGTCGCCCGGAACCCGGCGATGCTGTCCGCGTTGTCCGCCAGGAACCGCTGGTACTCGGCCAGCTTGAACGAGCCGTCCGTGGTGTCGAGTTCCAGCCGGCCGGACGAGCTTTGCGCGCGCAGCTCCAGCAGCTCGTCGGCCGAGACGGGATACCAGGAGATCCGGTCGAAGAACCGCAGCGACCACGGCCGGTCGCCGCCGCGCCAGCTGTTCCACACCTGGACGGTCCGGCCGACGAACTGGTAGCCGCCCGGCCCTTCCATGCCGTAGATGCAGAGGTAGGCGCCGCCGATGCCGACGGAGTTCTCCGCGGTCCACGTCCGCGCCGGGTTGTACTTCGTCGTGACCAGGCGGTGGCGCGGGTCCAGCGGCGTCGCCACCGGCGCGCCCAGGTAGACGTCGCCGAGGCCGAGGACCAGGTACTCCGCGTCGAACACCGTGCGGTACACGTCGTCCACACTGGACAGTCCGTTGACGCGGCGGATGAACTCGATGTTCCACGGGCACCACGGCGCGTCGTCGCGCACGCCGGTCATGTACCGCTCGATCGCCTCGCGCGTCGCCGGGTCGTCCCACGACAGCGGCAGCCGGACGCTGCGGCTCGGCACCTCGAGGGCGTGCGTCGGCGGCAGGTCCCGTTCGAGCTCCCGTACCAGGCCCAGTGCCTTGCCGACCGGCAGCGCGTCCGGGTCGACGTGCACCTGCAACGACCGGATGCCCGGGGTCAGGTCGACGATCCCCGGCACGCCCTCGGCCGCCAGCCGCTCCCCGAGCGCGTGTACCCGCATCCGCAGGGCCAGGTCGAGTTTCATCTCGCCGTACTCGACGAGCAGGTTGTCGTCGCCGCTGCGGCGGTAGGTGACGGACGGCTCGTCGTCCGAAGAGGACTGTCGCCCGAGGACACCGCCGTCGTGCCGGGCGTCCCGTGTGGACGTCACCGCCGTCGCGGGCCGCCGTCGCAGCGCCGCCGCGTGGTCGGTGTCGATCGGCACGAACCGCACGGTGTCGCCCGGCCGCAGCTGCCCGAGCTTCCACCGCTCGCCGGTGGCGACCGTCGCCGGGCAGACGAACCCGCCGAGGCTGGGCCCGTCCGGGCCGAGCAGGATCGGCAGGTCGCCGGTGTAGTCGACGGCGCCGATCGCGTACGGCGTGTCGTGGATGTTCGACGGGTGCAGGCCCGCCTCGCCGCCGTCCGCGCGGGTCCACTTCGGCCGCGGCCCGACGAGCCGGACGCCGGTGCGGGCGGAGTTGAAGTGCACCTGCCAGTCGGTGGCGTAGAACGTGTCGACGTCCTCGGGCGTGAAGAACTCCGGTGCCGCGTGGGGTCCTTCGAGCGCGCCGATCGTCCAGTGCGCCGAGAAGTCCGGACGATCGGTCACCGGGCCGAGAACCGGGTCCGCGGGGGCGGTCCCGGTACGCAGGACGTCGCCCGCGGCCAGCGCGCGGCCGCCGTGCCCGCCGAACCGGCCCAGCGTGAACGTCGCCGCGCTGCCGAGGAACGCCGGGACGTCGACGCCGCCGCGGACGAGGACGTAGCTGCGCAACCCGGCCGTGCACGCGCGGACGTCCAGCGTGCCCCCGGCGGGCACCTCGACCGGTGTCCACAAGGGAATCCCGGTACCGTCGAGGAGCACCGTGGTGGGCGCACCGGTGACGCACACCTGGGTGGCGTGGGAGAACCGCAGCGTCACGCCGTCCACAGTGCACTCCAGGCCGGGCGAGCCTTCCGGGTTGCCCAGCGCGAGGTTGCCCAGCCGCAGCGAGCGGTCGTCCATCGGCCCGCTCGGCGGCACCCCGACGTGCCAGAAGCCGGTGCGGCCCGGCCAGTCCTGCACGGTCGTCATCGTCCCGCCGCGCACGACGTCGATCCGGGGCTCGGCGTCCTCGATGCCGTCCAAAGTGGACGTATCGTGGGCGACCGTGCCGAACGCCGCGTCGGCGGCCGCCGCCCGCAGCTGTCCGAGGTTCGTGCGCACGCCGTCGACGCGGGTCGTGGCGAGTGCTTCCCGCAGGTGCTCCAGGGCGTCGTCGCGGTCGGTACCGGTGCAGATCACCTTGGCCAGCAACGGATCGTAGTGCGTGGTGACGGTCGTGCCGGGCTCGACCCAGGTGTCGACGCGCGCGCCCGAGGGCAGGGCGACGTGCGTGACGAGGCCCGCGCTGGGCCGGTGCCCGGCGCTCGGGTCTTCGGCGTACACTCGCGCCTCCACGGCGTGCCCGCGCGCGACCGGCACCGCGCGGAACATCGCGCGGTCGCCCTGCGCGAGCCGCAGCATCCAGGCGACCAGGTCGACGCCGTACACGGCTTCGGTGACCGGGTGCTCGACCTGCAGTCGCGTGTTGACCTCGAGGAACGCGGCCTCCGCGCGCTCGGGGTCGTAGACGTATTCGACGGTGCCCGCCGAGCGGTAGCGCACCGACGAGCACAGCGCGACGGCCGAGTCGACGAGCCGCTTCCGGACGGCCTGGGGCAGGTCCGGCGCCGGGCACTCTTCGACGACCTTCTGGTTGCGCCGCTGCAGCGAGCAGTCGCGGGTGCCCAGCGCCAGCACCTCGCCGAAGCCGTCGCCGAACACCTGGACCTCGACGTGCCGGGCGCGGCGCACCAGCCGTTCCAGGAAGACCCCGGAGTTGGCGAAGCTCTTGGCCGCGATGCTCTGCACGCTGTCCCAGGCCGCGCGCAGCTCATCCGGCGTGGCGCACGCGCGCATGCCGATCCCGCCGCCTCCGCCGGTCGCTTTGAGCATCACCGGGTAGCCGATTTCCGCCGCTCGCGACAGCGCTTCATCCACATCGGACAGCAGACCGGTGCCGGCCAGCAGCGGCACGCCCGCGGCGCGCGCCGCCTCACGCGCGGTGTGCTTGCTGCCGAACACCTCCAGGTGCTCGGGCGACGGCCCGGCGAACGCGAGCCCGGCGTCCTCGCAGGACCGCGCGAACGCCGCGTCCTCGGACAGGAACCCGTAGCCGGGGTGCACCGCGTCGCAGCTGGTGTCGAGCGCGGCCGCCACGATCGCGTCGGCCCGCAGGTAGCTTTCCGCGGCCGGTGCCGGGCCGAGCCGCACGGCCCGGTCGGCGAGCCGCACGTGCGGGGCGAGGCGGTCGGCGTCGGAGTACACCGCGACGGTCTCGACACCCAGTTCCCCGGCGGTGCGCAGGATCCGGACGGCGATCTCGCCACGGTTGGCGACGAGCAGCCTCACTCGCCGCCTCCGGGGGAGGTCACGACCATGCGGACCGGCGTCGGGTCGAAGCCGTTGCAGGGGTTGTTGATCTGCGGGCAGTTCGACACGAGCACGAGGACGTCGGTCTCGGCGCGCAGCCGGACTTCGAGGCCCGGCGCGGAGATCCCGTCGACGATGCCGAGCGTGCCGTCCTCTTCGACCGGCACGTTCATGTACCAGTTGACGTTGCCGACCAGGTCGCGCTTGCCGAGCCCCCACTTGGCGCCCTCGCTGAGGAAGTTCTCGACGCAGGCGTGCTGGAAGCGGGTGTGCTGGCCGTAGCGGAGACTGTTGGACTCCTTGCTGCACGCGCCGCCGAGCGTGTCGTGCCGGCCGCACGTGTCGGCGACGACGGTCAGCAGCGGCGCGCCCTCCTGGGTGCGCAGGACGCTGCCGGTGGTCAGGAAGATGTTGCCCTGCGCGGCGATCGTCGCCGCCGCGCTGTAGCGCTTCGCCGTGTCGTTCGCGTCGTAGCAGAGGAAGTCGACGGCCTGGTTGCCGCCCAGGTCGACGATCGCCAGCTCGCTGCCGCGCTTCAGCACCGTGGAGAACGGGGCCCGCGCCGGGACGTCGAAGGTCAGCGCCAGCTGGGACCGGTACGCCGTGCTCATGCGATCCCCCGGGCGGAGAGGTAGTCGGCGGTGTTCTCGAAGGCCCGCCGGGCCTCCGGCGAGTGCGTCCACTCCGGACTGTCCGGAGTGGACGGCCGGTCGCGCCAGGCGAGCACTTCGAGGTTCGTCACGGTGTAGTCCGGCCGCGGGTCGACCGGGTGCGCCACGTTGGCGATCAGCACGACCGCCGGGAGCTCGACGCGCAGGTCCACGGACTTCCCGGCCCCCGCGGACCCGGTGAAGTCCAGACCGCCGTCCGGCCGGACCCGCACGCCCTGGAAGAACGACAGGCTCGGCGGCAGGTCCCGTGGCCCGAGGCCGTTCTTGGCCGCTGCCAAGGTGAACAACGGCAGCCCGGCGGGGGAGGGACCCTGCGGGGCGCCGTCGCCGTAGCGCGCGGTGTTGCCGTCCACAGTGGACGTTCCGCACAGCGCGTCGTGCCGCCCGCTCGAGTCCGCGACGATCGTGGCGAGCACCCGCGCCTGGTCCGACAGCAGCGCCACCTTCTCGCCGAGGTAGGCGTTCCACTGCACCTTCACCGTGTCCGCGACGTTCAGCCGCTCCCACGGCCCGTCGGCGTTGAACAGCAGCAGGTGCGCGCAGGCGTCGCCGTCGACGTCGGTCAGCCGCAGCCGCGTGCCCCGGGCGAGCACCTTGTGCGTGTAGCCGCCCCCGGCCACCGTCTCGGCCCAGGTCAGCGCCTCGGGCGCGACGCCGGGTGGCGGGGCCGGCCAGGTGCTCGCCGGGATCGACGGCATCGTTTCGACCACGGTGCCGGCCTGGGCGCGGGCGTGGTCGCGGGCGCCGTGGGTGGTGGCGGTGGTGCTCATGGACGTCCTCTCTCAGATCGCGGGTTCGAGGGCGGGAGCGGGGCGCAGCCGCAGCCAGCAGAGCCAGCCGAGCACCAGCGCGCCGCCGACGAACTCTATCGGGAAGAGGAGCATCCAGGGGGCGCCCGAACCGGTCACGTCGTAGATCTCCGGACGCGGCCAGCCGATGTTCACGATCATGGCGACGCCGTACGCGACGGCTGCCCCGTTCACCGGGACGCCCCAGCGGCCGAGGGAGAACAGCCCGGGCTCGGCGGGGAAGCGCCCGCGCAGCCGGTTCACCAGCAGCGGCCCGGTGACCAGCAGGTACGCCAGGTAGACGACCACCACCGACGTCCCGGTGATCGTGCTGAACAGCGTCGGGTTGCCGACGTTGAGCAGCAGCAGCCCGATCGCGAGCCCGCCCGAGAGCAGCGCGGGCGCGACCGGCGTTCCGGTGCGCGGACTCACCGACGAAAGTCGGGTGGCCGCGGGCAGCGCGCCGTCGCGGGCCATCGCGTAGATCAGCCGGACGGT
Organism: Amycolatopsis sp. NBC_01488; assembly: GCF_036227105.1. Lineage (NCBI taxonomy): Bacteria > Bacillati > Actinomycetota > Actinomycetes > Pseudonocardiales > Pseudonocardiaceae > Amycolatopsis > Amycolatopsis sp. NBC_01488. The sequence continues at coordinate 8,959,536 of NZ_CP109434.1, read as the reverse complement.
GCCGGTCTGGATCGTGAGGGTGCAGACGACGACGGCGACCGCGACGTCGGCGAGGAAGACGCGGCCGAGGCTGTCGCCGAAGACGGCGGTGATCACGTACGGCAGGCCGTGGCCGGCGAGCTGCCCGTCGGTCAGGCTCGGCGCGGCCATCAGCGCGGTGATCACGACGGCCAGCCCGCCGATCCCGGACACGAGCACGGCCCGCAGCACCGCGCGGGGAGCCGTCCGCCGCGCGTTCTTCGTCTCCTCCGCGACCGACGCGGCGGTGTCGAAGCCGTAGAGGACGTACGCCGCCATGAGCGCCGAAGCGAGCACGCCGCCGATCCCCGCGCCGGTGCCGGGGGTGTCGTGCAGCACCACCTGCGGCCCGCGGACCGCGAACAGGCCGAGGCCGGTCACCAGCACCACGACGCCGAGCAGCTCGGCCGCGACCCCGACGTCGTTGATCCGCGCGATCAGCCGCACCCCGCCGGCGTTGACCGCGGTCGTGAAGACGAGCAGCAGGGTGCCGAGCAGGACGGCGTTGGCCGCGCCCGAAGGCGACGTCACCGCGGGGTCGCCGCCGACGAGCTGGAAGCCGTCCCACACCGACGGCAGCACGACCTGCAGCGCGATCGCCGCGGCCGCGAGCGCGACGACGCAGCCGAGCAGCATCATCCAGCCGGCGAACCAGCCGAGGAAGCCCCGGGTGAGCTGTTTCGCCCACTGGTACACGGATCCGGCCAGCGGGTAGCGCGCGGCGAGCTCCGCGAACACGAGCGCGACGAGCAGCTGGCCGGCGAGCACCACGGGCCACGTCCAGAAGAAGAGCGGGCCGCCGAAGGTGTAGCCGAAGCCGAAGAGCTGGAAGACGGTCGTGAGGATCGAGACGAACGAGAAGCCGGCGGCGAAGGCGGAAAACCCGCCCAGCGAACGGCGAAGCTCTTGACGGTAACCGAAGGCGGTGAGTTCGTCGGGTGGGGTCATGCGCGCTCCTGACCTGGTTTCGATCGCTTGACAGAAATTAGGTCTCGAGCGCGACGAGACGATCTCCGGCGCGTTAGCAGCCCGTTAACGGCCGCGCCGACGGGCCGTCAACAGCGACATGTGGGGGAAACCGGACCTCGGTGCGGGTGTCCGTGGCGCGGACCTGGCAAGATCACCGCCGTGGTCAAAGGGGCGGGGGTCGGCAGGCCCAGGGCGAGCGGCGCGGCGGCGAACCGGCCGGACGCGCGTCAGGCCGTGCTCGACGCGGCCGGCGAGCTGTTCACCGGAGCCGGCTACGCGGCGACGACGACGCGGGCGATCGCCGAACGCGCGGGCCTGCGCCAGGCGTCGCTCTACTACCACTTCCCGGCCAAGGAGGACATCCTCGCGGCGCTGCTGGCCGAGACGGTCCGCCCGTCGCTGGACCTGGCCGCTCGCCTGGTGGCGGGCTCGTCCCCGGCGGCGGTCCGGTTGTGGGCGCTGGCGTACGCGGACATCGGCCTGCTCGGCGGCGCCCGCCACAACCTGGGCGCGCTGTACCTGCTGCCGGAGGTCGGCTCGGCGAACCTCGCTCGCTTCCGCGCCGAGCGCGCGGACCTGAAGGCGGCGTACGGGCGGCTGGTGGCGGCTGCCGGGGTCGCGCCGGAAGCGGTGGCGATCCGCACGGACCTGGTGTTCGGCCTGGTGGAGAGCATCGCGGTGATCCGCCGCGACGACCCCGGGCTGGACGTGGAGGCCCACGTCCGCGAGGGCGCGGACGGCGTCGTCCGCCTGGTCGGGCTGCCGGAGCCGACGGAGGAACTGCGCGCCGAGGCGCACACGCTGCTCGCCACGCTCACCGGCTAGCGCGTCGGCGTCAGAGGTCCCGAAGCTCGCGAAGGGTCCGGATGCCGAGCTGGATCGACTGGGCACCGACGCGCAGCGGCCGGATCGCCGCGCGCAAGGGGGCGTTGATCGCCTCGAGCGGGCGGATCTGGCCGAGGAATTCGGTGATCGTCGTCTCGACGCTCTCCAGCTCGCCGAGCATTTCGACGAAGTCCTGGTACTCCTTGCGCGCCTGGGCGATCATGTCCGGACTGCCCTGCGAGGTCATCAGCGCCAGGTAGGAACGCAGCACGCTGTCGGTTTCGGCGATCGTGGCCTCGAAATCGGTGCCCGCCTGCTGGATACTCACCGACAACGGCCTGATCGTGTCGGCGGTCCGCGCGATGCGTTCTTTGACGACTTCTTTCGGACGGCCTTCCAGATCGGCCGTCGCCTTCACCATTTCCCCGGCCAGGTCGTCCAGGGAAACGGTGAGGACGCCGATCTGCCGTTCGAGCAGCGTGCCGATTTCGGCGAGCCGCTCGACGTGGTCCCGGAGGCCGGGCCCGTCCTCGTCCGGTCCGGGCATCGGCTCGGCGGCCGCCGCCGCCAGCTTGCGCTCGGCCGACTGGATGGCCTTGATCAGCTTCCCCGCCACCACGGCCATGGTCCGCCGCCATTCCGCGGTCCCTGCCCCGGCCAGCACGGCTTCCTCGATGTCCAGGTACTGCAGCTGCCCGATGATGCGGATGTTCGCGTCGTCGCTGTCGTCGGTGATGAGGTCCCGCCCCAGGATGATCAGCGGCAGGATCAGCTGGGTGAGGCCGAGCTCGTTGGCCTTGGCGTAGAACGCGGTGAGCTCTTCCCGGCAGGCGCTGCTTTCGTAGAAGTAGTTCATCGAGATGGCCGGGATGAACACCATCGACGCGTCGATCCCGTCCTGGATCCTGGTGCGCCAGTCTTCACCCCAGCCGATGGTTTCGCGGTCCACGAAGATCTCGATCTTGCGGCCGTGCGCCGAGGCGCAGAACTGCTCGAGCGAGGATTTCAGCGGCGTGACGAAATTCAGGAAACTGTCGTCCTCGTGCGTGAAACTGAGAAAGCACCGGACGGCGGGCTGGTCGGACATGAAATCGGTCATCGAGCGCACCTTCGGCGGAAACCGGGATTTCCCGCGAGGGTAGATCAAGGCGTGCGCGAATCCGGGCTCCGTGCGGCGCTGACCGGGAACTGTCCTGGATCTGTCCGGTCAGGACGCGGACGTCTGGAGGGCCTTGCTCAGTGCCGTGGCCGTCAGCTCGATCTGCCACGGCCGTGCGCCGCCGGCGCGCAGGACGTCCGCCACCGACTCCTCGTCCGTCTCCGCCGGCGGCCGCCAGCAGGTGCGGCGGACCAGGTCCGGCAGCAGCAGGTTCTCCACCGGCAGCCGCCGGTCCTCCGCGATCGCCGCCAGCGCCGCGCGGGCCGCCGACAACCGGGCCGCCGCGTCCGGATCCTTGTCCGCCCAGCGGTTCACCGGGGGCGGCCCGTCCGTCGGCTGCGACGGCGACGGCAGCTCGGACGCCGGCAGCGCCTTGGCCGCCTGCAGGTGCCGCAGCCAGCTCGCCGTGTACTTGCGCTGGACGCGCCCGCTGAACACCGGGAGCGCCTGCAGGTCCTCGACCGTCTTCGGGTCGGCCGTCACCGCGTTGATGATCGCGCTGTCGGGCAGGATCCGGCTCGGCGCGCGGTCGCGCTTGCGGGCCAGCTCGTCGCGGGCCTGCCACAGCTCCCGGACCGCCGCCAGGCCGCGCGGGCTGCGGATCTTGTGCACGCCCGACGTCCGGCGCCACGGCTCGGCCCGCGGGGCGGGCGGCGGGGCCGTCCGGACGTTTTCGAACTCCTGCTGCGCCCACTCCAGCTTGCCCTGGGCGCCCAGCTCCGCTTCCAGCTTTTCGCGCAGCTGGACGAGCAGCTCGACGTCGAGGGCCGCGTAGTTGAGCCAGTCGACCGGCAGCGGCCGCTTCGACCAGTCCGCCGCGCTGTGCCCCTTTTCGAGGGTGTAGCCGAGCAGCAGCTCGACGAGCGTCCCCAGCGCGACGCGCTCGTAGCCCGCCAGCCGGCCGGCCAGCTCGGTGTCGAACAGCGCCGCCGGGTGCAGGCCCAGCTCGGCGAGGCAGGGGAGGTCCTGGGAGGCGGCGTGCAGCACCCACTCCAGGTCGTTGAGGACGTCACGCAGCGGCTGGAGGTCACCGTCCAGGGCGATCGGGTCGATCAGCACCGTGCCGGCACCCTCGCGCCGCAGCTGGACGAGGTAGGCCTTGGGCCAGTAGCGGTAGCCGGACGCGCGTTCGGTGTCGACGGCGACCGCGCCGGTGCCCGCGGCGAGTCGCGCGCAGGCCTCGGCCAGCGCAGACGGATCGGTGACCACCGGGGGCGTGCCCTCGGCGGGCTCGCGTAGCAGCACAGGACCGCCCGTGGACTCGATCTCCATCCCGGTGTCCTCGGCCTCTGCACTTCCCATAGCCGACGACCCTACGGGACGGGCGTACCGCGCCTGGTCCGCCCGCCCCGCAGGGCTGTTCGCCTGTGTCAGCGGATCACGCCGGCCCGCATGGCCAGCGCCACCATCTGAGCCCGGTCGCCCGTGCCGAGCTTGCGCCCGATCCGGGACAGGTGGGACTTGACGGTGAGAGCGGAGAGCGAAAGCTCCTCGCCGATCTCCTTGTTGGACTGCCCGTCGGCGACCAGCTGGAGCACCTCCACCTCACGAGCGGACAGCTCGCGCGGGGTGTTGTCGGTGCCCGCGACGCGGGTCCCGGTGGCCAGCACCGGAGCCACGCTCGGGTCGGCGTACACGCCGCCCTCGAGCACACGCCGCACGCCGTCGGTCACGACGACCGGCGACGCGGACTTCAGCAGGTACGCCTGGGCCCCGGCCTGGAAGGCCGAGCGGACCGCGTACGGGTCGTCCGAGGATGCGAGTACGACCACGCGCGGCCAGCCGTGGCTACGGAGTTCCGTAACCAGCTCGATGCCGCTGCCGTCCGGCAGTCCGAGATCGAGGATCGCCAGGTCACAAGGCCCGGTGGCCTGTGCTCGCGCCCTCGCCTCGGCCACCGTGGCGGCTTCGTGGACGGTCCCCGCACCCATCTGTGCGAGTCTTGCTGCGATTGCCTCCCTCAACAGCGGGTGGTCATCGACCACCAACACGGAAAAGAGCTCTTCCCGCGGATGCGGAACCATGCTCGCCGGCAACGCGCCGGCTGGCGTGGATCGGACGGCCTGAGAAATGCCGACGGTAGCCACGTCACTACCTCCCTGGAGTCGGTCGTGCCCCCCGACCGGCACCGGGACCTTCGGCCGTTCAGCCGCGCCAGCTTTAGACCGAAAGTGGTGTCGTCGAAGGCACTGTAGCCGCCCTGAGCCCTTCGCGGGGGGATCGAATGGGTATCTATCTCAAACGAACAGTCACTCAGTGGGTTCGTAGTAACACGATCGGGCTAGTACACGGCCGGTTGCTAACAGATAGCCCAGCGAACACGATGCAAAGAAGTTACCGGCGGCCAAATGGCCGTGCAGATGAGGTGTGCAGCTTCCGGTGCGCGTAGTCACGGGGGTCCGGATGGGGGCTTCCCGCGGGTGGAATGTGGCTCCGGCCGGGGCATGATCAACTTCGCGGACGGCTGGTCGAAGGCCGTCCCGATGTCCGGAACGGTGACTGTCCGTGGCCGTCGGGGGCGTTCTCGGGGTCGCCGGCCGTGAGTTGATCTTGTTGCGGTGCGTGACCGCGCCGTGTCACGAACGGGGGCACGGCCAGGACGTGAAACGGCCTCGGGAACGTCGGGAGTGGTCTGCCGGGGTCCGGCATCGTCCGGACCATTCCGGGCCGCCCTCGGTGCGCCGAAGGGCCGTCCGGGCGTTCCCGTTGGGTTGGACGGCGTTCAGCGGACGTGAAATTTGCTCACATCCGTACAAGGAGCCGGTGCGGGAGCCGCCGGGGGAGGATCACCGTTGCCGATTCGTTGCCGATGATCGCCCGGACGGCCGCCGGGCCCGGCAGCGAGGCCCTCAGGAGCTCTGGCGCTGCCCGAAGAGCGTCACGCCGACCGGCGGCAGCCCGACCACGCTCGCCATCACCTGGCAGAACGCCTGCCCGTGCGGCAGCAGCCCGGCGTCCGTCGGCGTCCAGGACGCCCGCAGCTCCAGATCGTCGGTCCGGGTCGGCCCCGAGATGTCGCCGAAGCGGGCCGACGACGTCTCCGTCACCGTGCCGCCCAGCGCCGTCCAGCTCGCGCCCGAGACTTCCAGCGCGTCCGTCAGCCACGACCAGCCGACCGCCGGCAGGAACGGGTCGGTCGCCAGCTCCCGGTCCAGCTCCGCGCGCACGTACATGACGAGCCGGAGCACGCCGTCCCAGCCGTCCTGGCCCTCCGGGTCGTGCAGCAGGACGAGGCGGCCCGAGGCCAGCACGTCCGCGGGCCCGGAGACCTCGCAGCTGACCGCGTACGACCACGGCGCGAGCCGCTGCGGCGGGCGCATCGGCTCGAGCAGCACCTCCCGGCGGGGCCGGACGGACTGCAGCGCCACAACTGCTTCGCGGAAGAGTTCGGGCACTGGTGTCATCGCGGTCACGCTTCGACTTTAGGGCGGCCACGCCCCGTTGCGGGCGCAGGCGCGCCGAGGGAACGGCGCCGGCGGGCTCGTGGCACGATTGACGGCGATGTCTCCGACCACGCCCCTGCCGCGGCAGGCCACCACGCCGGGCCGCCGTGAGCTGCCCGAAGCCCCGTTCCTGGCCGCCGCACGCGGCGAACGCCCGGCCCGCACCCCGGTCTGGTTCATGCGCCAGGCCGGCCGCTCGCTGCCCGAGTACCGCGCGCTGCGCGAAGGCGTGCCGATGCTCGACGCCTGCTTCGACCCCGAGATGCTCGCCGAAATCACGGTGCAGCCGGTGCGGCGGCACGGCGTCGACGCGGCCATCCTCTTCAGCGACATCGTCGTGCCGCTCAAGGCCGCCGGCGTCGCGATCGACATCGTTCCCGGCACCGGCCCGGTCGTCGACGCGCCGATCCGCGACCTCGCCGCCGTGCGGGCGCTGCCGGAGCTGGAGCCGGACCAGGTCGCGAACGTCGCCGCCGGCGTCGAGCTGCTCGTCGAGCGGCTCGGGGGGACGCCGCTGATCGGCTTCGCCGGCGCGCCGTTCACGCTGGCCAGCTACCTCATCGAAGGCGGGCCGAGCCGCAACCACGAGCACACCAAGGCGCTGATGCACTCGGCGCCGGACGTCTGGCACGAGCTGGCCGGCCGCCTGGCCGACATCGCGCTGACGTTCCTGCGCGCGCAGCTCGACGCCGGCGTCGACGCGGTCCAGCTGTTCGACTCGTGGGCGGGCGCGCTGTCCGAGCGGGACTACCGCGAGTTCGTGCTGCCGCATTCGGCGAAGGTCCTCGACGGCGTCGCCGCGTACGGCGTGCCGCGGATCCACTTCGGCGTCGGCACCGGCGAGCTGCTGCCGGCCATGCGCGACGCGGGCGCGGACGTCGTCGGCGTCGACTGGCGGATCCCCCTCGACGAGGCCGTCCGGCGGCTCGGCGGCAAGGCCGTCGTGCAGGGCAACCTCGACCCCGCGCTGCTGCACGCGTCCTGGCCGGTCCTCGAAGCCGAGGTCCGCCGGATCGTCGAAGAGGGCCGCGCGGCCGACGGCCACATCTTCAACCTGGGCCACGGCGTGCTGCCGGGCGTCGACCCCGAGGTGCTGACGCGCGTGGTCGGGCTGGTGCACGAGCTGTGAAGCGCGTCGCGGTCGTCGGGGGCGGCATTTCCGGACTGACCGCGGCGTACCGGTTGCGGCGCCTGCTCGGTGCGAGCGTCGAGATCGTCGTGTTCGAGAAGACGAAGACGCCCGGCGGGAAGCTGCGCACGACCGAGCTGGCCGGCGTCCCCTACGACGTCGGCGCGGAGGCGTTCCTCGTCCGCCGTCCCGAGATGCTGGGACTGGTCCGCGAGCTGGGCCTCGACGTCGTGCACCCGACGAAGGCCCGTGCGAAGATCCACGCCGGCGGCAGCGTCACCGGCCTGCCGCCGGGCACCGTGATGGGCGTCCCGGCGTCGGCGGAGTCGGTGGCCGGGGTGCTGTCGGAGGCGGGACGGCGGGCCGTGGCGGCCGAGCCGTCGCTGCCCGAGCTGCGGCTGCCGAGCGGGGACCTGCCGCTCGGGCCGCTGCTGCGCGAGCGGTTCGGCGACGAGCTGGTCGACCGGCTCGTCGACCCGCTGCTCGGCGGCGTCTACGCGGGCGGGGCCGACGGACTCGGCCTGCGCGCGACCATGCCCGGCCTGGCCGCGGCCGTGGCGGCGGGCGCCGGGTCGCTGACGGCGGCGGCGAAGGCGCAGCTGCCCGCATCGCCCGGTTCGGCGCCAGTGTTCGGCACGGTCCCGGGCGGCCTGGGCACGGTGATCGACCGGCTCACCGAGCTGTCCGGCGCGGAGCTGCGGACCGGGCTGCCGGTCTGCGACGTCGAACGGCACGGCACGGGCTGGCGGCTGCGGATCGGCGCGAACCCCACCGCGCACGCGCCCGCGGACAACACGATCGAGGTCGACGCGGTGGTGCTCGCGGTGCCGGCGCCCTCGGCCCGGCGCCTGCTGGCGGAGCTGGTGCCCGCGGCGTCGGCGGCGTTCGGCGAGGTCGAGCTGGCGTCGATGGCCGTGGTGGCGCTGGCCCTGCCGCCCGGCACCCGGCTGCCCGACGCGTCGGGCATCCTCATCGGCGCCGGCGAAGCCGATTCCTCGGGCAAGCCGTACGCGGCGAAGGCGTTCACGTTCTCTTCGCGCAAGTGGGCGCACTTCGGCGCCGGCCCGGTGCTGGTCCGCGGCTCGGTCGGGCGCTTCGGCGAGCTGGGCGCGCTGCAGGCCGACGACGTCGAGCTGGTCCGCGTCGTCCGCGACGACCTCGCGCGGCTGACCGGCGTGACGGCGTCGCCGGTCGAGACGCTGGTGACGCGCTGGGGCGGCGGGCTGCCGCAGTACGGCACGGGGCACCTGGAGCGCGTGGAGCGGATCGAGAAGGCGATCGCCGAGGTGCCGGGGCTGGCCGTGGCGGGCGCGACGCTGCACGGCGTCGGGCTGCCGGCGTGCGTCGCGACGGCCGAGGCGGCCGCGCAGCGGATCGCCGCTCACCTCGCTTCGTGAGTGCTCTCACCTGACCCGTGGCGGCGCTCGCGTCGCCGCGGTGACAGGATGGAAGCATGGCGCGGGTCAACTACAACGAGCTCAACGACACCATCCGCTACACGACCTGGTCGGTCTTCCGGATCGAGCCCGGCCGGCTGGGCGAAGACCGCGGGGCCGCCGGTCGCGAGACGGCCGAGTACCTCGACGGTCTCGAGGCCAAGGGCGTCGTCGTCCGGGGTGTCTACGACCTGTCCGGCCTGCGTGCCGACGCCGACTTCATGATCTGGTGGCACGCCGAGGAGATCGAGCAGGTCCAGGCGGCCTACTCCGGCTTCCGCCGGACCCCGCTCGGGCGCGCGTCGACCCCGGTCTGGAGCCAGACCGCGCTGCACCGGCCCGCCGAGTTCAACAAGAGCCACATCCCGGCCTTCCTCGCCGGCGAAGAGGCGCGCAAGTTCATCTGCGTCTACCCGTTCGTGCGCTCCTACGAGTGGTACCTGCTGCCGGACGCCGACCGCCGCAAGATGCTCGCCGACCACGGCAAGGAAGCCCGCGACTACCCGGACGTGCGCGCCAACACCGTCGCGTCCTTCGCGCTGGGCGACTACGAGTGGATCCTCGCGTTCGAGGCGGACGAGCTGCACCGGATCGTCGACCTGATGCGGCACCTGCGCGGCACCGAGGCGCGGCTGCACGTGCGCGAGGAGATCCCGTTCTACACCGGTACCCGCGTGCCGGCCGCCGAGCTCGTCGCGGCTCTGCCGTAGTGCCCGAGACCACTGTGCCCGAGAACGCTGTGCCGGAGATCCTGGACGGCGTCTGGCGCACCCTCACCGGGGAAGCGCCGGGACCGGTCGAGCTGACCGGCACCGAAGACGTGCTGCCCGGCCCGTACCGGGTGGCGGCCGCCGCGCGGGCGACGATCGCCGCCGCGACGCTGGCCGCGGCGGAGATGCTGAAGCTGCGCGGGATCGAGCCCGGCGTCGTCACGGCGGACACCCGCCACGCGGCGGCGGCGTTCGCGAGCGAAGGGCTCTCGCGCGTCGAGGGTGCCGAGCCCGAATCGGTCTGGGCACCGTTGTCGGGCAACTACCGCACGGCCGACGGCTGGGTGCGCCTGCACTGCAACTACCCGAAGCACGAAGCGGCGGTGTGCTGGGGACTCGGCGTCCCCGGCAGCCGCGACGCGGTGACCAAGGCCGTCGCCGGCCGCGGCGCGCGCGAGGTCGAGCACGCCGTCGTCAGCGCCGGGGGAGCGGCGGCCCAGCTGCGTTCGCCGGAGGAGTGGGCCGCGCACCCGCAGGGTTCGGCCGTGGCTTCGCTGCCCTTGGTGGACCTGGCGCCGATCGGCGAAGCGCCGAAGCGGACGTTGTTCTACTCGGACCGTCCGCTGGGTGGCGTCCGGATCCTGGAGCTGACGCACGTCCTCGCCGGCCCGGTGGCCGGCCGGGTGCTGGCCGCGCACGGCGCCGACGTCCTGCACGTGGGGGCGGCGCACCTGCCGCGCGTCGAGACGCTGGTGCGCGACACCGGCCAGGGCAAGCGGTCGACGTTCGTCGCGCTGGACACCGAGGGCGGCCGCGCGCGGCTGAAGAAGCTGATCAGCCGGGCGGACGTGCTGGTGCAGTCGTTCCGGCCGGGCGCGCTGGAGCGGATCGGTTTCGGGCCTTCGGAGCTGGCGACCCTGCGGCCGGGCTTGGTGATCGCGGACTTGAGCGCGTACGGCTGGGAAGGCCCGTGGGCGCGCCGGCGCGGGTTCGACAGCCTGGTGCAGATGTCGAACGGCATCGCGTTCGGTCCCGACGGCGACCCGTCGCCGCTCCCGGTCCAGGCCCTGGACCACGGAACGGGCTGGCTGGCAGCGGCGGCGATCATGACGGCCCTACGCCGCCAGACCACCGACGGCGGCACATGGCGGGCCCGGCTGTCCCTGGCGGGCACGGGCCACTGGCTGGATTCCCTGGGCCGCAAGGATTCCGCGCGTTCGGACGTCGATTTCGGCGACCTGCTGGAGGACGTGGACAGCGGCTACGGCCGGTTGACACGCGTCCGGGTGGCGGGCGGGTTGCCGGGAGCGGAGCCGCACTGGGACTTCGGGACCCGGCTGCCGGGAGTCGACAAACCGACCTGGACGCCTTAACGGCGCCGAAGCCGGGAAACGGCCCGCTCGGCACGGCCCGCCCTTCCCGGGGGCTGCCCCCGCAACCAGTTTACCGGCGGTGCCCGACAATCTGGCTCCGCAGAACCCGGTTGTCCACATCACGGCGGGCGTGTGGACTAGCGGCGCCGAAGCCGGGAAACCAGTCCCCGCTTGGGCTTCGGCAGGTGCCCACCCTCGATCAGCCACGTCACGAACGCGTCCGCGTAAGCCCCCGACCGCTCGGTGTCCCGCTTCGGCCGCACCGTGGTGAACTCCGCGAACAGCGGCCCGAACCGCTCTCCGAGTGCTTCCGCCAGTTCCGGCCGCTGATACGCCAGGACCCGCCCGTGCTTTCGGCGCAGGACCTGGGCCTCCACGCGAAGCCGCGAAGCGTCGAAGCCCGATGGTGGCGGGCCGTCCGCCAGCAGGGCTTGGAGCAGTTCCGCCTGCCGACCGGCCAGGTCGGCGCGGCTCACACCGTCACCGCCGCTCGCAACGCCGCCAGCTCCGCGGCGAGTTCGTCGTCGGTCGGGTAGTCGTCGTCGCGCTCCAGGAGCACGCCCGGCGGGTCCGTGCGGCGGCGCAGTTCCGTCAGCAACGCCAGGACCTCCGGCAGCACCGGGTGCGCGTGCGTGTCGTGGTAGACGCCGTCGCGCTCGGTGCCGCCCGCCATGTGCACGTACGCCAGGCGCTCCCACGGGATGCCGTCGAGGAACGCCTCCGGGTCGGTGCCGATGTTGCGGGCGTTGGCGTACAGGTTCGCGACGTCGATGATCAGCCGGCAGTCCGTCCGCTCGGTCAGCTCGGTGAGGAACTGCTCCTCGGTCAGCTCCGAGGACGGCCAGTCCAGCACCGCCGCGATGTTCTCCAGCGCGAGCGGAACGTCCACAATGGACTGCGCGAGCCGGACGTTGGCCACCAGCACGTCGAGGGCTTCGCGGGTGCGGGGGAGCGGCATCAGGTGGCCCGAGTCGAGCCCGCCCGCGCGCACGAAGCACACGTGGTCGCTGACCAGGGGCGCGTCCAGGGCCCGCGCGACCTCCGCGAGGTGCTGGACGCGCCCGGTGTCGAGCGGCTCCGCGCCCCCCAGCGACAGGGACACGGCGTGGGGCAGCACCGGGAGTCCCCGCTTCCGCAGCGCGACGAGCGTCTCGGGGAGGTGGTCGGCGTGCAGGTTCTCCGCGACCACCTCCACCCAGTCGACGCCGGGCAGGCGGGCGATGGACAGGTCCAGCTCGTGCCGCCAGCCGATCCCGATGCCGAGCTCACCCACCGCAGCCACCTCCGCCGCAGCCACCGCCGCCACCGCACGAAGACCCGCTGCTGCACGACGAACTCGAGCACGACGACCCGCCCGACGAGCCACCGCCGCCGAAGGACGTCATCGGCGGGGTCAGCGCCGCGCTGATCTCCTCGTCCGGGTACATCGACCAGCCACCCAGGGCGACCGCGGCCGCCGCGCCGCCGAGCAGGACACCGCCCGCCAGCATCCCGGCCGGCACCGGGCCGCTCGACGCGGACCGCGCCTGGCCGAGCAAGCGCTGCCCGGCCGCGGACGGCTGCCGGGCCCCGGTCTTCGACCGCCGGACCGCGGCCACGAACGTCAGCACGGCCGCGATCAGCACCAGGAACACCAGGATGCCGACCGGGCGCCCCAGCGAGATGCCGTTGACCAGCCGCGCCACGCCGAGGACCAGCACGGCCAGCTGCAGGACGAGCCCGAACGTCCGGGCCTGCCGCTTCGCGGCCGCCGGCACGAGCAGGCCCCGCTGCTCGAGGCCCTCCTCCAGGGCACGCATCGCGGCCGAGCCGCGGACCTGCGCCCGGATCGTCGCGGTCGTCTTCAGCTGCGCGACGTCGGCGACCGCCCGCTCCAGCGGCTCGATCGGTCGCGTCCCGGCCTGGCTGACCTGCTTGTAGCTGTTGACGCGCAGCTGGCCGCGCTCCACCAGCGCCGCGATCGCCGCATCGACGGCCCGGTCGGGGCCGCCCGCGAGGAACGCGAGCTGGTAGACGGTCGGCGGCGGCCCGGGCTGCACGGGGTCCGCCCGCAGCGCGCGGCTCGCGACGACCGCGGACACGATGAGCCTGACCAGCAGCGCCGCGCCGAGCAGCGCGATGTAGAGGACCACGAAATCCGGTCCGGAGATGCCCCACGGGTCGTCCATCGCCCGTCTCCCCTCAGTGAGTTGCGGTTACCGTAGCTGTGAGACGTACGCGCTCGCGGCGGCGTTTCAACCGCCGCAGCCCCCGCCGCCCCCTCCTCCGCAGCCGCCGCCCCCGCCGCCGCAGGAGCTGCCGCCGCCACCGCACGAGCTACCGCCGGAGTAGCCGACGAACCCGCCGCCACCGGCCGCGGCCCAGCGGCTGGTGCGAGGACGGTAGGCGCGGGTGGCCGACACGACGGTCGAACGGCTGACGGCGAGCCGGACGTCCTTGTCGGGGTGGCTGCCGAACCCGCCGGCCGCGACCGCGCCCGCCGGACCGGAGGCCAGCGAGCCGATGCGCCCGGCCTCGTGGGCCGCGGCGCGACCGGCGGCGGTGGCCTTGACCTCGGGCGCGTTCGCGGCGCGGACCGTGCTGAAGACGGCCGCGACGGCGTTGAGCACCAGCAGGCCCAGCAGGAAGCCGACGGGGTGGCCGGTGGAGCTGCCGGCGATCAGCCGGACCACGCCGAGCACAGCCAGCACCCAGTACGCCGCGGCAGTGAACACCCAGTTCAGGCGCACCTTCCGAGCGTCGACGAGCAGGCCGCGGGCGATCAGCCCGTGCTCCAGGTCGACCAGTGCCGGGTGGTGGCACACCTCGCGGCGCACCGAGTCGACGGCGGCGCCGGTCTTCCCGATCCGGGCCAGCGCGGCGCGGCCCAGGTCGTCCGGCGCGCTGCCGCGGACACGGTGCACGCGCCCGGTGCCGTCCATCCGGATCACCTGGCGGTCCAGCAGCTGGGCGACGACGAATTCCCCGGCGCGCGTGCGCCCGCCGGTCAGCAGTGCCAGCTCTTCGGGCCGTTCGGGCGCGCCGCCCGCGCGGCCGCGCTGCAGCAGCTTCGCGCGTACCGCGGCGAAGGCCGCCGGTAGGAGCAGGAGGCCCAGGTAGAGGCCCGTGAACAGCGGTCCGGGAATGCCCCAGGTGTCGGTCATGACGCCGCCCTCCCTCGTCCGTGTGCGGAGACTACGTTCGAGGAAGGGCGGTGGGTTGCCGGCTTAAGAAGGATTTAGGACTGGGGTACCAGTTTCAGGGAAATCGAGTTGATGCAGTAGCGCTGGTCGGTCGGGGTGGCGTAGCCCTCGCCCTCGAAGACGTGCCCGAGGTGGCTGTGGCAGGAGCCGCAGAGCACCTCGATCCGCTTCATGCCCATGGTCCGGTCTTCGCGCAGCAGCACGGCGTCGGAGTCGGCCGGGTCGAAGAACGACGGCCAGCCGCAGTGGCTCTCGAACTTCGTGTCGCTGCGGAACAGCTCCGCACCGCACGCGCGGCACTCGTAGACGCCGGTCGTCTTCGTGTCGGTGTACTCACCGGTGAACGGCCGTTCGGTGCCGGCCTGGCGGAGCACGGCGTACTCCTCCGGGCTCAGCTCTTCCCGCCATTCCTGCTCGGACTTCACGACGCGGGGGGTGGCGCCGACAACGGGTTTCATACCTTTCACCCGGTCCACGTTACGCCGCGAGCCACGCCAGGGCGTGCACCACGATGTCCCATGCGGCGACGATCACGCCGAGCACGATGAGCACGACGATGAGCGCCGACACCCAGTAGCGGAGGCCGCCGAGGCGGTTGCTGGAGTCGGCGAAATCGGACACGCCGTCCAGCGCGGCTTCGATCGTGTAGTTGGGACCGGATCGCTCGATCCGGTCGAGGTGCTCGGCGAACGCGCGCGCCTCCGGGTCGTACGGGTCCAGGCCGACCAGGTCCTCGTGGAAGCGAGGATTCTGGCCCGGCAGCGAAGCTCCGTCGTCGGCCATGCTTCCACGGTAGGCCATCCGCGCCCGTCAGCCCACCAGCGGCGCGTTAAGTCTCAGAGACCGGTGTCGGGGTTCGCGTCGAGCTGCCGGGCTGTCACACCTTGGTGTCGGGACGACGAGCGCTCGGGCACGTTGATCGGCGATGCAGGCCGCACGTCCCTGTACGGGGCCTGCATCGCCGATCTCAGAGAAGCAAACACGAATCCAGTTAAACGCAGAGTCGAGGTGTTTTGAAGGTTTCCCCAGTGCTCTTGTTGACCAGAACGCCGTAATTGCATCCCGGGCCCACCCAAGTGGGCCACATTTGTGAATAAATGTTATGGGAAGACATCGCGACGTCGGGCGATCCGAACACGCTGCCTGACGGGTTCTGCCATGCCACGTGCCCGACAAAGGGGTTGCCGCCGTACTTTTCGTAGGTCACCTGGATCTGACCCTGTTGATTGACTGGCGAGATGTAGAGGCAGAGGTAGCCGTTCCCCAGGTCGACACAGGAGTTTTTGTCCTCGGGTGTGAACGCGGCAGAACTTGCTGAAGCGATGGAGGTAAAGGCGAGCATGAAGGTCGACAACAATCCGAAGAAAGCGAGAAATCTTGCGCGTGTTGACAATTTCACGAACCCCTCCTCGGGTGCATACCATCATGATTGGGGGGATGGTGATCATGATGGACAATGCTCCATTGGGGTTCGAATTCGCGCCTGCGGTATCGCAGGTATCCGCGTCTGCGTGATGCCGAAAACGCTGTCAGATCTGCCTTCTGACGACCGAAGCGCAGGCGGCGGTTGCCGCTTGCTTGGCCCCTCGGCTAGTCGGTTTGGAGGCGAGTGTCTCCGGCCAGCATCAGGTTCCCGCCGCCGGCGTCGAGGACACGAACCTTGTTCTGTGCGGACCCTCCACCCTTGAGCGAGAGGGTGACCTGGATTTCGACCGAGCCGTCAGGTTCGTTCGCTCGTTTGTAGGCACTGGCGCCGCCGTAGCTGGACAGAGGGTGTTCGGCCCAGTACGCGGCGAAGTCGTCTTGACTCCCGTAGAGGGCCTGCGCGTCAGGTGTGAGGAATGCCCACGCCGCCGCTGGGTTGCCGACACTCTTGTAGAAGTCGATGACCTTGTTACCTGCCGGGCCCCACTCGACCTTGCCGTTCGAAGCCACATTGGCCGTCGAGGAAGCCGCGGTGGACGGCGACTTCGGGGTCGAGTAGACCGTGGTCGGCGGCTTGGGCGACGACTGACCGGCCTGGGTGCCGCCGCTGCCCCCGGAGTTCGCCACGAGGAAAACGATCACCGCGATCACGACGACCGCGGCGCCCGCGCCGGCGAAGATCGCGTACTTGCGCTTGTTGTCCGGCTTCGAGGTGTTCGACGAGTACTGCGGGGCCCTGGCCGTCGGCGCGGCCGCGGGCATCGGTCTGGGCGGGGTGTTCGGCGGCGCGGCCGGGGACCGCATCGGCATGAACGCCGCGGTCGGGCGCGGCGGGTTCGACGGCGCCTTGCCCGCCGGCACCGGCGTGCCGACCGGCGGCGACGGCGGCGCGGGCTGGGCGGTCCGCTGCCACGGCGGCCGGTCGCCGCTCTCGGCGGGAGCGGCGGGCTTGCGTCCGCCGCCGCCCGAGAGCAGCGGCGGCGACGCCGTCATGCCGCCCGGCTCGGTGCGGGCCAGCGCGGCCAGCCGCTCGCGGGCCTCGGCCATGCTGGGCCGCTCGCCCGGCTCGCTGCGCAGCAGGCTCATCAGCAGCGCGGTGGCCGCGCCCGCCTGCACCGGCGGGTTGATCTGGCCGTTCGCCGCCGCGTAGAGCAGCGCGAGCTGGTTGGTGGTGTTGCCGTACGGTGTGGTGCCCTCGATCGCCTGGTAGAGGGTCGCGCCGAGGGCGAAGACGTCGGAACTGGGCACCGGGTCGGCGCCGCGGGCCAGCTCGGGCGCCAGGTAGGCGGGGGTGCCGCCGATCAGGCCGGTGGCCGTCAGCGTCATGTCGCCGGCCGCGCGCGAGATGCCGAAGTCGGTGATCTTCGCGGTGCCGGTCTCGTCGATGAGGATGTTGCCCGGCTTGACGTCGCGGTGGACGATCCCGGCGCGGTGCGCGGCCACCAGCGCGGACGCGACCTGCTCGCCGATCCGGGCGATCCGGCCGAGCGGGAGCGTGCCCTCCTCGGCGAGGATCGTGGAGAGGCTGGGCCCGTTGAGGTACTCCATCACCAGGCAGGGGTCGCCGTTGTGCTCGGCGATGTCGAACACGACGATCGCGTTCGGGTGCTGGAACCGGGCCGCGTTCTTCGCCTCGCGCATGGCGCGCTGGCGCATGTTGTCGCGTTCGGTCTCGGAGACGCCCGGCTGGGGCAGGATCTGCTTGATCGCGACGTCGCGCTCGAGGCGCACGTCGGTCGCGCGCCACACGACTCCCATGGCACCGCTACCAATGTGCTCGACGAGGCGGTAGTGCCCCGCGATCAGCTGACCGGTGTCGATGGCGACTGCTCCTGACGAAATTCCCGGTGATGGTGGCCCTGCTCAGCGCGTTTCCGGTTCGCGCACCCGATCGAGTGTAGCGGTCGGCCCGGTGCTGTCCGCGTCAGCCAGCCGGTCCGGCGGGCTCCGGTTCGGCCGGTGCCCGTTTCTTGAACACCTTGACCAGCCCGATCGCCCCGGCCAGCGCGAACACCCCGTAGCAGGCGAGCAGCGCGGGCGGCGTGTCGCCGGTCAGGGCGTCGCCGAGGACCACCACGGCGACGGTGCCGGGCACGCTGCCGAGCAGGGTACCCGCCAGGTACGGGGCCGGCCGCACCGACGACACGCCGCAGAGGTAGCTGAACGGCGCGAACGGCACCACCGGGATCAGCCGCAGCGAGGTGATCGCGAGGACGCCGCCGTCGGAGAGCCGGTCGTTGACGGTCTTCACGGCCGATCGGTGCAGGTGCCGGGTGACCAGGTCGCGCCCGAGCAGCCGGGCCAGGCCGAAGGAGAGGCCGGCCGCGACGGTGGTGGCGACCAGGCCGATGGCGATCCCGGCCGCGGTGCCGACCAGCAGCCCGGCGGCCAGGTTGAACACGGTGCGCGGGATCGGCGCGACGGTGAGCAGCGAGTACGCGACGAACAGCACGAGCGGCGTCGCGGGCCCGGTGGCGGCGGCCCAGGCGCGCAGGTCGGCCGGACCGGGGATCGGCAGCAGCACCGCGGCCGCCGCGAACAGGGCGACGACGGCGAGCGCGACGATCAGCTTGGTGCGGCCGGACACCCGCTCGAGCCTACCGGCCGCGGTGCTCGCTTCCGGGCCCCGGCCCGGCCCCCTCGCCGCCCCCGGGCATGTTGGCGGGGGCTCGGGCGCGCGAACACCGCTAGCGTGGCGTGCATGCCCAAGCACGGTGACCCGGTCGAGTACGAGGTGGGCGGGCGCAGCGTCCGCGTCTCGAGCCCGGACAAGGTGTACTTCCCCCAGCGCGGCATCACCAAGCGGCAGGTCGTCGAGCACTACATCACCGTCGGCGGGCCGCTGCTGCGCGCGATCGGCGAGCGGCCGACCACGCTGAAGCGCTACGTCGACGGCGTCGAGGGCGAGTGGTTCTACGCCAAGCGCCTGCCCAAGGGCGCGCCGGACTGGGTGGAGACCGCCGAGATCACCTTCCCGTCGGGCCGCAAGGCGGCCGAGGTGTGCCCGACCGAGCCGGCCGTCTTCGCCTGGGCGGCGAACCTGGGGACGTTCGACTTCCACCCGTGGCCGGTGCGCCGTCCGGACGTCGACCACCCGGACGAGCTGCGCATCGACGTCGACCCGCCGGACCGGGCCGGGTTCGCCGACGCCGTCGAGGTCGCGTTGGTGGTCCGCGAGGTGCTGGCGGACGCGGGCCTGACGGGCTACCCGAAGACCTCCGGCGGCCGCGGCGTGCACGTGCTGGTCCGGATCCGGCCGGAGTGGGACTTCGTCGAGGTCCGGCACGCGGTGATCGCGCTCGGCCGCGAGGTCGGGCGCCGCATCCCGGACAAGGCGACGATCGCGTGGTGGAAGGAGGAGCGCGGCGGCCGCGTGTTCCTGGACTACAACCAGGCGGCCCGCGACCGGACGGTGGCGTCGAGCTGGTCGGTCCGCGGCACCCCGCGCGCCACGGTGTCGACGCCCCTGACGTGGGATCTCCTGCCCGAGGTCGACGCGGACGACTTCGACGTGCTGACGATCCCGGCGTTCCTGGCTTCCCACGGCGACCTGCACGCCGGGATGGACGCGGAGGCGTTCGGCCTGGAGAAGGCGCTGGAGTGGTACGAGCGCGACCTGCGCGACCACGGGCTGGGGGACATGCCGTACCCGCCGGACTACCCGAAGATGCCCGGGGAGCCCAAGCGGGTCCAGCCGAGCAAGGCGCGCCCGGAGGAGTGACTGTGCGCGGTTCTACAGGGGCGCCGTGGGCCACTTCCGCGCCGGAAAAGCCGGCAAAGGCTTAATCGAAACCTCACGCCCCGAAAACGCGGAGTGATCAGCCCACTGCCCGCTGTCGCCTTTCGGGTCACAAATGGCGTACGGCCGCCGGTGTGGTCTCGACCACCGGCCCCGACGGCGTAACGTGCGGTCCCGGAACGACGACTCCCCGGAGACATGTCCAGGGGCGAGTTCGAGGGAGGCCCTCGGTGGACGACCTGATCGCTTTCCTCGCCGCGCGCGTGGGCGCGCGGCAGGCGATGATCATGCAGGCCGTCAACAAGGCGAAGGCCGGCGACGCGATGAACCGCGGCGAGACGAAGGTCGCCGTGGAGCAGCGGATCCGTGGGCTGACCGACCTCGACCTCGACGCGGTCAACCAGATGATCAACGAGATCGAGGCGACCCGGCGGATCCTGCTCGCGCACCGCACCACGGTGTCGGAGAAGGTGCCCGGCTTTCCGCTGTACGGCAGCGAATACTGGTGTGAGACCTGCCACGTGCCCGCCGACGAGGCCGGCTCCAACTGGTGCCTCACGCTGCGCCTGCTGGCCCTGCCCTACGCCGACCACCCGGACTACAGCGAGCGCTGGCGCCCCTGACGGGAATCCCGTCCCGCGCCGGGCGTTGCACCCGGGGTGAGGATCTCCGTGCTCGACCGCTCTCCGGTGCGGCGTGCCGGCGGGACGGCGCGGGCGCTGCGGGACACCGTCGCGTTCGCCGCCGACGCCGAACGGCTGGGCTACCACCGGTTCTGGGTGTCCGAGCACCACGGCGTGCCCGGCGTCGCCGGGTCCGCGCCGACCGTGCTGGCCGCGGCCGTCGCCGCGTCGACGAGCGAGATCCGCGTCGGCACCGGCGGCGTCATGCTGCCGAACCACCGGCCGCTGGTCGTCGCGGAGCAGTTCGGCGTGCTGGAAGCGCTTCACCCGGGCCGCATCGACATGGGCCTGGGCCGGTCGGTCGGCTTCACCGCCGGCGTCCGCGAGGCGCTGGGCCACGGCAAGGAAGCCGCCGACGACTTCGGCGCGCAGGTCCGGGAGCTGCTCGGGTTCTTCGCGGGCGCACCCGCGTATCGGGGCGTCCACGCCTATCCCGCCGAGGGGCTGCGCGTCCCGCCGTTCCTGCTGGCCACCGGGTCCGGCGCCGACCTCGCCGCGGAGCTCGGGCTGCCGCTGGTGATCGCGCCCGTCCGCGGCGAACGTGCGCTGGCCGAAGCCGTGACGCGCTACCGCGACGGGTTCCGGCCGTCCGATTGGGCGCGGGAGCCGTACGTCGTGGTGTCGTCGGCGATCGCCGTCGCGGACTCGGCGGCGGACGCGCGCCGCCTGCTCGTCTCGGAGGCCTGGGCGACGGTGTATTCGCGCTCCCACGGCGTCTTCCCGCCGCTGTCGTCGCCTGCGGAGGTCCTGGCCCTGCCGATGACCGACCGCGAGCGCAGGCGCCTCGACGCCACCCTGGACGGCCAGATCTGGGGCACGCCGGCCGAAGTCGAGGACCGCCTGGGAACGCTCGTCGCGGCCGCGGGCGCCGACGAAGTCCTCGCCACGACCGCCGTCTACGACCCCTCCGCGCGGCACGATTCTTTCGCCGCTCTCGCCGAACTCGCACGCCTTCGCGTCCCCATTTCGTGACCGCCTGGCGAATTGTTCGCCCATCGCGTCGGTGATTTCATTTCATGGTGTCGGTGCATCAGGTCAGTGGTTCATTTCGGCGTCCGGGAGGTATGCTTTTCCGGTGACTGCCGGGTCGGCCTCGAGCCGTGCGCAGACGGGGTACCCGGCTGTGCCGTGACCTCCGGGCGGCCCCGTGGCCCGCCGCCTCCCGCGTTCCGTCATCGGAACGTGCGCGGGAAGGAGGTGAATCGCATGTCCCAGTGGCAGGAGTTCGTCGCGGCCCACGCCGAGGGCGGGGTGCTCGACGGCGTCGTGGCGCGGGTGCTGCCGTTCGGCGCGTTCGTCGAGGTCGCTCCCGGCGTCCACGGCCTGTGGGTGACCGGCGCCGCGCCCGAGCAGGGCAGCCGGGTGACGGTCCGCATCGAGCGCATCGACGTGGAGCGCCGCCGGTTCAGCCTGGTCGAGGCGTAGCCCGACGCGGTCCGGGGCCGGGCGCCCGGCCCCGGACCGCGTTCAGCAGGGTCAGAGCCGCAGCTGCAGCTGAGTGAGGATCCGCTGGGCCGGGTCGTCGAAGTCCACTCCGGACACTTCCGCCGCACGCCGGACGCGGTAGCGGACCGTGTTGGGGTGGATGTTCAGCACCCGGGCCGCCGCGCGGACGTCGCCGAACGCGTCCAGCCAGGCCAGCACGGCCGGGACGAGGATCCCGCCGTGCTCGGCGTCGTGCTCCGCCAGCGACGTCAGCCGCGGGTCGCGGATGCGCGGCTCCGCACCCAGGAAACCCAGGATCTCCGACAGCAGCACCTCGGCGCGGACGTCGGCCAGCGACGCGACGTCGGCGGCCCAGTGGCCGCGGGCCATCGCCGCCAGGACGCGGTCCGCGTCGCCGCGCGACGCCGCCGCGGCCGACAACCGCGGCACGACCCCGCCGAGCGCCGCCCGGACCGGGACGTCCAGGTGCCGCCGGGCCGTGCCGGTGATCTCGCGAGCCAGCGCCAGCACCGCCGCGTCCGCATGCTCGGGCAGGTCCGGCAGCAGCGCGTAGACGCGCCCGCCGATCACGCTCACCAGCGCGCTGCGCCGGTAGGCCGCCGTGTGCACGGCGATCAGGTGCACCAGCTCGGCGCGCCGCAGCTGCCGGTTGTCCGAGCGCTCCAGGGAAAACGCAAGCACCTGCGCCGGGCGGCCCGGGTCGGCGCCGATGTCGTCGGCGACGGATTCCGCATCGAGCCGCCCTTCGAGCAGGCTGGCCAGGAGGTCTTCCCGCAGCCGCAGTTCCGGGCTGGGCAGCGTGCGGGCGCGGATCAGCTGCGGCGCCAGGGCGCGGCTCGCGCCGAGCAGGGCCGTCTCGGCGCGTTCGGTGAGCGGCTGGGCGCCCTCCTGGACCCAGATCGTGCCGAGCGGCTGCTTGCCCGCGTGGATGCCCGCCGCGATGCGCCGCCGGATGCCCAGCTCGGGCCGCTCGTCGATCCGGACGATCCCTTCGCCGGCGCGAAGCCGCTGGTAGACGCCCCATTCGCGCAGCATCGCGAGGTAGCGTTCCGGGCCTTCGCGGCCGAGGATCGACAGCCGCCGCAGCTCGTCGACCTCGTCGCCCGCCCGCGAGTACGCGAGCACGCGGCTGGCCGTGTCCTCGATGCTGACCAGGCCGCCGGTGAGCGTCGCGATGGTCTGGGCCAGGGCGAACAGGTCGCCGAGCACCTCGCCGCCGGCCGCTTCGCCACCGGCGCGTGCGGCCTCGACGACCCCGCGCGCCAGTGACTCGACCTGCTCCCAGCGCGCCTCCGCGCCGACGGTCAGCAGCGCGACGCCCGCGTCGGCGGCGACGTCGGCGCCCGTCGCGCCCTTGACCGCCACCGCGGCCGCCCCGCCGCGCCCGGCCGCCCGGATCGCGGGCGCCGCCGCCCGGCCGCGCGCGCCGATGACCAGCACCAAGTCGCCGGGGGACGCCTCCAAGGGGTCTTCGGGGTCGAGGATCACGACGTCGGTGACCGGGACACCCAGCCCGTCCGGGGCCACGACGACCTCGACCAGCGGCTCGCCGAGCGTCGCCAGGACGTGGCGCAGCGAGGTCACGGCGGAGTTATCCGATCGGCCAAGATCACACGAGCGATTTTAGCCGTTCGGCCAAGCCGCCACGACGTGTCCGGGGTTACCGTTCGGGGCATCAGAGACGTACAGCGCTGCAGAGGAGCCGCCGTGGACGCCGTGACCCAGACCCCCGCCCCGAAGAACGAGCCGGTGCTGACGTACGCGCCGGGCAGCGCTGAGCGCGCGGAACTCGAGGGTGCGCTCAAGCGGCTGGGCCAGGCGGAACCGATCGACCTGACGGTCACCGTCGGCGGCGAGCAGCGCCTCGGCGCCGGCGAGAAGATCGAAGTCGTCCAGCCGCACAACCACCGGCACGTCATCGGCACCATCCACAGCGCGACCCAGCAGGACGCGGCCGACGCCGTCGCCGCGGCCGCGAAGGCCGCGCCGGAGTGGCGCGCGCTGTCCTACGACGACCGCGCCGCCATCCTGCTGCGCGCCGCCGACCTGCTCACCGGCAAGTGGCGTGCCACCCTCAACGCCGCGACCATGCTCGGCCAGTCCAAGACCGCGACCCAGGCCGAGATCGACGCCGCCTGCGAACTCGCCGATTTCTGGCGCTTCAACGTCGAGTTCGGCCGCCGCGTGCTGGCCGAGCAGCCGATCAGCTCGCCCGGCGTGTGGAACCGGATGGAGCACCGCCCGCTCGAAGGCTTCGTCTACGCGATCACGCCGTTCAACTTCACCGCGATCGCCGGCAACCTGCCGACCGCGCCCGCGCTGATGGGCAACACGGTGCTGTGGAAGCCGTCGCCGACGCAGTCGTTCGCGGCGCACCTGACCATGCGGCTGCTCGAAGAGGCCGGGATGCCGCCGGGCGTCATCAACCTGCTGCCGGGTGACGGCAAGGCGGTCTCCGAGGTCGCCCTGACCCACCGCGACCTGGCCGGCATCCACTTCACCGGCTCGACCGCGACGTTCCAGCACCTGTGGGCCACGGTCGGTGCGAACATCGCGAGCTACCGCGGCTACCCGCGGCTGGTCGGCGAGACCGGCGGCAAGGACTTCGTGCTCGCACACGCCTCCGCCGACGTCGACGTCCTGCGCACCGCCCTGGTCCGCGGCGCCTTCGAGTACCAGGGCCAGAAGTGCTCCGCCGCTTCGCGCGCGTACATCCCGCGCAGCGTCTGGAACCAGCTGAAGGACGGGCTCGTCGCCGAGACCGAGGCGCTGTCCTACGGCGATGTCACCGATCTGTCGCACTTCGGCGGCGCGGTGATCGACCGGCGCGCGTTCACCAAGCACACCGAACTGTTCGCCCGCGTGGCCGGGGATGCCTCGGTGGAGGTCCTCACCGGCGGCACGGCCGACGACACCGACGGGTACTTCGTGCAGCCGACGATCCTCGTGTCGGACAACCCGAAGCACGAGATCTTCTCGACCGAGTACTTCGGCCCGATCCTGTCGATCCACGTCTACGAGGACGGCGACTTCGACGCCGTGCTGAAGCTGGTCGACGAGACCGCCGCGTACGCGCTGACCGGCGCGATCATCGCCAACGACCGCACGGCCGTGGCGAAGGCGTCCGAGGCGCTGCGGTTCGCGGCGGGCAACTTCTACGTCAACGACAAGCCGACCGGTGCCGTCGTCGGCCAGCAGCCGTTCGGCGGTGCGCGGGCCTCGGGCACCAACGACAAGGCGGGCTCGATCTTCAACCTGCAGCGCTGGACCAGCCCGCGCTCGGTGAAGGAGACCTTCGTGGCGCCGACCAGCGTGCGCTACCCGCACCAGGGCTGAGGAGGTCCGTCATGCTGCGTGCCCCGTTGCTCGCCGCCGCCCGCTCCCGGCGGATTCGCGCGCTCGTGGAGGCCGTGCCCGCCACGCGGTCCGTGGTGCGCCGGTTCGTGGCCGGGTCCGAGACCGCCGACGCCGTCCGCGTGGCCGGGGAACTGGCCGCGGACGGCCGGCGGATCACCCTCGACCACCTGGGTGAGGACACGACCGACGCGGCCCAGGCGGCGGCGACCGTCGCGGCCTACGAAGCCGTGCTGTCGGCGCTGGCCGCGGAAGGCCTCGCCGCCGGGGCGGACGTTTCGGTGAAGCTGTCGGCGGTCGGGCAGTTCCTGCCGTCGGACGGCGAGGACGTCGCGCTCGAGAACGCGCGGAAGATCTGCGCGGCGGCCGAGGCGGTCGGGGCCACCGTGACGCTCGACATGGAGGACCACACCACCACGGACTCGACGCTCGGCATCCTGCGGGAGCTGCGCGGCGAGTACCCGTGGGTGGGCGCGGTGCTGCAGGCCTACCTGCGCCGCACCGAGCAGGACTGCCGGGAGCTGTCCGGGCCCGGGTCGCGGGTGCGGCTGTGCAAGGGCGCGTACGCCGAGCCGGAGTCGGTGGCGTTCGCCGGAAAGTCCGAAGTGGACAAGTCCTACGTCCGCTGCCTGCGCGTCCTGATGGCGGGTTCGGGGTATCCGATGGTCGCCTCGCACGACCCGCGGATGATCGAGATCGCCGCCGCGCTGGCGGAGGAGAACGCCCGCGAGGACGACGACCACGAGTTCCAGATGCTCTACGGCATCCGCCCGGAGGAGCAGGCGCGGATCGCGGCTTCGGGCTCGCGGATGCGCGTCTACGTGCCCTACGGCGACGAGTGGTACGGCTACTTCATGCGCCGGCTGGCCGAGCGCCCGGCGAACCTCGGGTTCTTCCTGCGCGGGCTCGCGACGCGCTCCTGAAGACACGCGAAGGCCGCCCCGGGGATCCCGGGGCGGCCTTCGTCGTGTGGTGGTGGTCAGGCCTGTTCGGCCTCGGCTTCGGCGGCCTTGCGCTTGACCTCGTCCATGTCGACGTCGCGTGCCTGCTTGATGAGCTCTTCGAGGGCCGGCTCGGGCAGCGCGCCCGGCTGGGCGTAGATCAGCGTCTTGTCGCGGATGATGGCCAGCGTCGGGATCGAGCGGACGTCGAAGGCAGCGGCGAGCTGCTGCTGCGCTTCGGTGTCGACGCTCGCGAACACGAGGTCGTCGTGCTTCTCGGACGCCTTCTCGTAGACCGGCGCGAACTGGCGGCACGGTCCGCACCAGCTCGCCCAGAAGTCGATCAGGACGAACTCGTTGTCGTTTACCGTCTGGTCGAAGTTCTCGGCAGTCAGCTCAACGGTGCTCATGCCCTGGTCAACGACGCGCGTGCGGCGGGAATTCCCGGGGCCGGGGTAGCGTCTCCACCGAGCAACCGTACGAGGAGGAACTCATGGCCGACGGCGAAATCCTGGGCCGGATCGACGAGCTGATCGCGGAGGAGCACGAGCTCCGGTCGCGGTCGGTCGGCGTGGGGCTGAACGGCGGCGACAAGGACCGCCTCACCGCGGTCGAGCAGCAGCTCGACCAGTGCTGGGACCTGCTCCGGCAGCGGCGCGCGAAAACGGAGTTCCACGAGAACCCGGACGACGCCGCGGCCCGTCCGGTCTCCGAGGTGGAGTCCTACCGCCAGTAACCCGTAACTGACGTGATTGAGCACGTAACTCGCGTGATTGGGGCCGGATCTGGCGAATTACGGCTTCAATCACGCGAGTTACGTCCCTGATCACGCGAGATCCGGCTCGGATCACGTGAGTTACGGATTCAGGCGGGGCAGAGGGTGCCGTCCGCGGGGATCTTTCCGTCGATCAGGAAGGCGCGGGCCGCGTCGGTGACGCAGGGGGACGCGCCGACCGCGCCGTGGCCCGCGCCCTGCCACGTGATCGTCACCGCCGAAGGCATCTGGTCGGCCGCGCGGGTGCTGCCCAGCTGGGGTGTCACCGGGTCGGCCGCGGTGGCCGCGACCAGGATGGGCGGGGCGCCCGGCGCGCCCGCCGGCGGCAGCGGCTCGGTCCGCACCGGCCACGGCCCGCACCACGCCAGCTGCTGCGCGACGACCGAGCCGAACTGCGGGTACTTCGCCCGCATGCCGGCCGCGACCTGGTCGAGCTGGTCGGCCGAGAGGCGCGTCTGGCTGTCGTTGCAGCGCGTCGCGATCGTGGCGTCGAGCCGCGACGGCTGCGCGCGCGTGTCGTGCAGCACCGGCGTCGCGAACGCCGCCAGCGCCCCGATGTTCCCCGACCGCGCCGCCGTGATCGCGTCCGCCAGCTCCGCCCACCGCGAGCGCTGCGTCAGGCCCGAGTAGACGGCGAACATCGCGACGCCCGGCCCGAACGCGACGCCGTCGTCGGTCGTCGGCGCCGCGCGCCGCAGCTGGTCGGCGAGGCCGGCCAGCGCCGTCTTCGGGTCGCCGAGGGCGCACTTGCGTGCGGCGCAGTCCGCGGCGAAGGCGTCCAACGTGGACTGGGCGCCGGCGGCGACCGCGTCGAGCACCGCGGCGGTGTCCGGGCCCGGGTCGGGGACGCCGTCGAGCACCATCCGGCCGACCTGCCCGGGGAAGCGCACGGCGTACTCGGAGAGGACCTTCGAGCCGTCGCCGCGGCCGATCGCGTCGAGCCGGTCCATGCCCAGCTGCTTGCGCAGTTCCTCGAGGTCGCCGGCCCCGCGCCAGCTGTCCAGCGCGGTCTGGGAGTCGTCCAGCTCGATCGCGCACTGCTGCCCGGCCTTGCGCGCGGCGTCCAGCACGTCCTGCAGGTCGCCCTGCGCCGGGTCGGCGTCGATCAGGTCGTGCCGGATGTCGGCCGGCACGCACTGGACGGCGCCCGACATCCCGGTGCCGCGCCGGTCGAGGCCGATCAGGGAGAACTTCTGGAGGAACGCCGGCGGCAGCGTCGCGGCCAGCCGGGCGGCGTACACCGTGCCCGGGTCGCCGTCGACGTCGTTGACCACGACCAGCGGCACCGGCCCGGAGCCGACCTTCAGCGCGAGCAGCCGCACCACCGAGCGCCGGGACTCGCCGGGCGCGTCGAGCGGCGCGGTGACCCGGGCGCAGGTGAAGTGCAGGCTGTCCGGGACGGCGGGGGCGCCGATCCGCTGCCGGGTGTCGTCGTCGCAGTCGGCCCACCGCAGCGACGGCGACTGCGGTTCGGCCAGCGGCGGCAGCGGCACCGCGGGCGTGCCCGTGGGCGACGCGGGCGTCGTCTTCCCGTCGTTCTCGACCAGGGCCGGGCGGACCGACGGCCCGGCGGCGCAGCCCGCGGCGGAGGCCAGGGCGAGCAGCGCGACCAGGAGACGGGAACGGCGGCGCACGGGCGAGGTCCTCACGTAGATCAAGGGCACGGTACTGCCGAGCTTCGCACGGCCGGTGTGGGACAGGGGTTAGCGGGTCCGCACGACCTGGCCGCGGAACACGGCGTCGAGGTCGTAGCGGGCCGGCTCGTCCAGCTGGCCGTAGTCGCACGACGCGGGTTCGCGGTCCGGGCGCCACCGCACGAACCGCGCGTTGTGCCGGAAGCGCGACGGCATGCCGCCTTCGGTGTTCTCGTAGGCGACCTCGACGACGCGCTCGGGCCGCAACGGCACCCATTCGTGCTCGGTGGCGCGCCAGCGCGTGATGCCGCCGGGGATCCGCTGGGCCTCGCCGGTGGCCCGGCCGCCCCACGGGTGGTCTTCGCCGTCGGTCACCAGCGGAGCCAGCTCCTCGGCCAGCTCGCGACGGCGCTCCTTCGGGAACGATCCGACGGTCCCGACGTGGTGCAGCACGCCCTTGTCGTCGTGCAAGCCGAGCAGGAACGAGCCGACGAGCTCGCCGGGCCCGCCGTCGACGTGCCAGCGCAGCCCGGCCAGGACGCAGTCCGCGGTGCGCAGGTGCTTGTACTTGACCATCACCCGCTTGCCGGGCGTGTACGGCTCGTCGAGGGGCTTGCCGATGACGCCGTCGAGGCCCGCGCCTTCGAACAGCTCGAACCAGTGCCGCGCGGTCGCCGGGTCGGTGGTGGCGGGCGTGAGCGCGAACCGGTCGCCGGCCAGCTCGGCGAGCCGTTCGCGACGGGCCGACGTCGGCTCGTCGAGCAGGGCCTCGTCGTCGAGGGCGAGCAGGTCGAAGGCGACGAACTCGGCGGGCTGCTCGGCGGCCAGCAGCGTGATGCGGCTTTCGGCGGGGTGGATCCGCTCGGTGAGCGCGTCGAAGTCCAGCCGGCCGCCGCGCGCGACGACGAGCTCGCCGTCCAGCACGACCCGCGGCGGCAGCGTCTCCAGCAGCCGCGCGACGGCTTCCGGGAAGTACCGGTTGAGCGGCTTTTCCGCGCGGGACTGCAGGTACAGCTCGTCGCCGTCCTTGAAGACGATGCAGCGGAAGCCGTCCCACTTGGGCTCGAACAGCAGGCCTCCGGAGTCCGGGATGGCCTTCGCGGGCTTGGCGAGCATCGGCTTCAGCGGCGGCTGCAGCGGTAGGGGCATGCCCGCATTCTGCGGAACGACGCCGCTCAGCGCACGCGTTTCGCCGCGCTCGTGTCGAGTTCCAGGCGGACGGCGGTGGGTAGGACGTCGAGCCCGAGCGACTCCCGCGCCCTGGTCAGGACGCGCGCGTCCAGCTCCGCCCAGACGCTCTTGAGGTCCGTGCCTTCGTGCAGCCACAGCGTGATGCGCAACGCCGGAGACGTCCGCGACCCGACCGCGCGCACCCGGGCGCGGCTGACGCCGTCGAGCTGTTCCGCGTCGGCCTGGACCGCACCGGAGATCGCGGCGGCCGTGACGACCAGCTCCGCGCCTTCGGTGCGGTCGAGGTCGACGTCGGGACGCGGCTCCGGGCGCAGCGACCGCAGGGTCCAGCGCAGGCCGAGCACGAACAGCAGGACGCCGAGCACGATCGCGGCGATCCGGGCGGGCGTGGCGTGCGCGCCGAGCCAGTCCAGCGCGAGGGGGTCGAGCAGCGGACGGCGGCCGCGGAACTCGCCGAGCACGCCGAACCCGACCACGAGGGCGAGCGCCCCGCCCGCCAGTGCCAGCAGCCCGACCAGGAACACCCAGGTGCGTTCGCCCGCGTAGGACCGGGAAAGCGCCTTCGCGGAGACAGACTTGCTCATGCGCGCACCTCGCTGACGCTCTGTGCCTGCTGAGCACAAAGCGCTGTGCTGGATGATGCACTCGCAAGCTCGCTCATCGGCGGTCCTGGGGGGAGTCGACGACGACCGACACCTTCGGCCGCCGCACCAGCGGGACGTCGTCGAGCAGCGCGGACACCGTTTCCAGCAGGCGCGGCCGCAGCTCGCCTTCGGTTTCGAGGGTGCTCTTCGCGCGGACGCGGACGCGGCGGGCGCTCGCGGTGACCGTCGCGCCCGCGACGTTGTCCTGCGCGCGCACGGTGAGCCCGACCAGCCGGGCCAGCGACCGCGGCGACGTCGAGACGCTGACCTCGTCGGCCGGGTCGGCGAGCCGGATCGCGCGGCTCCCGGCGGCCAGCGCGCACAGCAGCAGGACCAGGCCCGCGGCGGCGAGCACGCCGGCGCCGACGCGCACGGCATAGGCGTCCCAGCCCAGGGACGCGAGTTCGGCCTGCCAGCGCGGCCACGGCACCAGCAGCGGTCCCGAAGCCGGGCGCCACCAGTGCCAGCCGACTTCGAGCGCGAGCAGGCCCCCGGCGGCGGCGAAGGCCAGGCCGAGCAGGGTGGACAGCAGGCGGACGAGCGGGCGCACGGCTACCGCACCCGCGGCGGCACGGCGGGCAGGAGCGCGGAGACCGTCACGGCCAGGGTGCGCACGTGGTAGCCGGTGAGCAGCTCGACCTCCTCGGTGACCTTCTCCCGCACCACGCCGACGACGGCCCGCACCGGCGCCGGGTACCCCACGGCGAGGTCGAGCGCGAGGTCGACGTCGTTGTCGAGGCCGCCGACCTTCGCCTTGGCGCCCTTCGTGCCGTCGGGCGCGGTGCCAGGCACCCGGTCGGCGGCGTGCTGGGCGACCTTGCGCACCACGGCGTGCCCGACGGTCAGCGTGCCGCGCTCGGCCGGTTCGGCGAGGTCGCGCGGCACGTCCAGGACGCGGCTCACTTGTCGCGGCCCTTGCCGAAGAGCTCGCCGAGGTCGAGCTCGCCGTCGAGGACCCGGCCGGCGACCAGGCCGATGATGCCGACGGCCAGGGTCACCAGGAACGCGGTGAACCCCTGGGACGCGGCCAGGCCGAGGATCAGCCCGGCGAGGAGCCCGGTCTGCGTTGCGTTCACATGTCCTCCTTGGACGGTCCTGGGTAGGAGAAGGTGCGGTCACCGCACCCGGGGCGGCCGACGGCGGAAGCGGGCCGGCATGGCGGCGATTCCGCGGCGCCGGGCGACGAAGCCGACCGGAGCGTCGTGGCGCGGATTGTCCACTTCGGACTCTCGGGCGGTCCGGGCGGAGCGGGCCGCGGCGCCGGGCTGCCCGGCGCGGAACGGCGCCGATCCGGCCCGGCCACCGGTGCGCGCGGACGAACGCGCGGAAGGCCGCCCGGCCCTCCGCGCCGTCCGCGCGCCGCCCGGTCATTCCACTCGCGTCGATTCGGGTTCTTCCTCGCCGGGCAGGTGGATGTCGTTGACGGCGATGTTGACCTCGATCACCTCGAGGCCGGTGATCTGCTCGACCGCGGAGATCACGTTGCGCCGCACCGCGCGGGCGACGTCGGCGATGCGCGCGCCGTACTCCACGACGACGTCGAGGTCGATCGCCGTCTGCTTCTCGCCGACCTCCACCGCGACACCGGCGGTGGTGACCGTGCCGGAGCCGGGGATGCGTTCGCGCAGAGCGCCGAGCGCGCGGGACACCCCGCCGCCGCCCAGGGCGTGCACCCCGGCGACCTCGCGGGTGGCCAGCCCGGCCACCTTCTGCACGACCACCGACGAGATCGTGGTGCGGCCGGCGGCGCCCTCCTCGTTGAGCGGGGTGACCGTGCCGGGGCTTTGGGTCCGTTCCGGGTGCATGCGTGCGGGCTCCTCTCGCGGCTTTCTCTCGCCCGTACGATGCCCGTGAGCGTGCGAACCTCACGCAAGGTCCCCCGATCGGGGGAACGGCTAGCCGGGGTGGACGTCCACGACGTGCACGTTCACCGTCGTGGCCACGCCGAGCCGGCGGGACAGCTCCGCGGTGATCGCCTGCCGCAGCGCCTCGGCGGCCGCGTCGGCGGTGAGGCCGAACCGGACCGACACCAGCACTTGCACGGCGTCGTCCTCGACCGCAACGGCCGACACCCGCACCCCCTCGGGCGCGCGCTCGGCGGCGATCGCCGAGGCCAGCCGGGCGACGACGGTTCCGGTGACGCGCAGGCTGCCCGTCTCGCCGGGCACCTCCACGGCCGTCCGGCGCCCGCGCGCGACGGCCCGCAGCACGCGCTCGACCAGGCCGGGCGGGGTCGGCACCCGCCGCCGGGCCGCCGCGCGCACGGCGTCCCAGCGCGGGTCCCGCTCGGGGTCCTGTGGCTCGGCCATCACCGCTCCCTCAACTCGGCGAGCAGCGCCACCCTGGCCCGGTGCAGCCGCGAGCGCAAGGCACCGACGTTCACGTCGAGCACCTCGGCGACCTCTTCGTAGCTCAGGCCCTCCAGTTCGCGCAGCACCAGCGGCACGCGCTGCGACACCTCCAGCCGCCCGATCGCGCGCAGCACCGCGTCGACCTCCTCGGCCCGCACGACGCGGCCTTCCGGGCCCGGGACCGCGGCGGCGAGCAGCGCTGTGTCCACAGTGGACCGGTCGGTGGGCTCGTCGAGGGACACCGTCGGACGACGCCGGCGCAGCAGTGCGAGCGCGCTGTTGGTGACGACGCGGTAGAGCCACGTCGACACCGCGGACTCGTGCCGGAAGCCGGGGAGGGCGCGCCACGCGGCGAGCCACGAGTCCTGCACGACGTCTTCGGCCTCGGCCGCGGTGCCGGTGATCCGCAGCGCGACGCGGTACATCCGCGGGGTGTGGCGCCGCACGAGCGCGCCGAACGCGGCGTCGTCGCCGGCCGCGGCCCTGGCGAGGAGGTCGGCGTCGTCGCTCACCCGGCGTCCCGGCGGTAGCGCAGGAACGTGAAGCCGTCCTCGAGGAGGATCGACGCGAGCGCGAGCCGCCGCGGCACGGCGACCGGCCCCGCGGCGATCCGCGCCGCCGGACCCGCGACGAGCAGCGGCGCGACGGTCAGGCACAGCTGGTCGACGAGATCGTCCTCGACGAGCCGGCCGAACAGCCGCGGCCCGCCCTCGCACGCGATCCGGCGCAATCCGCGTTCGGCGAGCAGATCGAGCGTCCGCCGGAGGTCGACGTCGTCGTCGCCCGCGCGCAGGATCTCCGCTCCGGCGGCTTCGAGGGCGCGGGTCGGCGCGGCCGCCGTGGTGACCACGATCGGGGGTACGACGGTTTCGGTGAACAGCCGCGAGCCGGGGTCGAGGTCCGCGGTGCGCGTCACGACGGCGATCGGCGGGACGCCGTCGAACCCGAGGCGGCGACGGCGGTCCATCCGCTTCGGACCGGCGACGACCCCGCGGTAGTCCTCGGCGCGGGCGGTCCCGGCGCCGACCAGGATCACGTCCGCGAGATCGCGCCCCAGCAGGAAAACGCGCCGGTCGGCGGCGTGCGAGAGGCCCGCGGACGTCGTGTCGACCTCGACGGCGCCGTCGGCGGAGGCGACGAAGTTCACCTGCACCCACGGGCGATCGAGGTCCGCCGGGTAGCCGTAGACCCCCTCGAGGTCCACCCCGGTCAGCTCGCCCGTCGTAGAGGGCCACACGCTCCGCACGCGACAATCCCAGCACGGGCGTGAAGTGCGTCTCGACCGGGGGACATCGCCGCCGGGCGGGGCCCGTGGCGCGGTTAGGCTCTGCGACCATGCCCGCGCACCTCGCCGACCGCTGTCCCGAGCTGTCCGCCGACGAGCTGATCGGCGCGCTGGTGCCGCCGCCGCGCTTCGACGCCGTCCGGTTCGACACGTACCTTCCGAACCCGGACGAGCCCAGCCAGGCCGCCGCGGTCGAGGCCTGCTCGGCGTTCGCCGCCAAGGTCGGGGCGCGCAAGGAGAAGAAGCGCTTCAAGCTCTTCGGCGGCTCGTCCGAGCCCGCCGGGCCGATGGGGCTCTACCTCGACGGCGGCTTCGGCGTCGGCAAGACCCACCTGCTCGCCTCGACGTGGCACGCGGCGCCCTCGCCCAAGGCGTACGGCACGTTCGTCGAACTGACCCACCTCGTCGGCGCGCTGGGTTTCGCCGAGGCCGTGCGGCGGCTTTCGGAGCACCGGATCCTGGCCATCGACGAGTTCGAGCTGGACGACCCGGGCGACACCACGCTCGTCACGCGGCTGCTGCAGGAACTGATGGACGTCGGCGTGCACATCGCGGCGACGTCGAACACGCTGCCGGAGAAGCTCGGCGAAGGCCGGTTCGCCGCCGAGGACTTCCTGCGCGAGATCCAGACCCTGTCGGCCCGCTTCGGCGTCGTCCGCGTCGACGGCCTGGACTACCGCCACCGCGGCCTGCCGGACGCGCCGCCGCCGGTCACGCCGGAGGTGCTCGAAGAGTCCGTCACGGCGCACGACGGGTCCACTGTGGACGATTTCGACGCGCTGTGCGAGCACCTGGCTTCGCTGCACCCCTCCCGCTACGGGCGGTTGCTCGACGGCGTCACCCGCGTGCACCTGCGGGACGTCCACCCGGCACCGGACCAGAACGTCGCGCTGCGGCTGGTGGCGTTCGCGGACCGGCTCTACGACCGGGCGATCCCGGTCGTCGTCTCCGGCGAGCCGCTGCCGTCGCTGTTCACCGAGGAGATGGTGAACGGCGGCTACCGCAAGAAGTACCTGCGCGCGGTCAGCCGGTTGACGGCGCTGGCGCGGGACGCGGCACCGACCACGTGAGCAGCACGACGGCGACCGCGAAGAGCGTGCCGCCTGCCACGTCGGTGAGGTAGTGGTAGCCCATGCCGACCAGCCCGGCCGTGGCGGCGAGCAGCGCCAGCGCGCTCAGCACGACGACGAACGCCCTGCGGGTGACCAGGACGAGCACGGTCAGCACCGAGACCAGGCTCACGGTGTGGCCGCTCGGGTAGACCAGCGTGTCGTTCTTCCACCGGTCGTACAGCGGCTTGACCAGGAAGCTGTTCAGCAGGATCGCCAGCAGCGGCGCCGCGAGCGCGAGCCCGGCCTCGAGCCTCCGCCCCGCGCGCAGGCACAGGACGACGGCGACGACGGCCAGCACGATCACGACGTACGGCTCGGTCGGGAGCACCAGGACGCGCACGACGCCGGGGCTCAGGTGCGCCACGGCCGCGTCGGCGGCGCGGTCGACGGCGCCGGGGGCCGTCCCGCCGGCGAACGGCAGCCCCAGCAGTACCGCGAGCAGCCCGCAGACCGCGGCCGGCACCCACATCGTCCTCACCCGCGCGAGGGTAGCCGCGACCTCCGGGGATCGCTGTCTGCCACGATGCGGGAGAGGAGGAACGGATGCGCATCACGGTGGCGGGAGCCGGGATCATCGGCCTGAGCTGCGCGTACCGGCTGGCCGGTGCGGGACACGACGTGACGGTCGTCGCGGCCGCCGGCCCGGGGGAGTCGACGTCGGCGGTGGCGGGCGGCGTGCTGTACCCGCCGGTGCGGCGCCCGGACAAGCGGATCGCGCGCTGGACCGCCGAGACCCTGGCCGTGCTGCGCGCGCAGGACGCGCCCGGAGTGCGGTTCCGGCGCGGCCGCGTCCTGCTGGCTTCCGGGGAGCCGGAGCCGCAGTGGCTGCCGGCGATGCTCGACCCGGTCCGCGAGGGCGACCAGCTGCGGTTCACGACGGCACTGGTCGACGCGCCGGTGTACCTGGACTGGCTGCTGGCGCAGGTGGTTTCGCTCGGCGTGCGCGTCGAGTACCGATCGCTGACGTCGCTCGCGGACCTCGGCCCGGTGGTCAACGCGGCGGGCCTCGGCGCGGGCCGCCTGGCCGGCGACGGCTCGATGGTCCCGATCGGCGGCCAGGTCGTCCACCTGACCGACCCGGGCCTGCCGGAGTTCGTGGTCGACGAGACGGGCCCGGGCGTCACGTACGTCATCCCGCACGGTGGCCACGTCGTCTGCGGCGGCACGGAGGAGCCGGGCCGCGGCGACGTCGAACCGAACCCGGGCGTGACGGCGGACATCGTGCGCCGCTGCCGCGACCTGGTCCCGGCCCTGGCGGGCGCGGAGGTCCTGCGGTCGGCGGTGGGCCTGCGCCCGTTCCGCCCGGTGGTGCGGCTCGAGCGGGCGGGCGACGTCGTGCACTGCTACGGCCACGGCGGTTCGGGGATGACGCTCGCGTGGGGCTGCGCGGCCGACGTCGTCGAGCTGTTCAGGGCTGGATGAGCTCCGTGATTCCCCGCTGCTTCAGGTAGCCCGCGTCCCCGGCTCGGCTCTGCAGCACGAACGCGACGCGCTTTCCCTCGTCCGCCAAGGAGAAGAACCGGTCGTTGCCGCGCGTCGGATCCGCGTCCGGGATGACGATCGCCGATGTGCGGGGCTCCGGTTTCGGTGGTGTGCGGTCGAATTCGCGGACGAGGTCCTGGAAAGCCCGTCCGGCGGGCTTCAGCTTGCGGTCGTTCGTGTACAGCCCCAGGTCGTACTCGAGCGGGTTGAGGTTCGGGACCAGCGACGGGTTCACGTCGTGGGAGCACCACCACGTGAAGCCGAGCGTGTTCGCCGACGAAGCCGCGTTGCGGATCGAGCGGGACAGCCACTCCGCGTACTGCGGGCGGGTCGCGTCGCTGAAGTGGATCGACGGTGCCGCGCCGTCCTCCTGGATCCAGGCGCGCCGGGCCGGATCGGTCGCGTACGCCTGGGCCACCTGGATCAGGCGTTCCGCGTTGTGCGTCGCGAACGCGCCGAGCGGGTCGGTCTTGAGCGTGCCGAAGAACGACGTCCACGGGTGGATCGCCACCACGTTCCCCGCGTTCGCCAGGCCGGCGCGGGTGAAGTAGCGGCCGTTGTCCCACGGCGCCCGGTCGCAGCCGACCGTGTGCGCCTTGCCCGGCGCGACGCTTTCCGCCGTCTCGCACAGGGTGCGGGCCCACGCGTCGGCCTGCTCGGGGGTGACATCGAGGCCCGCGTAGGAGTCCCAGTAGTAGTACGGCTCGTTCGACAGGTCGAAGCCGAGGAACCGCGGGTGCCGCCCGATCCGCTCGGCGAGCGCGCGCAGGAGCGCGTGCTGCGCGTCGAGGGCCGCCGGGTCGGTGAACCAGTTGACCGGCTTCGGCGTCGTCTGCAGCCAGTTCGGCGTCCAGTAGCGGGCCGAGATGTGCCCGTTGAACACCGTTACCTCGACGTCCAGCCCGGCGGCGCCGGCGAGGTCGAGGAAGCGGTGCAGCCGGTCGAGCTTCTCGCCGCTGACGAGGTGCGGCTCGGGCTGGAACGCCGACCACAGCAGCATCATCCGGAGGTGGTCGGCGCCGAGCGCGGCGATGTCGTCGAGGTCGCGGCGCAGGTCGGCTTCGCGCCAGTCTTCCCACAGGTGGAACCAGCGCGTCGGCGGCGTGTAGTTGACGCCCAGCCGGAACGCGCGCCGCCGCGGCGCGGCGGCCGCGGGGAGCGCGCTCGTCGCCAGTGCCGTCGCGACCGCTCCGGTGAGCACCGATCGCCGCCTGAGATCCGCCACGCCGCCTCCCTCGCCGTCACCAGTTCACGAAGATCTAGCACGGCGGGGAAGTCGTTCTCCAGCGTTGACCGGGTTTCTGTCCGGCGGGACGTGTGCTCCGGATGCCGCCGGGGCGGGAGGCTCACCCGGCGGCATCCGGTGGTTCAGGGGCGGACGACCTCGGCGATCGCGTCGATGCCGCGGTCCAGCTCCTCGCGGGTGATCACCAGCGGCGGCGCGACGCGCAGCGTGCGCTCGTGCGTCTCCTTGCACAGCACGCCCCGCTTCGCGAGCGCTTCGGACGCCTCGCGGCCCGACGGTCCGCCCGGCGCGATGTCGATGCCCGCCCACAACCCGCGGCCGCGGATCTCGGACAGTCCGTTGCCGATCAGCTCGCCGAGCCGCGTCCGCAGGTGCGCGCCCAGCTCCGTCGAGCGCTGCTGGAACTCGCCGGTGCGCAGCAGGCGGACCACCGCGCGCCCGACCGCGCAGGCGAGGGGGTTGCCGCCGAAGGTCGAGCCGTGCTCGCCCGGCTTCAGCACGCCCAGCACGTCACGGCGGCCGACCACCGCGGACACCGGCAGGATGCCGCCGCCGAGGGCCTTGCCCAGCGTGTAGACGTCGGCGCGGACGCCCTCGTGGTCCAGCGCCAGCACCGTGCCCGTGCGGGCCAGCCCGGACTGGATCTCGTCGGCGATCAGCAGCACGCCGTGCTCGTCGCACGCCGACCGCACCTCGGCGAAGTAGCCCTCCGGCGGCACGATGACGCCGGCTTCGCCCTGCACCGGCTCCAGGAGCACGGCGGCCGTGCGCGGGGTGATCGCGTCGCGCAGCGCAGCCGCGTCGCCGTACTTGACCGTGACGAAGCCCGGCGTGAACGGGCCGAAGTCGGCGCGCGCGGTCTCGTCGGTCGAGAACGACACGATCGTGGTGGTCCGGCCGTGGAAGTTCGCATCGGCGACGATGATCTCGGCGGTGCCGTCCGGCACGCCCTTGACCCGGTGCGCCCACTTGCGGGCGACCTTGACCGCCGACTCGACGGCCTCGGCGCCCGAGTTCATCGGCAGCACGAGTTCGGTGCCCGTCAGCTCGGCGAGCTCGCGGCAGAACAGGCCCAGCTGGTCGTGGTGGAACGCCCGCGACGTCAGCGTGACGCGCCCGAGCTGCTCGACCGCGGCCGCGACCAGGTCCGGGTGGCGGTGGCCGAAGTTCAGCGCCGAGTACCCGGAGAGGAAGTCGAGGTAGGACCGGCCTTCGACGTCGGTCACGGAAGCTCCGGAGGCTTCGGCGATCACGACGGGCAGCGGGTGGTAGTTGTGCGTGCTCCACTGCTCGTCGAGCTCGATGAAGCTCGCGGCGGTGGGGGCGGCGGTCTCCCGGCCGGCGAACGTCGTCATGTGTTCAGGTTAGAGGCAGAACACGCAGAGTTCAGCCGGGATTCATTGCTTTCACCCGTTGTTCGTTGCGCAGTACCGGCGTTGTACCCCCGAAACGATGCGTAGCGGTTGACGGACTGGTTGGTAAGCCGTAACTTACGGTTCGTGGCGACTTACGGAAGCGACCAGCTGGCCGCGCTGGCCGACCCGTCGCGGCGCGCGATCGTCGAAGCGCTCCGCGCCGGGCCGCGCGCGGTCGGTGAGCTGGCCGCGGACCTGCCGATCAGCCGTCCGGCCGTCTCCCAGCACCTCAAGGTGCTCAAGGAGGCCGGCCTGGTCGCGGACCGGGCCGAGGGCACGAAGCGGCTCTACCGCCTCGAGCCCGACGGCATCGCCGCGGTGCGCGCCTACCTCGACCGGATGTGGTCGGACGCGCTGCGCTCGTTCGCCGAGTACGCCGAATCCACCGAAGAGGAGCAGTCATGACACTCGAGCCGATCCGCAAGACGATCACGGTCGCGTGCTCGCGCGAGCACGCGTTCAAGACCTACACCGAGGCCTTCGACAGCTGGTGGCCGCGCAGCACCACCTGGGCGAAGCCGATCTCGCCGAGGCCGTCCTGGAGCCGAAGCCGGGCGGGCGCTGGTACGAGAAGACCGTCGACGGCGCCGAATGCCAGTGGGGCGAGGTGCTCGTCTGGGAGCCACCCGCCCGGGTGGTCCTGTCGTGGCGGATCGACGGCGACTGGAAGATCGACCCGGACCCCGCGCACGCCAGCGAAATCGAGGTCCGGTTCGTCGAGGAGGGACCGCGCAGCACGCGCGTCGAACTGGAGCACCGCGAGTTCGAGCGGCACGGCGAGACCGCGGCGAAGGTGCGCGACGGCGTCTCGACCGAGGGCGGGCACGGCGGCCTGCTGAAGTTGTTCGCCGAGAAAGCCGCGGCTTGAGCAGGTAGCTTCGCGGGATGGGAAAGAAGGACGACCGAAGCCGGGTCCGGGACGTGCTGCGCGTCGGCGCGGAGCTGCCGGACCCGGGCTCGACCCCGGTGGGTCCCGGCAAGAAGCCGAAGGCCGTCGCCAAGCTCGACGACGCCGCCGCGCGGCTGTCCGCGCTGCAGGAGGCGCTCTACGCCGAGGGCGTCGGCGGCGGGCAGCGCAGCGTGCTGCTGGTGCTGCAGGGCATGGACACCTCCGGCAAGGGCGGCACGGTCTCGCACGTGCTGGGCCTGGTCAACCCGATGGGCGTCCGCTACGCCGGGTTCAAGGCGCCCACGCCGGCCGAACGGCGCCACCACTACCTGTGGCGGATCCGCAAGCAGCTGCCCTTGGCGGGCCAGCTCGGCGTGTTCGACCGCTCGCACTACGAGGACATCCTGGTCCCGCGCGTGTCCGGCCTGCTCACCGCGGCCGAACGGCGCCGCCGCTACGGCGAGATCAACGCGTTCGAGCAGGAGCTGGCCGACGCCGGCACGACCGTCGTCAAGGTGTTCCTGCACATTTCGCCGGAGGAGCAGCTCAAGCGGCTGAAGGCCCGGCTGGAGACGCCCGAGAAGCACTGGAAGTACAACCCCGGCGACCTCGAAGCGCGCTCGCACTGGCCGGCCTACCAGGAGGCGTACGCCGACATCTTCACGAAGACGTCGACCGGCCACGCGCCCTGGCACGTCGTGCCCGCCGACCACAAGTGGTACCGGAACTGGGCGGTGGCCGAGCTGCTCATCGAAACCCTCGCGGACCTGAAGCCGGAGTTCCCGGAACCCGGCTTCGACGTCGCCGAGGAGCTGGCGAAGCTGAAGGGCGTTGGCGTATCCGCGTGATCGTCTGAAAG
Organism: Amycolatopsis sp. NBC_01488; assembly: GCF_036227105.1. NCBI lineage: Bacteria > Bacillati > Actinomycetota > Actinomycetes > Pseudonocardiales > Pseudonocardiaceae > Amycolatopsis > Amycolatopsis sp. NBC_01488. The sequence goes on along the minus strand of NZ_CP109434.1, from coordinate 8,918,821 downwards.
AGTGCGGACGTGACCGATGTCGACGACCTCCCGTTCCTCCGCAAGCAGGCCCGGACCCAGCGCTTCACCCTCGGCGCGCCGAAGGAGTTCCGGATCGCCCCGGACGCCTCGCGCGTGCTGTTCCTGCGCGCGGAGTCGGGCACCGACCCCCGGCACAGCCTCTGGTCGGCCGACTTGGCGACCGGCGCCGAGACGAAGCTCGTCGACGCCGTCGAGCTGCTGCCCGGCGAGGAAGAGCTGCCGCCCGAGGAGCGGGCTCGCCGCGAACGTGCCCGCGAGACCGGCGGCGGCGTCGTCCACTACAGCGTCGACGCGGGTTTCACGGTCGCCGCGTTCTCGCTCTCGGGCAAGCTGTACACGCTGGACCTCGCGTCCGGCGAGGTGACGCTGCGCGTCGACGGCTCGGTCATCGACCCACGCCCGAACCCGACCGGCACGCACGTCGCCTACGTCCAGGACCGGCGGCTGCACGTGCTGGAGCTGGCCACCGGCGACGACCGCGTGCTCGTCGAAGAGGACGGCGAGGACATCGCCTGGGGCCTCGCCGAGTTCATCGCCGCGGAGGAGATGGACCGCACCCGCGGCTACTGGTGGTCCCCGGATGGCCGCAGCGTCCTGGCCGAGCGCTCCGACCGCGGCCCGGTCCCGCGCTGGACCATCGCCGACCCGGCCAACCCGCAGCACCCGGCCACCGTCGTCGCCTACCCGGCCGCGGGCACCACGAACCCGCTCGTGTCCTTGGCGGTGCTCGGCCTGGACGGCTCCCGCGTGGACGTCGCGCCGGGCGAGTGGGAGTACCTGGCGTCGGTGCACTGGTCGGCGGGCGGCGCGCCGCTGCTCGCCGTGGAGCCGCGCGACCAGAAGCGGATGGACGTGCTGGCCCTCGACGTCACCGACGGCTCGACGGCGGTCGTGCACACCGCGACCGACCAGCACTGGATCGACATCGTCGGCGGCGTCCCGGCGTGGACGCCCGACGGCCGCCTGGTCACCGAGGGCATGGTCGACGGCGACCACCGGCTCTTCGTCGGCGGCGAGGCCGTCACGCCGGCCGGTCTGCAGTTGCGGGCCGTGCTGGACGTCGGCGACGAGATCCTCTTCAGCGCGTCCGACGACGACCCGACGCAGATCCACGTCTTCCGGACCGAGGGCTCTTCGGTTCGCCGTCTGTCCACTATGGACGGCGTGCACATCGGGGCCGGGTCAGCGGCGGTCACCGTGCTTTCGTCGTGGAGCCTGGAGTACAGCGGGCCGCGCGTCTCGGTGCTTCGGGACGGCTCGCCGGTGGCGTCGATCGCGACGTCCACTGTGGACCCGGACATCGTGCCGAACCTGACCTGGCTGACGCTCGGCGAGCGCGGCCTGCGCGCGGCGCTGCTCCTGCCGCGCGGTTACGAGCCGAGCGAAGGCAAGCTGCCGGTGCTGCTCGACCCGTACGGCGGGCCCCACGCCCAGCGCGTCCTGCAGAGCCGCAACGCGTTCCTGACGTCGCAGTGGCTGGCCGACCAGGGCTTCGCGGTGCTCGTCGCGGACGGGCGCGGCACGCCCGGGCGCGGCGCGGGGTGGGAGCGCGAGATCCACGGGCGCCTCGCCGACGTCACCCTGCAGGACCAGGTCGACGCGCTGCAGGCGGCTTTCGGTCGGTTCCCCGAGCTGGATCCGGAGCGGGTGGCGATCCGCGGCTGGTCGTACGGCGGGTACCTGTCGGCGCTGGCGGTGCTGCGGCGGCCGGACGTCTTCCACGCGGCGGTCGCGGGCGCGCCGGTCACCGACTGGTCGCTGTACGACACGCACTACACCGAGCGGTACCTGGGCAAGCCACAGGACGAAGCCGAGAGCTACGCGCACAACTCGCTGATCGAGAGCGCCGCGGAGCTGAGCCGCGCGCTGCTGATCGTGCACGGGCTGGCCGACGACAACGTGTTCGTCGCGCACTCGCTGCGGTTGTCGTCGGCGCTGCTGGCGAAGGGGCGGCCGCACGTCTTCCTGCCGCTGGCGGGCGCGACCCACATGACGCCGCAGGCCGAAGAGGTCGCGGAGAACCTGATGCGCACGCAGGTGGACTGGCTGCTGCGTGAGCTTTCCGCCGTGGACAAGGAGACTGCATGAGCCGCTGGGGCCTCACGATTCCGCTGACCGGGGTGCCGCTGACCGCGCACCGGGAGATGGTCGAGCAGCTGCCGGACCTGGGCTACACCGACGCGTGGACGGCCGAGACCGCCGGCACCGACGCGTTCACGCCGTTGGTGCTGGCCTCGCAGTGGGCGCCCCAGCTGCGCCTCGGCACCGCGATCGTCCCGGTCTACACGCGCGGGCCCGGCCTGCTGGCGATGCAGGCGGCGACGGTCGCGGAGCTGGCGCCCGGCCGGTTCGTCCTCGGCATCGGCGCGTCGTCCCCGGTGATCGTCTCGAACTGGAACGCGGCCGAGTTCTCCGAGCCCTTCGCACGGTCGCGGGACACGCTGCGGTTCCTGCGGTCGGCGCTGGCGGGGGAGAAGGTCAGCGAGAAGTACGACACGTTCGCCGTCTCGAAGTTCCGGCTGGAGCGCCCGGCCGACCCGCCGCCGTCGATCATGCTGGCGGCCCTGCGCCCGGGCATGCTGCGCTTGGCCGCCCGCGAAGCCGACGGCGCGATCACCAACTGGCTGGCGGCTTCGGACGTCCCTCGCGTGCGGTCGGTCATCGGGCCGGACGTGGAGCTGGCGGCCCGCATCTTCGTCTGCCCCACGGAGGACGCGGAGGCGGCGCGCGGCCTGGGGCGGATGCTGATCTCGAGCTACCTGACGGTCCCGGTGTACGCGGCGTTCCACGACTGGCTCGGCCGGGGTGCCGCACTGGCCCCGATGCACGAGGCGTGGGCGGCGGGGGACCGGCAGCAGGCCAACCAGGTGATCCCGGACTCGGTCGTCGACGAGCTGGTCATCCACGGCAGCGTCGAGTCGTGCCGGGAGCAGGTCCAGTCCTATGTGGACAACGGACTGACGACCCCGATCATCGCACTGCTCCCGACGGGCGGGGATCCGTTCGAGCAGGTCCGCGGCCTCGCCCCGCGCTGACCGGTCGTGAGTGGGAAACAGTGTGCTAACCCTGTTTCTCACTCACGACCAGACAGCGGTGGCGAGGAACAGGCCGAGGGCGCCCGCGGTGAGCCCCGCCAGCACCGTCGCCACCGCGTTGAGCACCGCGTACAGGCGCGTCTTTTCGAGGAACAAGCGGACCGTCTCGTAGCCGAACGTCGAGAACGTCGTCAGGCCGCCGCAGAAACCCACCGCCACCAGGGCGCGCACCGAAGACGGCTCCGCGCCGTGCAGGAGCCGGCCGCTCAGGAAACCCAGGATGAACGAGCCCGCGATGTTCACCGTCAGCGTGCCCCAGGGGAACGGCGAATCCCGCCACGCCGCCACCCGCCGGTCGGTCAGGTAACGCAGGATCGACCCCGCCGCCCCGCCGAGGGCCACCAGGACCAGCGTCACTCCTTCCGCCCCACGTAGCGGACCACCTCGACCTGGTCGAGCGTCACCAGGCCCTCGCCGATCAGCTCGTCGAGCTGCGGCAGGAACGCGCGCAGCTTCTCCTCGGCGTCGATGATCACGATCACCATCGGCAGATCCTCCGACAGCGACAGGATCCGCGTGGTGTGGATGAGCGACGAAGCGCCGTAGCCTTCGACGCCGCGAAGCACCGAAGCGCCCGCCAGCCCGGCGTCGCGCGCCCGGCGGACGATCTCGTGGTAGAGCGGCTTGTGGTGCCAATGGTCGTCTTCGCCGAGGTAGATCGTGAGGCGGGTGGCCGGGCCTTTCATCAGCGTCCCTTCCGCACCGCGCGAGTCGCCGTCAAGCCGGTGGTCACCGCCGCCAGGCAGAGTGCCACCGACGCCAGCGCGTAGGCCAGCGAACCCAGTATCCGCCCGGTCGTCGCCGCGTCCAGGGTGTCGGTCACGAACGTGGAGAACGTCGTGAACCCGCCGAGGATCCCGACGCCGAGGAACGGCCGGAGCAGGTGGTGGGGGCGCGCGGTGGTCGTCAGCAGCGCCATCAGGACACCGATGAGCAGGCAGCCGAGGGCGTTCGTGAGCAGCGTCGCGACGGCGAACTCCCCGCGCGCGTGCGGGATCGCCACCGACAGCCCGTACCGGGCGAGGCTGCCCAGCGCACCGCCGGCGCCGACCGCGAGCAGGACGTCCCACCGGGTCGCGGGCACGCTGATCACCTCCTGGCGCCCGAACCTACTCCCGATGGCCGACGCGTCCCCGCCACCCGGTCGAGCATCCTGGACCGGGGCCGGATGACAGGCAGCCGTCGGTCGCCGTACTGTTGCGCAGCGTAGGCAAGGCAACCCTAAGGAAGGCGGGTACATGCGGGGAGACGGGCTGGCCGGAGGCGACGGCGGCGCGGAACGGCTCGCCGAGCTGATCCCGGCGGCACTGCGCGGAATGGCGGCCGGAGTGGCCGAACGCGGCGGCCCGGTACCAGCGGGCGGCCCGGCAGCCGTCGCGGCGGCGCTGGTCGCCGAGTGCGGCGAGCTGGACCCGGCCGCCGCCGGTGGGCGCCAACCCGTCTCGGCTGCCGATCACCGAGGTCTGGAGTCGGCTGCTGCACGCGAGCCGAGTGGCGTGTCGAGATCGAGCCGCCAACCCGCCGCCGAGCCCGCCCCGGCCGCGAACGGCGCGCTTCCTCGCGAAGGCGTCGGTGCCGAAGCCGCCCTGGAAGAGCTGAGCCGTCTTCTCGCCGCCGGCTCCGCCGATCCCGCCGATCCCGCCTGTGCCGCGCACCTGCACTGCCCGCCGCTCGCCGTGGCCGTGGCCGCGGATGTCGTCGCCAGCGCGCTCAACCCCTCCATGGACTCCTGGGACCAGGCCCCCGTCGCCAGTGAACTCGAGCGCGAATTCACCACCGGAATCGCCCGATTGTGTTACCCGCACGCCGGAACCCCCGACGCCGTCGTGACCACCGGCGGGACCGAGTCCAACCTGCTCGGCCTTCTCCTGGCCCGCGAAACCGGCATCCTCCACAGCGTCTGCGGCGCCAACGCCCACCACAGCGTCGCCCGCGCCGCCTGGCTGCTCGGCTTGCCCGCGCCGATCGTCGTCCCGTGCGAAGGCGATCGTCTGCTGCCGGACGCTCTCGCCGCGGTCGCCGGGCCGCACACCGTCGTCGTCGCCACCGCCGGCACCACCAACACCGGCACCCTCGATCCGCTGCCCGAGATCGCCGAGGTCTGCCGTCGGGCCGGGGCGCGGCTGCACGTCGACGCGGCCTACGGCGGCACCGCCCTGTGCAGCGACACGCTCAAGCACAAGCTCGCCGGGCTCGAGCTAGCCGACTCCGTCGCGCTCGACTTGCACAAGTTCGGCTGGCAGCCCGTCGCGGCCGGGCTCTTCGCCGCCCGTGAGGCCGCCGACCTGGCCGCCCTCACCGTCCGCGCCGAGTATCTCAACGCCGACGACGACACCGAGGCCGGGCTGCCCGACCTGCTCGGCCGCTCGATCCGGACGTCACGCCGGCCGGACGCGTTCCGGATGGCCGTCACCGTCCGCGCGCTGGGCACCGCCGGCCTCGGCGCGCTCGTCGAACGCTGCTGCGCCACCGCGACCGAGCTCGCCGCGCTGGTCGAGGACCACCCCGGCCTGCGGCTCTGGGGCGCGCCCGAACTGTCCACCGTCGTACTGCGGCCGGTCGTGGCCGACGAGTCCGGCGGGGACGAGCTGGTCGCCCGCGTCCGCCGCGCGCTGCTCGAAGCGGGCACCGCGGTCATCGGCCGCGCCGCGCTGCCGACCGGGCCCGGCGGCGCGCCGCAGCTGTGGCTCAAGCTCACCCTGCTGCACCCGCACACCACCGCCGACGACTACCGCCCGCTGCTCGACCGGATCGTCGCCACCGCGAGCGCGGAGCTCGTCGCGAACCGGGAAAGCCCGGTCGCTTCGTGAAGCGCCACCACCTGGCGGGCATCGGAATCGGGCCGTTCAACCTCTCGCTCGCGGCGCTGGCCGCCCCGGTCGACGGCCTCGACGCGGTGTTCTTCGACGCCCGCCCGGAGTTCCGCTGGCACCCCGGCCTGCTCGTCGAGGGCGCGACGCTGCAGGTGCCGTTCCTGGCCGACCTGGTGACGCTGGTCGACCCGACCAGCCCGTTCTCCTTCCTCAACTACCTGCGCGACCGCGGCCGGCTGCTGCCGTTCTACTTCGCCGAACGCTTCCACCCGCCGCGCGTCGAGTACGACGACTACGGCCGGTGGGCCGCGGCGCGGCTGCCGTCGTGCCGGTTCGGCCACGAGGTCACCGGCATCCGCTGGGTGGCCGACGCCTTCGAGCTGACGATCACCGGTGCCGAGCCGGTCCTGGCGGACAACGTGGTGCTCGGCGTCGGCTCCGTGCCGACGGTGCCGGAACCGCTGCGCGCCCTGGTCGAGGATCCCGGCGTCCTCGCGCTGCACTCGGCCGATTACCTGGCACACCGGGAAGAACTCCTCGCCGCCGAGAGCGTGACGGTCGTCGGATCCGGGCAGTCGGGGGCCGAGGTGGTCCTCGACCTGCTGCGCGCGAGGTCCACTGTAGACGGTCTGCGCTGGCTCGCGCGGACCCCCGCGTTCGCGCCGATGGAGTACTCGAAACTCGGGCTGGAGCAGTTCACCCCGGACTACACGACGTACTTTCACGGCCTGCCGGAACCCGTCCGCGACCGCCTCCTGCCCGCGCAGTGGCAGCTGTACAAAGGCATCGACACCGAGACGATCGGCGCGATCCACGACGAGCTGTACCGCCGCAGCATCACCGGCCCGCCGGGCGCGGTGCTGACCCCGGGCGTCGAAGTCGTCACGTCGTCCACTGTGGATGGTCGGATCGAGCTGGGGGTAAGGCAGGAGCAGCAAGGCCGCGACGGCACCCTGCGTACCGCCGCCGTCGTCGCGGCCACCGGCTACGCGGAGACGCCGACCGGGCCGCTGCTGGCCGGGCTCGGCGACGCCGTCCGCCGTGACGCGCGCGGCCGCCTGGAGGTTGGGCCGGACTACCGCGTCGCCCTCGACGTGCCGGGCCCGCTGTTCGTGCAGAACGCCGAACGGCACACCCACGGCCCCGGCGCGCCCGACCTCGGCCTGGGTGCCTGGCGCGCGGCCGTGATCCTCAACGCCGTGTGCGGCAAGACCGTGCACGACCTGCCCGACCGCACCGCCTTCACCACGTTCGGCCTGGAGGACCAGTGACCCTCGACGAGGCGGCCGCCTGGCGCGCGGCCGGTGCCCTGATCGTGCACAAGATGCTCGGGGAGCTGTCCTACGAGCACCTGCTGGAGCCGGTCGCCGACGGCGACGGGTACCGCCTGGAGCTGCCGGGCGACGTCGTCTACACCTTCGAGGCCCGGCGCGGCGCGTTCGAGGCGTGGACGGTCGTGCCGGGCAGTGCGCTCCGGGCCGGGCAGCCGGCCACCGACCCGCGCACGCTCGTCGTCGACGCGCGGGAAGTACTGGGGCTCAGCGGGCTGCGCCTCGCGGACGTCCTGGCCGAGCTGACCGCGACGGTCGCCAACGAGGCCGCCCGCCTGCGCGACGCCCCGACCGCCGCCGACTTGTCCACAATGGACTACAATGTGGCCGACGGGCACCTCACCGGCCACCCGCGGCTGGTGCTCAACAAGGGCCGCGTCGGGTTCTCCGCGCGCGACCGCGCCCACTACGCGCCGGAAGCCGGGGCCGAGCTGCGGCTGCGCTGGTTCGCCGTCCACCCTTCGCACGCCGAATTCCGGTGCGTCGGCGAGCTGACCCGCGACGCCCTGCTGGACGCCGAACTCGGCGCGCAGCGGGCGGAGTTCGCCGCGCGAGCGCCGGAGGACTACGTCTGGGTGCCCGTCCACCCTTGGCAGGCCGACGAAATCCTCGGCACGCTCTACGCCGCCGAACTCGCCACCGGAGTCATGGTCGACCTGGGGGAGAGTGCCGACGCGTACCGTCCACACCAGACGGTCCGGACCCTGGCGAACGCCAGCGCGCCGGGCCGCCACGACGTCAAGACCGCCGTCTCGGTGCGGAACACGCTCGTTTACCGCGGGCTGAACTCGGCGGCGACGCTCGCCGGGCCGTCGGTGACGTCGTGGCTGCGCCGGATCAGTGCCGCCGACCCGCTGGTGAGCGAAAAGTACCGATTCGGGCTGCTCGGCGAGGTTGCGAGCGTGTCGGTGAAGCACCCGCTGTTCGGGCACATCGAGGAACTGCCCTACCGGTTCCACGAAACGCTGGGCGCGTTGTGGCGCGAGCCGCTCGTCGCGCAATTGGCCGAGGGCGAGCGCGCGATCTCGTTCGCTGCCTTGCCCTACCGCGGCCCCGACGGCGTCTCGATGCTGTCACACCTGGTCGGCGGCGGCGACGCCGAAGCGTGGCTGACGCGGCTGTTCGACCTGCTGCTGACGCCGTTGCTGCAGTGGTTGCTGCGGCACGGCGTCGGGTTCTGCCCGCACGGCCAGAACCTCGTCCTGGTCGTCGACGCCGCGGGCATCCCGCAGCGGGTGCTGATCAAGGACTTCGCGCAGGGCGTCGACCTGCTCGACGAGCAGCTGGAAAGCTACGAGTCGCTCCCGCCCGAAGCGGCGGCGGACATGCTGCGCTGGCCCGCGCACCTGCTGGCCCAGTCGCTGTTCAGCTCGGTGTTCTCCGGGCAGTTCCGGTTCTGGGCCGAGGTCCTGCTCGACGAGCTGGGCCTGCCGCGGGCGCGGTTCTGGGTGCCGGTGCGGGAGGTCGTCGGCCGCTACCGCGACGAGAACCCGGACGTGGCCGCGCGGTTCGACGCGTGCCGGCTGTTCGCGCCGGACGTCGAGCGCGTCACGCTCAACCGGGAGCACTTCGCCGGCCAGGGCTTCGACAAGGTGGAGCGCGACGACGAGTTCGACGTCCGCTGGGGCCGCGTGCCGAACCCGCTGCACGCCCCGGATCCCGGCGGCGCGTGGTGACGGCGTTCGCCCGCCCGGCCGGGCCGCGGTCGCTGGCGGCGCGGCAGGCGGCGGCGTCCGCGGGCGCTTCGGTCCTGCGAGGTGTCCTGGCCGAGGAGGGCACGCGGCTGCTCCTGCTGGTACCGGATCCGCACGCGCGCTTCGCCGCGGTCGAGCTGGCGGCGCCGTTCGCCGCTTCGGCGCTGACCGACGGCTACGGCGTGTGCAGCTACGTCTTCGCGTGGACGCCGTCGCGTGACCCGCTCCCGGCGTCCGGCGCGCTCGGCGGGTACGTCGAAGGCTTCGGCGACCTGCGGATGCGCCCGGACGCGGCGTCGGCGGTGTGCCTGGGCGACCGGACGTGGGCGGTGGTGTGCGACGCGGAATGGCCCTCCGGTCAGGTCGCGGAGCTGGCGCCGCGTGAGGTGCTGCGCTCGCAGCTGGCGGCGTTGGAGGGCCTCGGGCTGGTGCCGTCGGTGGGCATCGAGCACGAGGTGGTGTTCCTCGATTCCTCCGGTGCGCCGCTGACGCGGCACGGGGTCGACTACGCACTCGGCGGCACCGAACGGCTGGCGCCGCTGCTCGCGGATCTGCGGCTTTCCCTCGACGAGGCGGGCCTCGGCGTCGAGTCGGCGCGCGCGGAGTGTCACCCGGGCCAGTACGAGGTGGTGCTGCGCCACCGCGACGCGCTGGCCGCGTGCGACGACGTCCTGCTGCAGCAGGTGATCGTGCGCCGGGTCGCGGCTCGTCACGCTGTCGTACCTTCGTACCTGGCCGCTCCCGCGCCAGGGCAGGGCAATTCCGGGCACGTGCACCTGTCGCTGTCCACAGTGGACGGATCGCCGCCGGACCTGCTGGGCGGCTTCCTGGCCGGGGTGCTGCGCGAGGCGCGGGCGCTGACGGCGGTGTGGGCGCCGACGTGGAACAGCTACGTCCGCCTGCGGACAGCGCCGTTTTCGCCGCACGAGGTGCGCTGGGGCCACGACGACCGGACGGCTTCGGTGCGCGTGGCGGGGCCGCCGTCGGAGCCCCGCCTGGAGTTCCGCTTCGCCGGCGCCGACGCTCAGCCGCATCTGGTGGTGGCGGCCCTGCTCGCGGCCGGGCGGTTCGGGTTGGAAGAAGGACTGGCGCCGCCCGAGCCGGGGTTGTTGGTCGACCGGCTGGCGACCTCGCCGTGGGAGGCGCTGTCGTCGATGGACCGGGTGGCGGACCTGCTGGGTCCGGACGTCGCGGCCCAGCTGACGGCGTTGCTGACCGAGGAGATCGAGTCGGGCCTGGACGCGGTCACCGACTGGCAGCGCGAGCGCGGCGCCCTCCGCTCCTGACCCGGAAGGTCCGGCCGGGGCTGACGGCCCCCCTCCGGCCGTCAGCCCCGGGGCTCATGCCGGGCGGATGTTCTGGTTGACGTGGAACACGTTCTCCGGGTCGTACCGCCGCTTCACCGCCGCCAGCCGGTCGTAGTTGCCCTGGTACGAGGCGCGCACCCGCTCCTGGCCCTCCTCCATCATGAAGTTGACGTACGCGCCGCCGGCCGAAGTCGGGTGCAGGTCCTCCCAATAGGACCGCGTCCACTCCGCGATCGCCGACGCCTGCGCCGGGGACGGATCCACCCCGACGATCACTCCCGACCACCCACCGGAACGGTGCGGGAAGGCCGTCGCGTCCGGAGCGACCCGGCTCGCCGCTCCGTCGATCGGGTACAGGTGCATCGACGAGTGCATCGTCGGCAACGCTTCGCCGTGCTTGACGTGGATGTCGATCGCCGCGTCGGAGATCTCGTGGAACACGTCCGCGCGCCAGTACCACTGCAGCCCGGGCGGGTACAGCGCGTCGAACGCGCCCTGCAGCGCCGTGTACGGCATCTCCTGCAGGCCCACCAGCAGCGGCGTGCCGAACGAGCGGACCGGCGCCAGCACTTCGTCCGCCTTGTCGTGTGAACCCGTGTAGCACCAGACGATCCCGCACGCCTTGCGGCCCCACAGCTCCTCCGGGAACGGCGGTGCCGGCGGGATCGTCAGCAGGCCGAACCAGCCGTTCAGCTCCTCGGGCAGCGACGGCAGCAGCTCGCGGTACCAGCGCAGCACGTCCGGGGTGTCGCCCAGGTCGTACAGCACCGGACCGCCGATGATCGTGCCGTGCTTGCCGATGTCGTGGCAGCGGAACGTGAACGACGTGACGACGCCGAAGTTGCCCCCGCCGCCGCGCAGGGCCCAGAACAGGTCGGGGTGCGAAGCCGCGTCGGCGTGCACGAACGAGCCGTCCGCGAGCACGACGTCCGCGCCCAGCAGGTTGTCGACCGTCAGGCCGAACCGCCGCGCCAGGTAGCCGATGCCGCCGCCGAGCGTCAGGCCCGCGACCCCCGTGGACCCGACGATGCCCGACGGCGTCGCCATGCCGAACGCGACCGTCGCGTGGTCGACGTCGCCCCAGGTGCACCCGGCGTCGGCGCGGACGGTGTGGTTCACCGGGTCGACGGTCGTGCTGCGCAGCCCGGACAGGTCGATCACCAGTGCGCCGTCGGCGACGCCGAGGCCGCCCGCGTTGTGGCCGCCGCCGCGCACGGCGAGGTCCAGGCCCTGGGCACGCCCGTAGCGGACGCAGGTGACGACGTCGGCGGCGTCGCGGCAGTAGGCGATCGCCGCCGGTTGCTTGTCGATCATGGCGTTGTAGACGGCGCGGGCCTCGTCGTAGCCCGGGTCGGCAGGCGTGATCAGGCTGCCGCGCAGGGTGGCGGCCAGCTCCTCGTGCGGCAAAGCGGTGGTGGTCATGGTGGGCCCCTCTCGGATTTCCCGGTTCCGAGCAGAACGTAGGCACCCGGCGTTCGCGCAGCGTTCGGTCCGTTCGCCGCAGGTCAGGACGGCAGCCGGACGCCCAGGTCGGCGTCGGCCCGCCGCAGCAGCGCGACGCTGCCCTGGGCGCGCGCCAGCTCGGCGGCCGCCCGGAGGCGGGGGACCGGATCGGCGTCGTGGGCCGCCCGCAGCCGCAGCACCTCCGGCAGCCACCAGCGGTCGTCCCGCGCCTGCCCGGCGGCGAGCGCGGCGTCCAGCGTCGCGCGGGCCGCCTCCGGGGCCGACACGTCGGCGAGCAGCGACAGCCAGTACGGCATCCGGGCGAACGCACCCTCGGCCTTGAGGTTGGCGACGCCCTCCTGCGCCGCGGCCCGCCCGGCCGCACCGCCGCGGCACCAGCCGCCCAGGACCAGCGCCCACTCCCGGTAGTACGCGAACCCGTACCGGTCGCACAGCGCGTGCAGCTCGGCGACGGCCGCCCACAGCGCCCGCCGGTCGCGGCGCATCTGGTGGGTGATCCCGGCGTACGCCAAGGCGATGGCCAGGCTGTACGGGTGCTCGATCCCGCGGGCCAGCGCGATCGCGCCGTCGCTGCTCGCCGCGGCCGCCTCGTCGTGGCCGAGGAGCCAGTGGGCGTGCGCCGCCCAGGCCGGCCCGTGCACGTCCGGCCGGGTGCCGATCGGCCACGACGACGCGCCGTGCGTGCGTTCCGCGCCCAGCTCGAAGTGCCGCAGCGCCTCGGCCGGGTCGTGGCCCAGGCTCAGCGACGAGCCCGCGACGATGAAGTGCGCCGAGCCGCTCTGCTCGGCGGTCGTCCCCGGGGAGAGCAGCGTGAGGGCGCGTTCGGCCGCTTGGTGCGCCTCGGCCGTGCGGCCCTGGACGAACCGGGACGACCACAGCTCCAGCAACGCCGTCAGCGCGGCTTCCTTGCTGCCGGACGCCTCCGCGAGCGCGAGCGACCGTTCCAGGACGTGCTGCAGGTCGGGGGAGGAGTACCCGTGGTGGGCGTTGAGCGGCCCGGCGAGCGCTTCGAGGACGGCGAGCTCGTCGCGGTCGCGGTTGCCGCTCGCCGGCCGCGCGCGGACGAGCGCCAGTGCCTCCTTCAGCAGCCGGATCGCCTCGGCGTGGGCGAACGTCCTGGCCGCGACGGCCGCGGCCCGCCGGTAGTGGGCGACGGCGCGGTCGGGCCGGCCGCCACGGGCGTACTGCTCGGCCAGCTGCGCCGCCACGGCGTCGGTGTCGTCGGCGTGCAGCAGCTCCAGGCCCTGGGCCAGCCGCCGGTGCAGCAGCCACCGCCGCGGCGGGCTGACCTGCTGGTAGGCCGCCTCGCGCAGCAGGTCGTGGGTGAAGTCGTAGCTGCCGCCGAACTCGCGCACGATCCGGCGGCGCCACAGCTCGTCGACCGCGTCGACGACGGTGTCCGCGTCGAGGTCGCTGGCCTCGGTGAGCAGCTCGAGGGTGAAGTCCCGGCCGGCCGCGGCGGCGAGCCCGGCGACCTCGCGGGCCGCCGGGCCGGGCTGCGCGAGCCGGGCGCGCAGCACGCCCGCCAGGCCGTCGGCGGGCGGGGAAGCGCCCGCGCGCAGGGCTTCCACGACGTACAGCGGGAACCCGCCGGTGGCCGCGTGCAGCAAGGTCCGGTCCGCCGCGGACAGCGGCCGGCCGGCCACCGCCTCGCCGAGGTGCGCGGTGCCGTCGGCGTCGAACGGGCGCAGCGGCAGCTCGGTGAGCTTGCCGTCGTCGCGCAGCTGGGCGGTCCAGGCGGCCACGCCGGGGTCGAGGTCGCCGTCGCGCAGCGTCCCCGCGACCAGCAGCGGCGCGTCCGGCAGCAGGCCGAGGCAGAAGGCGAGGAAGGCACCCGTCTCCTCGTCGCACCACTGGACGTTGTCGAGCACCAGCAGGACGGGCCGGCCGCCGGCGGTGAGCGCGCGGGCGAGCCCTTCGAAGAACCGCAGGCGCTGCCACGCGTCCACCGTCGGATGGCCGGCCGCGGCCGGGCGCGTGGCCGGCAGCAGCCGGTCGACTTCGGTCCGCCACACCGGGTCCAGTGCCGTCGCCGCCCGCTGCACCGCGGGCGTGCGCAGCCAGTCGGCCACCGGTGCCAGCGCGACTCGGCCGGCCGTGCCGAAGCAGCGGCCGGCGGCGACGACCGCACCCTCCGCCCGGGCCAGCCCGGCCAGCTCGGTGACCAGCCGGGTCTTGCCGACCCCGGCGTCGCCGCGCACGAGGACGACCCCGGCGCGGCCGGCGGCCGCGGCCCGCCACGCGTCGCCGAGCCGGGCCAGTTCGGCGGCCCGGCCGACGAGACCCGGTGCGGCCGCCCGCAGGGGCTCGGGGTCCGGCCGGGCGAGCAGCCGGCGCAGCGCCGCGCGGGTCGGCTCGGCCGGGACGACGCCCAGCTCGCGTTCGAGCACCGACGCGCACCGGTGGTACGTGCTCACCGCGCCCGCCCGGTCACCGGCGTCGGCCTGCAGCCCCATCAGCGTCCGGTAGCCGGTCTCTTCCAGCGGGCGCAGCCGGATCCGGCGGCGGGCGGCGGCGAGTGCGACGGCCGGGTCGCCCGCCGGGGTCCGGCAGAGCAGGTCGCACAGCTCGACGCACTGGCGGTCGAGCTCGGCGCGCGCGGCCAGGACCCAGTCGTCGGCCAGGCCCGGCAGCAGCTCGCCGCGGCAGGTCGCGAGGGCGGCCCCCGCGTGGGCGACGATGTCGGCGGCGTCCGTCGCGGCCAGCGCGGCCCGGCGGGAGAGGTCGAACTCCCGCACGTCCACCCGGCTCGACGGCGTGTCCCGCCAGGACAGGTCGCGCCCGGTGACGGCCAGCGAAGGCAGGTCGCCGAGCACGCGGCGCAGCTGGTGCAGCTCGCGGCGGAGGTTCGTCAGCGCCTGCGCGTCGGTGGAATCCGGCCAGAACAGCCCGGCGATCCGCCGCCGGGGCACCGCCAGGCCGGCGTGCACGACGAGGTGGGCCACGAGCGCGACCGAGCGCGGCGACCGCGTCAGCACGGCACCGGTCTCGTCGTCGGCGATCACCTGCTCGCCCAGCAGCGACACCCGCAGCATCGGGTCACGCTAGCCCCGAGACGGGTTCGCGCGCGGATCTTCACCGGCCGGGGGTTGCGCCGGGGCGCCCGGGTGCGCAGGCTCGACGTCGTGAGCGAGCACGAGTACGACCTCATCGTCATCGGTTCGGGCCCCGGCGGGCAGAAGGCCGCGATCGCCGCGGCGAAGCTCGGCAAGCGGGTGGCCGTCGTGGACCGGCACGACATGGTCGGCGGGGTGTGCGTCAACACCGGCACGATCCCCTCCAAGACGCTGCGCGAAGCCGTGCTCTACCTGACCGGCATGAACCAGCGCGAGCTGTACGGCGCGAGCTACCGCGTCAAGCAGGACATCACGATCGCCGACCTGCTGGCACGCACCCAGCACGTCGTGGGGCGTGAGGTGCAGGTGGTGCGCGCGCAGCTGATGCGCAACCACGTCGACCTCATCCCCGGTACCGGCTCGTTCGCCGACCCGCACACGGTGATCGTCGAAAGCCGTCACCCCGGCGACCGCCGCACGCTGAGCGCGGACTACGTCGTGATCGCCACCGGTACCCGGCCCGCACGGCCGGCGCACGTCGACTTCGACGCCGCGCGCGTGCTCGACTCCGACGAGATCCTCCGGCTCGAGCAGATCCCGTCGTCGCTGGTCGTGGTGGGCGCGGGCGTGATCGGGATCGAGTACGCGTCGATGTTCGCCGCGCTCGGCTCGCGGGTCACCGTGGTGGAGCAGCGCGACCAGATGCTCGACTTCTGCGACCCCGAGATCGTCGAGTCGCTGAAGTTCCAGCTGCGCGACCTGGGCGTCACGTTCCGCTTCGGCGAGAAGGTCGCGGACGTCGCGGTGTCCGACGACGCGACGATCACCACGCTGGTCAGCGGCAAGCGCATCCCGGCCGACGGCGTCATGTACTCGGCCGGCCGCCAGGGCATGACGGGCGAGCTGAAGCTGGACGCGGCGGGCCTGGCGGCCGACGAGCGCGGCCGGCTCGTGGTCGACGAGAACTACCGCACCGAGGTCCCGCACATCTACGCGGTCGGCGACGTGATCGGCTTCCCGGCCCTGGCGGCGACGTCGATGGACCAGGGCAGGCTCGCGGCGTACCACGCGTTCGGCGAACCGGCGAACGGCCTGGGCGCGCTGCAGCCGATCGGCATCTACACGATCCCGGAGATCTCCTACGTCGGCTCCACCGAGGCGCAGCTGACGTCGTCGTCGGTGCCGTACGAGGTCGGCATCGCGCGCTACCGCGAGCTGGCCCGCGGCCAGATCACCGGCGACAGCTACGGAATGCTGAAGCTGCTGGTGTCCACTTCGGACCGGAAGCTGCTGGGCGTGCACGTGTTCGGCACGGGCGCGACCGACCTGGTCCACATCGGACAGGCGGTGATGGGCTGCGGCGGCACGGTCGACTACCTCGTGGACGCGGTGTTCAACTACCCGACGCTGTCGGAGGCGTACAAGGTGGCCGCGCTCGACGCGACCAACAAGATCCGCGCCTTGGACCGCTTCTCGTCCTGAACCGCCCCAGGAGCCACACCAGCACCACCCCGATTCGCCTGCGGCGAACCGGTTTGACACTCGAATAGAACATGTGTTCGACTGGCGCTGTGCGATGGGATCGGCAGCGAGCGGGGGAGGGTGAGCCGGCACTGCCCGGGCTGGAGGGCCTGGTGCGGTCCGTGCGGTCACCGGAGTTCGACGGCGTCACCTTTCACGAGGTGCACGCGCGCTCCGTGCTGAACAAGGTTCCCGCCGGGTCCGGGGTGCCCTTCGGCTGGACGGTGAACCCGTACCGCGGCTGCTCGCACGCCTGCACGTACTGCCTCGAAGGCGGCACCAAGATCCTGCTGGCCGACGGCCGGACGAAGCCGCTGTCGGAACTGAAGGTCGGCGACGAGATCTACGGCACCCGCGGCCACGGCGCGTCCCGGCGGCTGGTGCCGACCCGCGTCGAAGCGCACTGGACGACCCTGCGCGCCGCCTACCGCGTCACCCTGGACGACGGCACCCGGCTCGTCGCCGGCGGCGACCACCGGTTTCTTACGAGCAAGGGCTGGAAGCACGTCACCGGCACCAAGTTCGGCGCCGCGCAGCGCCCGCACCTGGAGCCCGGCACCGAGCTGATCGGCGTCGGCCGGTTCGCGCCCACGCCCGACGAGACGCTCGGGTACCGCGCCGGCTACCTGTGCGGGATGCTGCGCTCCGGCGGGTTCGCCGCGGAACCGGACGCGGCCACCCGCGCCCTCGAGTACCTGCCCGACTTCGGCGCGTCCGTCGGCTTCCTGCAGGTGCCGGCGGACCCGGACGCGCACTGGCAGCGCGGCTTCCTCGCCGGTCTCTTCGACATCGCGGGCGACTACGGCCGCGGCGTCCTCACCGTGGCGCACGACGAACCGGAGATCGTCGAGGCCTTCGCCGGCGCGCTCACCCGCTTCGGCTTCGCGCACCAGGTCGACGAAGTGCCGAAGTTCCCGGCCCGCCAAGAGGTCCGGCTGCTCGGCGGGACGGCCGAAGTGCTGCGGTTCCTGCACGTGAGCAACCCCGGCGTCGCGTGGAAGCGGTCGCTGGACGGCGCGGTGATCGGCGCGAGCCGCCGCCGCGTCGAGGCGATCGAGCCGCTCGGCCTGCAGCTGCCGCTGTTCGACATCACCACCGGCACCGGCGACTTCATCGCCGACGGCATGGTGTCCCACAACTGCTTCGCCCGGAACACCCACACGTACCTGGACTTCGACGCCGGCCACGACTTCGACACCCAGGTCGTCGTGAAGGTCAACGCGCCCGAGGTCCTCGCCGCGCAGCTGAAACGGCCGTCGTGGCGGCGCGAGCACGTCGCGATGGGCACGAACACCGACCCGTACCAGCGCGCGGAGGGCCGCTACCGGCTGATGCCGGGGATCATCACGGCGCTGGCCCGCTCCGGGACGCCGTTGTCGGTGCTCACGAAGGGCACCGTGCTGGCGCGCGACCTGCCGCTGCTGCAGGCCGTCTCCGCCGACGTGCCGGTCAGCCTGGCGGTGTCGATCGCGCTGCTCGACCGCGAGCTGCAGCACCGCCTCGAACCCGGCACGCCGAGCCCGCAGGCCCGGCTGGAGCTGGTCCGCAAGGCCCGCGACGCCGGACTGCCGTGTTCGGTGCTGGTGGCGCCGGTGCTGCCGTGGCTGACGGACTCGGCCGAGGCCCTCGACGCGCTGTTCGCGAAGCTGGCCGAAGCGGGAGCGACGAGCGCGACGGTGATCCCGCTGCACCTGCGCCCGGGCGCCCGGGAGTGGTTCGGGCGCTGGCTGGCGGGCGCGTACCCGGCGCTGGTGCCGCGGTACCGCGAGCTGTACGCGCGGGGCAGCTACGTGCAGAAGGCGTACCGCGAGCGGCTGGGGGAGCGAGTGGCGCCACTACTGCGGCGACACGGGCTGGCACCGAAGACGGGGTATGAGGTGCGAAGCCCGGAGCCGGTGCCCGAGCCGCGGATCGAGGTGCCGGCCGCGGAACAGTTGCGGCTGCTGTGAGTCTGGGTGCGCCGGGTTCGGGTGCCGTGGCCGGTTTTGCGGGCCGCCCGCGGAGCAGTTGCGGCTGCTTGAGCGCGGGTGCGCCGGGCCGGCGGGTTACGGCGGCCGGAGGCGGAACAGCTCCGGCTGCTCTGACGATCCGGGCCGCGCGGACCTCACCGCCCCGCCCCGCGCCACCCGGCCCGCCGCGGGCGGCCATGAATGAGTCATTCATGGCCATGGGTCGCGGAGCAAGCCGCGCCGTCCGCCCGCAACCGTGCTGTCCTTTGTGGACGAGCACCCTCATCGGTCGGCGATCCCCCGCCGAACCGCCGTGTGGGTGAAGCTGTCACCCGGAACGCCGCCGGACCCCGCGAAACTCCCCCGTTCGCCGTAGTCCGCCCTCGATTGCGCCGCCGTGTCGGGGCCTTGCGGAAAAATGTCCGATCGTGTCGTTGTCGCCCTGCCTCGCCGACACCTAACGTCGAAGGGATCGATGCGGAAGGGAGAAGCGGCGATGACGACCTCGCAGACCGACCGGGTCGCGGCCGCCCGGCTCGCGTGGGCCGCCCTGAAGCTGACCCGGGCCGGCCGGCACCCCGTGAGCGTCGACAGGCTGGCCGCGACCGTCGGCGTCGCCCCGGGCGAAGCGCGCCGGCTCGTCGAGCTGATCGGGTTCACCCTGCACCGCGACCTCGTGAGCACCGGCCCCGCGCCGCGCGGGGCCCACCACCGGCTCCAGCCGGCCGAGGGCACCCTCGGCGCCGGGCCGGACGGCACCGTCGACATGTTCCTGCTGGCCATCGCCACCGGCGAGCGCGTGCACGCGGAAGCGATCTGCCCGGTCACCGGGACGCGCATCCGCATCGACCTCACCGCGCGCGCGATCATGCAGGCCGACCCGCCCTCGGCCGTCGTCGCCGCGGTCGACCTGGGCTTCGGGCTCGAGCACGCCGACGCGATGGCCTGCGCCGGCCAGCCGTTCTTCGCCTCGGCCTCGGCGGCCGCCAACTGGCTCGTCTCCCACCCCGGTGGCCGCATCTACCAGGTCGCCGCCTACCTGGCCCAGGCCCACCGCCTGGTCGCCGCGCTGGAGGCCCGGCCGAAGTACGTGCTCTGACCACTGCGCAAGTCAAGCCTGCCGACGTCGTACGCTGGGTGGTTCGTTAGCCTTCTCAGGCAGCGAGAACCCATGTCGAAGGAGAGCAGTCGCAGTGCTCCGCACTCACAACGCCGGCACCCTGCGTGCCGAGCAGGCCGGACAGACCGTCACCCTCACCGGTTGGGTGGCCCGGCGGCGCGATCACGGCGGCGTCATCTTCATCGACCTCCGCGACGCCAGCGGCGTCGCCCAGGTCGTCTTCCGCGAGGGTGAGATGGCCGAGCGCGCGCATGCGCTCCGCTCGGAGTTCTGTGTCAAGATCGTCGGCGAGGTCGCGAAGCGCCCCGAGGGCAACGCGAACGCCGAGATCCCCACCGGTGAGATCGAGGTCCTCGCGACCCAGCTCGAGGTCCTCTCCGAAGCCGCGCCGCTGCCGTTCCCGATCGACGACCGCGTCGACGTCGGCGAAGAGGTCCGCCTCAAGCACCGCTACCTCGACCTGCGCCGCAGCGGCCCGGCCGCGGCCATGCGGCTGCGCAGCGAGGTCAGCCGCGCCGCGCGCGAGGTACTGCACAACCAGGACTTCGTCGAGATCGAGACGCCGACGATGACCCGCTCCACCCCCGAAGGCGCGCGCGACTTCCTGGTGCCCGCCCGGCTCAAGCCCGGCTCCTGGTACGCCCTGCCGCAGTCGCCGCAGCTGTTCAAACAGCTGCTCATGGTCGGCGGCATGGAGCGGTACTACCAGATCGCGCGCTGCTACCGGGATGAAGACTTCCGCGCCGACCGCCAGCCGGAGTTCACCCAGCTCGACATCGAGATGAGCTTCGTCGAGCAGGACGACGTCATCGACATCGGCGAGCAGATCGTCTCGGCGCTGTGGAAGCTGATCGGGCACGAGATCCCGCGGCCGATCCCGCGCATCACCTACCACGAGGCGATGGCCAAGTACGGCTCCGACAAGCCGGACCTGCGCTTCGACCTCGAGATCACCGACCTGACGGAGTTCTTCGCCGACACGCCGTTCCGCGTGTTCCAGGCGCCGTACGTCGGCGCGGTCGTGATGGCCGGCGGGGCGAACCAGCCGCGCCGCCAGCTCGACGCGTGGCAGGAGTGGGCGAAGCAGCGCGGCGCGCGCGGCCTCGCGTACATCCTCGTCAACGAGGACGGCACGCTCGGCGGCCCGGTGGCGAAGAACCTGTCGGAGACCGAGCGCGAGAACGTCGCCGCCGCGGCGGGCGCGAAGCCCGGCGACTGCATCTTCTTCTCGGCCGGCAAGGCCTCGAGCACGCAGCCGCTGCTGGGCGCCGCGCGCGACGAGATCGGCAAGCGCCTCGGCCTGATCGACGAGGACGCCTGGTCGTTCGTGTGGGTCGTCGACGCGCCGCTGTTCGCGCCGGTCGAGGACATCGGCGACGACGTCGCGGTCGGCTCCGGCAAGTGGACCGCGGTGCACCACGCGTTCACCTCGCCCACCCCCGAGTGGATCGACAAGTTCGAGCAGGACCCGGGCAACGCGCTGGCCTACGCCTACGACATCGTCTGCAACGGCAACGAGATCGGCGGCGGCTCGATCCGTATCCACCGCGGTGACGTCCAGAAGCGCGTGTTCGCGCTGATGGGCCTCGGCGAGGAGGAGGCGCAGGAGAAGTTCGGCTTCCTGCTCGACGCCTTCGCGTTCGGCCCGCCGCCGCACGGCGGCATCGCGTTCGGCTGGGACCGCATCGTCATGCTGCTGGCCAAGGCCGACTCGCTGCGTGACGTCATCGCGTTCCCGAAGACCGGCGGCGGCTACGACCCGCTGACCGCGGCGCCCGCGCCGATCACGGCGCAGCAGCGCAAGGAAGCCGGCATCGACGCGAAGCCGGCCGCGCCCTCGCAGAACTAGTGCTGCACCTCAGGGCCGTGTGCCCGCCGGAGAAGACCGCCGAGGCGCTCGACATCCTGCGGGCACACGCCGGGACCGCGCACCTGATCGTGCACCGCGGCGTCGCCGTCTCGCCGGAAGGCGACCTGGTCGAGGCCGACATCGCGCGCGAGGCGGCGGACGAGATCGTGGCCGCGCTGTGCGTGCTCGAGCTCGACCACTCCGGCGGGATCACGCTCGAAGCGATCGACACGGCGCTGTCCGACGCCGCCGACGAGGCGGAGGAGGCCGCGCCGGGCGAAGGCGTGGACGCCGTCGTCTGGCAGGAGCTGCTCGCCCGCACGGGCGAGGAGTCGCGGCTCAACGTGACGTTCCTGGCGTTCCTCACCATCGCCTGCCTGCTGGCGGCGGTCGGCGTGCTGACGGACTCCGCGGTGACGATCGTCGGCGCGATGGTCGTCGGCCCGGAATTCGGGCCGCTCGCCGCGCTGGCGGTCGGGCTGGTGCTGCGGCGGTGGGACCTCGTCCGGCTCGCGGGTGCGGCGCTGGGGATCGGCTTCCCGCTGGCCATGGTCGTCACGCTGGGCGGCGCCCTGCTGGTCCGCGTGACGCACGTCTTCGGCGCACAGGCGTTCGAGCTGAAGCGCCACAGCGAGGTCGACTTCGTGTTCTCGGTCGGCGTACCGTCGCTGGTCGTGGCGATGCTGGCCGGGGCGGCCGGGATGCTCGCCATGACGTCGGCGAAGTCGGCGGCGCTCGTGGGCGTCTTCATCTCCGTGACGACGGTGCCGGCCGCGGGCTACGCGGTCGTGGCGGCCGTGGCGGGGGAGTGGAGCCGATGCGGCCAATCGGTGGGTCAGCTGCTCGTCAACCTTCTCGGAATCGTTGCAGCAGCGGCCATTGTGTTGATCGTGCGCCGGAATGGGCAACGTTCACCGGTGGGGATGCGTCCGCTTTCACGGGGATGAACCCCGGCCGGACCGGGGGCTCCTTCTTGTCCGGATGTCAGTAGTCATGGTTGCTCAGTCACGAGTAGGGTCGGTGACAATGACAGTCGACACCTCCTCCGCCGGCGACGCTGGGGTCGGGGCAGGGGCCGAGCACGCCGTAGCCGCGGCGGTCGCGGCGGGCGAGTCCGTTCTCTCGCGCCGGTTCGGCAGCGCGATCACCCTGGTCGCGCCCGAGGACCTCGCGGGCAGCGGGCCGGCGACGGTGGTCCGGGCGAGAGTGGTGTCGTCGTCCTTCGCGCTGCCGCGCACGCTGGTCGTCAAGCACTACCCGGACCAGCCGTCCTCGGGTGCCGACCCGTTCGCCCAGGAAGCGGTCAGCTACCAGCTGTTCACGGCGCTGGCGCCGGACGAGCGGATGTGCCCGGAGCTGCTCGCCCACGACGGCCGCGCCCGCGTGCTGGTGCTGGAGGACCTCGGCCGCACGCCGACACTGGAGGACAAGCTCTACGCCCGCGACTCCCGCGCGGCCGAGCGCGCGCTGCTGTCGTGGGCCCGTTCGCTGGGCCGCCTGCACGCGAGCACGGCGGGCCGCGAAGCCGACTTCAACGCGCTGCTGCGCCGACTGGGCGCCCCGGCGAGGACCGACGCCGGCGGCGTCGACGAGCTGTGCGAGCGCGTGCCGGCGGTGATCCAGGAGCGGCTGGGCATCCCGGCGCCGGACGAGGTCCTCGCGCAGGTGACGGCAGCGCTGGAGCAGTCGCGCTCGGCGGGTTTCCGCGCGTTCAGCCCGGTGGAGCTGAGCCCGGACAACAACCTCGTGACGGGCGAGAGCGTCCGCTTCCTCGACTTCGAGCACGGCTGCGTCCGGTCGGCCCTGGTCGACGCGGCGCACCTGAGGCTGCCGTTCGCGAGCTGGCCGGACGCACTGGCGCTGCCGGCGGGCATGAGCGAGGCGATGGTCGCGGTGTGGCGCGCGGAAGTGGTGGGCGTGTGGCCGGCCCTGGCCGACGACGAGGTGCTGGCGACGCACCTGACGGCCAGCGAGCTGTTGCGGGTGTGGTTCATCACGGGCGAGGAGCTGGGATCGCTGGACCTGTCCCGCCATGCCCCTCCGGTGAGCCGTGAGGCGGCTTTGGTGACCTGGTGGCGAGATTTGGCGAAGCACGCCGGGTATGTCCGGATGACGGCGGTTTCGGAGTTCGCGGCCCGAGTGGCGGCGGCTTTGGCGGCGCGGCTGGGCCCGCACGCCGACCTGGCGTTCTACCCGGCGTTCCGCTGAGGACGGCTGGTTGTGCCCGGGCCGACCATGCGTCGCTCGGTCGCCGCATCAGCAGCAGGCCGGCACCGCCCCCGGCCCGCAACCCCAGTCCGCTCGTCTTCCGGAGCTGAACTCACCCCCTGAACGGGACATTTCCGGCACCTGTGAGGTGAGCGTCAAGAATTAGGCGCCCGGTCGCGGGCGTGTTACCTCCTCCTCACCGCAGGTGAGCTTCCGTGGCCGATGGTCGTGGGCGTGACCGTGATCAGTGTCGAAGTCACTCCCTTCCCCGAACCTTCGCCCGCCCGGCCCGCGCTCGCGGCCGTGCCGCCCCTCCGGCGCGCCGAGCGGCTCGTCGTGCTCGGCGACTCCACCGCGGTCGGGCTCGGTGATCCGCTGCCCCGGCGCGGGGGCTGGCGGGGCGTCGGGCCGCTCGTCGCGGCCGCGCTCGGGGTCGAGGCCGGTGGCTACTTGAACCCGTCGTTCACCGGGGCCCGGATGCGGTGCGTGCTCACCGAACAGGTGCCCGCCGCCGTCGCGCACCGGCCCGATGTCGCGCTGCTCGTGGCCGGCATGAACGACACCCTGCGTCCGGACTTCGACGCCGCCCGGATCGCCGCCGACTTCACCGAGGTCATCCACCGGCTGCGCCAGGTGAACACCACCGTCGTCCCGGTCCGGTTCCACGACCACAGCAAGGTGTTCCGCCTCCCGCCGTCGCTCAAGCGCGCCCTCAGCGCCCGCGTCGCGGAGCTGAACGCCGCCATCGACGAGGTCGTCACCCGCGAAGGCGTCCCCTGCCTCGACCTCGACCGCCTCCCCGGCGCGTACGACCTCACGGTCTGGAGCGTCGACCGGCTGCACCCCTCGGAACTTGGCCACCGCCTGCTCGCCGACGGCTTCACGGGCCTGCTCGCCGAAGCCGGCTTCGACGTGCCCGAGCCGGTGAGCCTCACCTGCAGCGGCGGTGTCGAGCCGAGCGCCGCCGGGCACGTGGGGTGGCTGGTGCTCAAGGGCATCCCGTGGCTCTGGCGCCGCGGCCGCGAGTTCCTGCCCTACGCCGCGGTCATCATGTGGAAATCGTTCCAGGGCCGCTGAACACCCGCAGCGCCTCCGCGTCCGAAGGCGGGTTCCGGACGAAGTGGTCCGCCCACGCTTCGATGCCGGGATAGGCCGACCGCGACGCGAGAAACCGGCATGCCTCTTCGACGTCGTACGATGTGCGCCGCAGCTGGACGCCCTCGCCGAGCAACGCCCAGTGCGCACCCCTTGCGCCGTACGGCATTCCGACGCTCCCGGGGTTGACGACCAGCCGCCGGTCCACCAGCCGGGCGAACGGCATGTGCGTGTGCCCCAGCACGATCGTCGACGCCGCAACGCCGTCGAGGACCTCGGCCCAGCGCGCCAGCGGGCTGTCGACGAGCACGATTTCCGTGTCGTCGCGCGGGGTCGCGTGGCAGAACAGCACGCCGCCGAGCGTCACCGTCAGCGGCAGCGCGTCGAGCACCGGGAGATCGGCGGGACGCAGTTGTCGCGCCGCCCACGGGAAGATCGGGTCCGGGACGAACTTCCCGGTACCGTGTGCCGACGCCGCCAGTTCGCGGTCGGCGTTGCCCCGCACCCAGATCGCCCGCGACCCCAGCGCCTGCAGCCGGTCCATGGTCTCCACCGGCATCGGGCCCGCCAGCAGGTCGCCCAGCAGCACGATCCGGTCCGCCGCCTCGACGTCCGGCTCCGCGAGCACGGCCTCCAGCGCGGGGAGGACGCCGTGGATGTCCGCCAGCACCGCCACGTTCATCGGTCCACCTTCGCCGCGCGAAGCGCCCCGGGCGAGGGATTTCGCCCAGGGCGCACCCGGTTCACGCCGTGGTGAGCGGCAGCTCCCGCACGCCGGTCATGTTCGGGTTCACTTGGAACTTCGGCGGCTCACCCGGGATCGTGCGCAGTGCGGGGTAGCGGTCGAACAGGATGTTCAGCGCCACCCGGCCTTCGAGCCGGGCGAGCGGTGCCCCGATGCAGAAGTGGATCCCGCGGCCGAACGCGAGGTGCGGGTTGGGATCGCGCAGCGGGTCGAACGTGCCCGGCTCGGCGAACACGCGGTCGTCCCGGTTGGCCGCCGCCACCCAGATCATCAGCATCTGGTCCGCGGGCACGGTCACCCCGCCCAGCTCGACCTCGCGCATCGTCGCGCGCGCCACCGCCGCGAACGGCGACAGGTAGCGCAGCGACTCCTCGATCGCGGGCGGCACCAGGGCCCGGTCG